>NZ_JBWBQS010000002.1:0-360357 GCF_056279125.1 Novosphingobium sp. Sphag1I | reverse complement strand
ACCGACGAGGTTTTCCCCCACGATTACACGTTCGAGGCGGGCATGCTCTATGTCGGCGACACACCCGGCCACGGCGTCGACATCGACGAGGCGCTGGCCGCCAAGTATCCCTACAAGCCCGCATACCTCCCCGTCGCAAGGTTGGAAGATGGAACCATGTGGAATTGGTAAAGGCCAAACCACACAAACCATAATAAACAAAGGGATGGGATAGGAAATGACTTGGCGCTCAGCAAGATTGCGCATTCTGTTGCTGGTGATGGTGGGCACCATCATCAACTATATCGCGCGCAATTCGCTGGGCGTCCTGGCGCCCCAGCTCAAGGCCGATCTGGCCATCACGACCGAACAATATTCCTATATCGTCGGCGCATTTCAGCTCGCCTACACACTGATGCAGCCGATCGGCGGGATGCTGATCGACAAGATTGGTCTGACCGCAGGCTTTGCCATTTTTGCACTGGCGTGGAGCCTTGCCAATATGGCCCATGGCGCGGCGCGGGGCTGGATGTCTCTGGCGGCCTTTCGCGGCCTGTTGGGCATGGCCGAGGCCGCCGCCATCCCGGCGGGCATGAAGACTATCGGCGAATGGTTCCCTGATCGCGAACGTTCGGTGGCGGTGGGCTGGTTCAACGCCGGAACGTCGCTTGGCGCAGTCATCGCACCAGTGCTGGCCGCGCTGGTGGCCAAGATTTATGGCTGGCAGGCGGCCTTTATCGTGACCGGGGCATTGGGCGTCTTGTTCGCTGCGGCATGGTATAAATTCTATCGCTCGCCCGGTGACGCCTCCTATGTCACGCCCCAGGAACTGGCCGAAATCCGCGAGGGCCAGCGCCCGGTCGAAGCCCCCACTGTCGCACTTGGCGCCACCACCTTGCGCGCCATCGCCAAAACCAAGCGTTTCTGGGCCATTGCCGTACCTCGTTTTCTGGCCGAACCGGCATGGCAGACTTTCTCCTTCTGGATCCCGCTCTATCTGGCCAAAGAGCGCGGGATGGACATCACCCAGATCGCCCTATTCGCATGGGTGCCGTTTCTGGCGGCCGATGCGGGCGGCATTCTGGGCGGCTATCTGGCGCCTTTCCTGCAACGCTGGCGAGGGCTGTCCCTTGAAGGATCGCGCATCGCGGGCATTTCGCTGGCCGCCGTCCTGATGATCGCGCCGGGCTGCGTGGGCCTCGTGCTCAGCCCTTATGCCGCCATTGCGCTGCTTTCGCTTGGCGGATTTGCGCATCAGATCATCTCGGTGCTGATCAACACGCTATCCGCCGATGTCTTTCCCAAGGGCGATATTGCCAAGGCCAACGGGCTGGTCGGCATGGCGGGCTGGACGGGCGGGCTGCTCTTCTCACTCGCCATTGGGCAATTGGCCGACAAAATCGGCTATGCCCCGCTGTTCGCCTGCCTTGGCGCATTCGATCTGATTGGCGCGGTTTGGCTGTTTGCCATGCGCCGCCACCTCATTTTAGCAAAGGCCTGATCCGCATGCGTAAACCCAGCCTTGCCCACCCGCCGCGTTTCTCGTTGACCCAGCGGGATGGGCCGCGCGTCACCTTGACCGCCGATACAGGCGCGGTCGCGCATATCTTTATCGCCGAAGAAGACATTTTCCGCGTCCTGTTGCTGACGCAGGGGAAAGTTACCTCCGCACCGAGCTGGGCCGTCGCGCCGGGGCAAAGCGACATTGACGAACCGGGCCGCGACCGGATGAGCGTCGAAGGATTTGCCGCGCCCGATTTCAGCATCGATGAAACAGAAACCCAAATCAGCATCGCCACCGCCCGCCTTCGCGTGGCGATCGCGCGCGATGGATTCTTTTGCACATGGCATCAAATGGTCGGTGGCACATGGCAATTGACGGCGCAGGACCGCCCGACGCAAGCCTATAATTTCGGATGGTGGGACGATGCCGCCTATCATTATGTCACGCGCCAATCGGGCGAACGCTATTATGCGCTGGGCGAAAAAGCGGGGGCGATGGACCGCGCAGGGCGCCGTTTCCGCCTGACCAATCTGGACCCGATGGGCTATGATGCCGGGGCGAATGACCCGCTGTATAAATCCATCCCCTATGTCCTCGTGGTCAACGCGGAGGGCGCGGCGCATGGCGTGTTTTACGACACCACCGCCGACCCCACTTTTGATTTCGGCCATGAGCATGACAATTATCACCCGCATTACCGTTATATGCGGGCCGAGAGCGGCGACCTTGACTATTACATGATCGCCGGGCCGGATGCGCGTGAAGTCACCCGCCGCTACACATGGCTGACCGGGCGGCCCGCGTTTCAGCCGCGCTGGGCGGTGGGCTATTCCGGATCGACCATGACCTATACCGATGCGCCAAATGCGCAGGAGAGGATGGGCGAATTCATCGAGGGACTGGAGCGTCACGACATTCCGTGTGAGAGCTTTCACCTGTCCTCAGGCTATACCTCGATCGGCGACAAGCGTTACGTTTTTCATTGGAATCTTGAAAAGTTCCCCGATGTTCGCGGCTTTGTGCAATCCTATGCCGATGCCGGGGTGGAACTGGTCCCCAATATCAAGCCCGCACTGCTGGTCACCCATCCGCTCTATGCCGAATTGGCGGAAAAGGGATGGTTCGTGTCGGACGCCGATGGCGACCCGATTGTCTGCCAATTCTGGGACGAGGTCGGCGCCTATGTCGATTTCACCAACCCGGATGCGGCGGCATGGTGGCGCGGACAGGTGACGCAGCAATTGCTGGAATATGGCATCCATTCGACATGGAATGACAACAATGAGTACGAAATCTGGGACAAGCGCGCCCGGATTTCCGGCTTTGGCGCGCCCCGGCCCGCCGCCGCCGAACGCCCGGTGCAAACGCTGTTGATGATGCGGGCAAGCCGCGCCGCACAAATCGCCTATCGCCCCGACGAACGCCCCTATGTCGTGACGCGCAGCGGTATGGCGGGGATGCAGCGCTATGCGCAAAGCTGGTCGGGCGACAATTTCACCGCATGGCACACAATCCGCTATAATCAGAAAATGGCACTGGGCATTGCGCTGTCAGGTGTGTCCAATTTCGGGCATGACATTGGCGGATTTGCGGGCCCGGCACCGGAACCTGAACTCTTCTTGCGCTGGGTTCAGGCCGGGATCGTGATGCCGCGCTTTTCGATCCACAGCTGGAACACCGATCGCACCGTCAACGAACCATGGATGTATCCCGAAGCGACGCATGCCATTGTCGGCATGATGCAAATGCGCCGCGCGCTGCAACCCATGCTGCACGACCTGCTGTGGCGCCATCATGCCGAATATGAACCGGTCAGCCGCCCTCTCTGGCTGGACTTCTCACAAGATCCGCGCGCGTGGGAGGATAGCGACACCCATTTGCTAGGCCCCGATCTTTTGGTGGCACCCGCGATGGATAAAGGTGTCGAAAAGGTCGCGGCCTATCTGCCCAACGGCGCCAATTGGTATGATATCCGTGACGACCGCGCCTATGTGGGCGGACAGGATGTGGTGCTCTACGCCCCGCTTTCCGGCCTTCCGCCGATGCTGGCGCGCGAAGGGTCCGGCCTGTTCCTGGATCTGGCGCCCGCCGGGTTTGTTCAGGCCAAACCCCAACCCGCAGCCTTGCTCTATCCCCCCAAGGGCGAAGGGCAATTCACCTGGAGCGGGTTTGACGAAAGCGGCAATAGCTGGCCCGACCTGGACCATCCGCCGCTCTGGAACGTTTGGGTGAAAACCGCGTCTGACACGGTCACTATTGTGGCCGTGTGGACCGGCACAACCCCGGCCCCCGCCGAAAGGCTGCGCCTTGTCCTTCCCTTGGCCGAAACCCGCCAGACAATTGTCAATGGCGGTGTGGTGTCGGCCCAGAACGCGATGGTTCTGGGCGTTATGCGCAAAGTCATAGATATCGAGATGTGACGCAAGGCACCAGAAAAGCGGTCGGGCCTCAGTTCGCCTGAAAGCTTGCGAAGATCTTGGCCCCCGATTTGTCAACCAGTGCGACAACCAGTTTAGCTCCCTTGACGGGTTTGAAACCGGCTGCGCTTAACTTGTTGACACCCACGGGGACCAATATGGCCTCGGTCTTGGCAACGCCGACGGTCTGGGTCAGCTTGGCGGTGTAATTGGCCGCGACCAGTGGTTCATCTTCCTCGGTCAAATAGACATCGACGCCCTTGTCCGTGGAAACCAGTTCGATCACGGTTTCGCCGGTCATCTGAACCAACCCGCCATACAGCGGCTTCATGCTGCCATGCGCGTTGGCCAAACCGGGCATCAGGGCCAAAGCCATCGCGCCAAGGCCAAGTAATTTCTTCATCATGATGCAAACTCCTGACGGGATGCCGATCATTCCGGCGCGTGGGGCAGGACAAAGGAGAGCGATGAGCGATATTCGCTGTGATCGGCCTTTTTTGAATCGTCGGCGGGCCCGACATAGATGGCCATGATCACGTTCAGCCCCTGATTGCGCAGCTTGATCGTAGCGGTGCCATCGGCGCTGGTCTTGACGCCCGCTTCATCGGGATCATTGACGTAATCGGACATGATAATGACGCCCGCCATGGGCTTGCCCTTATACATGGCGCGCACGGTGAAAGGTTCGCCCATCTTTTGCGGGATTGTCGTCGTTGCGGGCACAAGCTGCAACGTGTGGCCTTCGATCAAAGGCACCGGCTTTGTCGGCATTTGCGTCAAATGGACCGCATATTTCCAGTTATGTTCGGCGAGCGTGGCCGTGGGCACTTCATCGCGGCCCTTGTTGTGCCATTCGCCATCGGGCGTCTTGGTCCACAGACCATAATCCATCGCGGCCGCCACGATCGAAACCGGTTCGTCGCTGTCCACCACCGGGATGACACCCGCCGCGCGCAAAGTCACCTTGACCGGCAGCCCTTGCGCATCAAACCCCTTGGTTTCCTTTACCAAAGGCAGACGCTTAACCGCATCAAGATCATCAGCGCCCACGCCATAGACCAATGCAAGTTGACGCGCCCTTTGCGCGAACCAGATACCATGCGCATCTGCGGATGGAGCTAATGCTCCCAGAGAAATGGCCAATCCCAAAGCCATGGACATTTTGCGCAAGCGCTTGTTTGTTGCGGTCATCATCTTCAAAGACTCCCCGATGGTGCGACAGATCGCAGGCCTGACCTTGCCCTTTGATCTTTTAAGCTTATGTCCAGATTTGCCGCTTCGATGCCGAATTTGGTCCCGGCGCGGAATGCCGGGCGCAATTTCGTCACCTGCGCGGCATAACTGGCTGCTGCTCAACGCACGAGGATTAACATCCACAAAAAGTGGAAAGCTGGCTGTTCAACAGCCAACAGAATGGTGCGCCCAGTCGGCCTACCACATTTGTCCATCGCTTGCGCGCGGGACAACCTAATCCTTTGTCAGCGCGCCGTCGCGCGACGGATAGCGGCCTGCCATTCAGACTGAAGCCGGGCGCGCGCTGCGGGGGTCATTTGCGAATGGAAACGGGTGACTTCACCCGTCGCCTCGCCGTTCAACGCATTCGGCCAAGCGCCAATGGCATGGGCCGCCAACATCGCCGCGCCCAGCGCCGTCGTCTCCAGATTGCCGGGACGCTCGACCACAATGTCCAGAATATCGGCCAGGAACTGACAGAACCAGTCATTGGCCGCCATACCTCCATCGACCCGCAGGGCGGCCAGAGCGCCCGCACCGTCCCCCTGCATCGCGGAAACCAGATCGGCGGTTTGAAACGCGACCGATTCCAGCGCCGCACGCGCAATATGCGCCGCCCCGCTGTCAAAGGTCAGGCCCGTCAGCATACCCCGCGCATCCGTACACCAATGCGGCGCCCCAAGGCCGACAAAGGCCGGCACCATATAAACCCCGCCATTGTCCGGCAGGCGTGCGGCCATGTCCTGTGTCTGACGCGCCTCGACAATGATGCCCAAACCATCGCGCAACCATTTGATCGCCGCGCCCGCGACAAAGAGCGAGCCTTCCATCGCGTAATGGGTGACGCCATCCATGCGATAGGCAATCGTGGTCAGCAACCGACTGCGCGAGCGGGTCAGCGTCGCGCCCGTGTTCATCAGCATAAAGCCGCCGGTGCCATAGGTAATCTTGGCCTGACCGGGCGCAAGGCAGGATTGCCCGACCAGCGCGGCCTGCTGATCCCCCGCGATGCCGCGAATGGGAATGTCGCCGCCCAGCAATTGGGTCGAACCAAAATCATCCGCGCTGTCGCAAACCTGCGGCAAGAGCGAGGCGGGGATGCGGAACAATGCCAACAGATCCGGGCACCAGCGCTGCTGCTGAATATCGAACAGCAAGGTGCGCGAAGCATTGGTGACATCGGTCTTATGCTCGCGCCCCTCGGTCAAACGCCAAAGCAGGAATGTGTCGATCGTGCCAAAGGCCAGTTCCCCTCTTTCGGCCCTGTCACGCGCACCGGGAATATTATCCAGCAACCACGCCAGTTTCGTCGCCGAAAAATAGGGGTCAAGCAGCAAGCCGGTGCGCTCCTGCACCAGCGCTTCATGCCCCGCTTCGTGCAGTTGCGCGCAGATTTGCGCGGTCCGCCGATCCTGCCACACGATGGCGCGGTGCAGCGGGGTGCCGGTGGCACGATCCCACAGGACCACCGTTTCGCGCTGGTTGGTGATGCCGATGGCCGCAATTTCCCGCGCCCCCAACCCCGCCTTGGCCAAGGCTCCCTTGGCCGTTGCCAAAGTGTCGCGCCAGATATCTTCGGCATCATGTTCGACCCAGCCGTCGGCGGGATAATGCTGGGCAAATTCCTGCTGCGCGCTGGCCACAACATGGCGGTTGGCGTCAAAGATCAGGCTGCGGGTCGAGGTCGTGCCCTGATCGATGCTGAGAATATAGCCGCTCATTGTCATCCTCTTGCCCGCTTTACCGGTTATTCTTTTCAAGCCATTGATCAATCCGGGCGGCCATTTCCGGCGGCGCGGTCAGGCCCAGCTTACTGCGCCGCCACAGAACGTCCCGGCTGGTTCTGGCCCATTCATGGTCCATCAGATAGCGCAATTCGGCCTCATAAAAGCCCTGCCCGAAATCCTGCCCCAGATCGGCAAGCGACGCGGCATCCCCCAAAATGCGCGTGATGCGCGTACCATAGGCATGGGCCATACGCCCCGCCACTTCCGCAGGCAGGAAAGGCCAGCGACGGCCCACATCGGCCAAAAACGACGCGAAATCGCCCGGCAGATCACCTCCCGGCAGCGGAGTCGCCCCCGTCCACCCACCACGCATCGGCGGCAGAAACGGCGTGAGCATTTCAAGCGCATGTTCGGCCAAACGGCGATAGGTGGTCAATTTGCCGCCAAAGATGGACAGCACCTGCGGCCCACTTTCCCGTCCCAGTTTCAGGACATAGTCGCGGGTGATCGCCTTGGCATCGGCCCCGCCATCATCATAAAGCGGACGCACGCCCGAATAGGTCGAAACGACATCGTCCGGCCCAACCTGCGCGGTGAAATAGTCATTGACCGTCTGGCAAAGGTAATCGACCTCTTCACCGCTGATCTTGGGCGCGTCACGCTCGTCCGCGCCAACCAGAATGTCGGTCGTGCCGACCAGCGTGAAGGCCCCCTGATAGGGGATGGTAAAGACAATCCGGCCATCCTGTTTTTGCAGGATGAAGGCATGATCACCCGGATAGACCTTGGGCACGATAATATGGCTGCCCTTGACCAGACGTATGCCGCCATGGGCCTGCGCGTCGGGTATGGCGCCCAGCATTTCGCCCACCCAAGGCCCCGCCGCATTCACCACCGCACGGGCGCGGACCTGCGCTTTGGGCGCGGCATCATCGCTCGTCGCCAGATCGACCAGCCAGCAATCACCCTCCACCCTGGCCCCGGTGGCGGCAACGCCGGTGCGGATGTCGGCGCCGCGTTCGGCCGCATCGATGGCGTTCAACACCACCAGGCGCGCATCATCCACCCAGGCATCCGAATAGACAAAGCCCTTGGCCAGCCCCGGCTTTAACCCTTCGCCCCACCGCCGATCGCGCAGGTCCACCCCATGCGAGGAGGGCAGGCTCTGCTTGCCGCCGATATGGTCATAGAGCCACAGGCCGATACGGATCATCCATCCGGGCCGCCCGCCCTTGGGTTGGGGCAAAACGAAACGCAAAGGCCAACTGATATGCGGCGCAATATGGATCAGCCGTTCCCGCTCCTGCAAAGCTTCGCGCACCAGACGGAATTCGTAATATTCCAGATAGCGCAGGCCGCCATGGATCAGTTTCGTGCTGGCCGAAGATGTGTGCGCGGCCAGATCATCGCGCTCAACCAACAGGACTTTGAGGCCCCGCCCCGCCGCATCACGCGCGATGCCGGTGCCGTTGATCCCCCCGCCGATGATCAGCAGATCATATTCGTCGGCAAAGATATGGGCATCACTCATGGTTACATCCTGATCCTGTCAGTCCGACAACTGACCTGCCTAGTTAAAATATATCAGCCTTTTACGCCGCGAACCAAGGTCCACAACACCGCGCAACCCACCAGATCCAGAACGCAAAGGCTGACAAACAAAGGATTGTAGCCAAAGGAATCCGCGCTTTGCCCGATCAGGAAGGTGAACAGAATGCCCCCGATCCACGCCGCCGATCCGGTCAGACCGCTGACGGTGCCGACCCGGCTGCTGGGGAACATATCAGAGCAAAGCGTGATCAACGCGCCATTGAGCATCTGATGGGCAAAACCGCCAATGCAGAAAAAGGCGATCGCCCACATGGGATCGGGCGCCAGCCCAATACAGGCAGGCCCCGCCATCAATAGAGCCCCGCAGGTCATCGTGATCTTGCGCGAGGCAACAACGCCCGCACCGCGCCGGATCAGCCAGCCCGGCAACACACCCGCCGCCAGTGAGCCAAAATCCGCCGCCAGAAACGGCAACCATGCCCATAGCGCCACGGCCTTAAGGTCCAGATGCCATTGACTGACCAGATAGAGCGGGATGAAGAAGTTGAACGTCTGCCACGCCGGTTCGGCAAAGAAACGCGGCACGGCAATGGCCCAGAACGATCGTTCCTTCATCAGGGCCAAACGCCCGGGGGGCGGACCGCTTTCGTCCTTGTCGGCCTGCCCTTCACGGATCATCGCCCGTTCTTCATCCGAAAGCCGGGCATGTTCATCGGGGCGTCGATAAAACGCCCACCACGCCAGCGACCAGACCAGACTGAGCGCGCCCGACACGACAAAGGCCGAACGCCACCCCCACCACAGGATGCAAAAGGCCACCAGCGGCGGCGCGATCATGTTGCCGATGCTGGTTCCCATCTGAAAACCGCTGGTGGCCAGCGAACGTTCGCGCGCGGGGAACCATTCGGACACGACCTTGGCCCCGGCAGGAATGGCCGCCGCCTCATTCGCGCCCAGCAAGGCGCGGAAGAAAGCAAGACCTGCCCAGCCCCCGGCCAGCGCGTGCAGCGCATTGGCAATGGCCCAACCCACCGCAAAGATCATGAAACCCAACCGCGTGCCCAGCGCGTCCAGCACCGCGCCCGCCACCGTCTGCATCACGGTATAGCTGGCCTGAAAGGCGATCACGATCCAGCTATATTGCTGGGTCGTGATGCCCAATTCCGCCTTGAGCGTGGGCGCCGCCACCGACAGCGTCGAACGGGCCAGATAGTTGAGCACCGTGCCCATTGTGACGAGACCAATGATCCACCACCGCAAAGATTTGATTTTACCAGCCATTAAGGTGGACCCTTGAATTGAATAACTTCACTTACTTGGCGTCGATTTCGATCATCGACACACGAGCGGGCGCGCTGCCCGCCTTGAATTCCAGATCGATCTGCCCCTTGGATTGAATGTCGAATGTCCGGGCGACGGCCACTGCATCCCCCACAGGTGCGACGGGTTCAAACTGACGCAACAGGTCCTTGCCATTGGCACGAATGTCAAAGCTGCCCTTGGCTTGCCCAACGGAGGCCGGGAACCACAGCGTCAGTTTATAACGACCAGCGGGCGCAGGGATATGATAGGCAAAGCTGCCCTGACGATAGGTGGCGATGGCGTCGCGTTCCTGCGTGCCGTCGATCTTGGCGCGCTGAGGCGGACGGCCATAATCAGCCGGCTTATCCAGACTGGCGACATCACCCCCGTCGAACCAATTGTCCGAACCCAGCAGGCGGGTCGCGCTTTTGGCCGCGACCAGCGCGCCCGAGTCGATCACGATCGACTTGCGCTTTTCCGGGGACAGCGTCCAGTTCACCTGATCCTCTGCCGCCTCACCATGGCGCATGCCCCGCGCCACCAACTTGTTCTCACCCTCGTCCAGCGCCACCGCGGACCAGACGCAAATCATCTGCGCACAATGATCCTTGCGCCCCAGCGAGCGGCCATTGAGCAGCAGTTCCGTGCTGTCGGCATTGCTGTAAACCTTGATATCGGTCACGCCATAGGCACGATTGACATAGCGGCGCCCGGTGATGCGCACCGTGGCCGCGTCACTCCAATTCGCCTTATAGAAATACCAGGCATCCTTGCGGGTCTTGTGGTCATAGGCCACCAGCCCCTTGGTGTTGATATCCTGTGCATCGCCCTCGGTGCGGACGGTGGTGGCAAAATCAAAGGAATTCCACAGCCACGAGGCATAGAGATAGGGCCGCGCGGCAATCTGGGCCAGGGCAGTTTCGTGGATATAGGATTCATATTCTTCGGGCTGGGCCGCCCCGCGCGAATCCGGCGCGCCACCCAGCACATTGTCCGTGTGGATCGTCAACGCGCCACCCGCGCCATATTCGGTCACCGACAGAGGCTGTTGCGGGCGTTTGGCATGCAATTGATCGAGCATCGGGCCAAGGTCGCCCGCCTTTCCAAAATACCAGCCGAAATAGCGGTTCGCCCCGCCAAGATCCGCCGCAGGCGCGACTTCGGGAATGGCCACATTCGCACTGAACAACCGCCCTTCGCAACAGGTGGCCAAAGCGGTTGGGCGCGAGGGATCTTCATCCTTGGCCTGTTTTTGCAATTGCGCCAACACAGGCATCGGATCGGGCGTCTTGCCGCCGCTGCCGCCGACGATAAAGGCGGGCATGGAATTGCCGAAATCGACCTCGTTGGCGATGCTCCAGATCGCCGTGGCCGGGTGGTTGTAATTCTGGCGGATCAATTCGCTCAATTGCTGATGGGCATTGGCCAACAGTGCCGCTTCCGGCTCCAGCTTACCGCCCACGGTCCATGCCGAAACCAGCGGCACTTCATCCCACACAACCAAACCGTTCCGGTCGGCCAGATCGTGGATCACCGGACCATGCTGATAATGGGTCAGGCGGATCGAATTGACGCCCATTTCGCGCATGGTGGCAACGTCTTCGGCAACGTCCTCTTCGCTGATCGCCCAGCCCTTGCCATCGCGGTCCTGATGATAGCCGACGCCGCGCAGGACATAGGGTTTGCCGTTGAGAAAGAACCCCTTGTCCGGGTCAAACCGCATCGTGCGGATGCCAAAGTTTTGGTCAACACTGTCGGTGACCTTGCCGTCCGCGCCCATAACCTCGGCGCGCAAAGTGTAGAGGTAGGGGTCAATGGTCCCTTGCCAAAGATGCGCCCCTGCAACGGTCAGATCACCTGCGCCCTCACCCGTCGTTTTGGCGGCCAGAGCCTGCTTGACGATGGTCTGCGCCGCCACTTTGCCATCGCGGTCGATCAACGAAAGGCGCGCCGAAACATTGGCCGGTTTGGCCGTGTCATTGGTCAATCGGACGCGCGCATGGATCTTGGCGTCCGATCCGTCCACGGCGGTTGTCGCGGCATAGAGGCCCGGCCCGCCAAAATCATTCATGTCGACATGCAAAGGCGCGGTCGAAACCAACCGGACCGGACGATACAGCCCGCCATGGACAAAGAAATCGCCAAACAGCGGCAGAACATCGGATGTCGACGATCCAGCCGCCGGTTGCGAATTATCGACCCGCACGGCCAGAACATTGACCTGCCCCGGCTTTAACGCGGCGGTGGCGTCAAGGCGGAAACGGCTGAACCCGCCGCGATGTTCGCCCAGCAGGACGCCGTTCAGCCAGACCTGCGCGACCCGGCTTGCCGCATCAAATTCGATCCACGTCTTGCGCCCCGCCAGATTGGCCGGCGCTGTAAAATGCTGGCGATACCAACCCACGCCCATCTTTTTGGCCACGGTGGACGGCTTGTTCGTCCCGCCCAGATCGTGATGGTAATAGCCGACCCGGTTCCAGGTATGGGGCACCGAGACGGATTGCCAAGCACCATCGGCAAAGTCTGATTTGGCCGCGTCAGCAGGCATTTCATCGCCGGTAAAACGCCAATCCGTCGTCAGAGGAAGGACGCTGCGCGCCTCTTGCGCATGGACAAGTGCGCCAAGCGAGAGGCCGAGGGCAAGAACAGCAGATTGCGCGAGTAGACGATAGTTCATCAGATTTTTTCCGCTTACTTGCCAGTGATATGATTGTCTTTAAGCCACAGCGCATAATGGTCGAACCACGCATCGCTGGTCGTGCCATTGGGCTGCGAGGCAAAGCCGTGACCGCCCGCACTGTAGAGATGAAACTCGACCGATCCACCCGACCGGCGCCAGTTGTGGATGAGGCTGAGATCCTGCGTCTTGAAAAAGCGATCATCGGCCGCGATCACTGAAAAAAGCGGCGGGGCGTGGGGCGGAACATCGGCGCCCTGCGTCGGGCCATAGACCATGCCTACAAAATCGGGGCGGGCATCGGGCGCATTAGCCTGTGTCGTGGCCAGAACAGTCATCGCCCCGGCGGAAAAGCCCAGAATGCCGATTTTCGCCGCATCAACATGCCAATCCGACGCCTTGGCGCGGACCATGCGGATCGCGGCCTGCGTATCGGCCACGGCATAGGGCACGTTGTCCGAAGTAACCTTCACCCCTCTTTGAAACGTGCCCGAAATCGCCTCTTTGAACGCGGCAAACCCCTCACCCACCGGCAAGGTGCGGTATTTCAGGATGAACACCCGCACGCCCTGCTTGTCGAGGCGCTTGGCCACGTCAAAGCCTTCATTGTCCATCGCGAGGAATTGGAAACCCCCGCCCGGAACCAGAATGACCGCCGGGGCCACCTTGCCCGCAGGCAACGTGCCGGGCCAGAGCAGCAATTGTGGTTTGCCAACATTGTAAACCAACCGCTGATCGGGGGTCTGCTGGGCCCATCCCTCATGCGCGGGATTATCGCGCGGCAGAGTGATGGGCAGGTCGATCGCCTTGCTGACCGGCGGGTTGTTGACCGGCAACACGCCATCAACCCACGCCCCCGGCGCGGCCAATGCCGCGTTGGACCATAATGCAGCGGCCAGCAGCAGACGCTTCACTTGGTTTTCTCCCCTGATTTCAGGGTGTAGTAATTGGCCAGAACGTCAAAGGCGATCTTGCGCTGACCGGTTTCCGAAATCAGGCCCTTGCGGTTCCAGCCCATCTGGAAATCAGGGTTCTGACGACGGGGCGAGCGGAAATCCTTGAGGATCCAAGGCGACAAACCGCGCAATGTGGGCACGCGGTCCGCCATGGCCAGCGTCTTGCGGTAATATTCAGCCTGAAACTCTTCGGAGAATTTCTGCATTTTGTCCGGGCTGTGGAAACCCGATTTCGCATCCGCACCGAATTCGGAAAAGACCAAGGGCTTGTCGGCGGGTACATTCCACAAGCTGCCGGGCAGGTCGGAAAGACGATCCCCGGTGTACCAGCCATTATACGTGTTGATCGAGACGATATCGAGATCGCCCGCCAGCGGGTCCACCATGGTCATGGTTGGCGCGCCACTGCCTTCCTCACGCTTGACCAGCAAGGCGGCGCTGACCAGACGGGAGGGATCGAGGCGCCGCACATCGCCGATCAGCGTGCGCAGGAAAGCGTTGCGCGCATCATTGACCGGGGTTTCATTCGCCACGCTCCAGATCACAACCGAGGCGCGGTTGCGGTCGCGCAGGATGTTTTCGGCCAACATGTTGCGGGCGCTGGCCAGTGTGCCGGGATTGCTCCACGCCACCATCCAGTAAACCGGCACTTCGCTCCACACCAACAGGCCCAGCTTGTCGGCCATGCGGGTCATCACCTCCGAATGGGGGTAATGCGAAAGGCGGACATAATTGCCGTGCAGCCCGTTCTTGATTTCACCCAGCAGGGCGGCGGCATTTTCGGGGGTGATGACACGGGCGGGATTGGGACTGATCTCTTCCTCATGCATCGAAATGCCGCGCAGGAAGATCGGCTTGCCGTTCAAAAGTATGTCGGCGCCCTTGCGCTCAATCGTGCGAAAACCGAT
The DNA here is from genome assembly GCF_056279125.1 of Novosphingobium sp. Sphag1I. Classification (NCBI taxonomy): domain Bacteria; kingdom Pseudomonadati; phylum Pseudomonadota; class Alphaproteobacteria; order Sphingomonadales; family Sphingomonadaceae; genus Novosphingobium; species Novosphingobium sp. Sphag1I. Next base: position 346,103 of record NZ_JBWBQS010000002.1, on the reverse strand, counting down.
CTGGTCGCGCCAAACGTCTTCGCCCGCCGTCAGGGTGACATCATAAAGCTTGGGATTTTCCGGCGACCAGCGCACCAGCGAGCGCGGCGCGGGGATCGTCGCCTTCCAATTGCCCTGCGCATCGGTCTTGCCCGGAATGTCCAGTTTAAGGCCGGCGATCTGCAGCTTGATGATCTTCCCCGCGGCCTCTGCGCCATCGAGATGCGCTTCGGCCTCCAGCTTGCCATCCGTGGTCAGGCGGACCATCGCATTGTCGACATAGGTGGCAGGCGTGTGGACCAACCGAATGCCGCGCGTGGCGCCGCCGTAATTTTCCCAATCGGTGACGGTGGGCGGAACGGTGGTGGGCGTTGCCTGTGAATCGACGGCAAAGGTGATCTGATTATCACCATCGCGCAGCGCTTGCGTCACTTCAAAGGCAAAGGGTGTAAAGCCACCCTCATGCCGCCCCAGCGATTTGCCGTTGAGATAAGCCGTCGTGGCATAATTGGCCGCGCCAAAACGCAGGAAGTAGCGCCCCTTGCGGTTGGAGGGCGCATCGAAATGGCGCTGATACCAAACCACGCCCTGATAGTGGCGCAATTCAGGCGATGCCGCCAGCCATGAGCCGGGCAGTGCGGTGGTCAGACTATGCGCCATGTCGAATTCGAACATGGTGCGATTGTCCATCGCCATCTCTTTGCGCACATCAATGTCGAGCCAGCGCTGCTGACCCCGATCGGGTGTTTCGCCGTGAAACCCGGCGATCCCCGCGCGATAGGGGTCGATCGAATAATGCCATGTGCCCGAAAGCTCGGTGCCTTCACGCATATCGGCGGAGACCAGCAGCGGTTCATTGGCAATCGTGGCCAGCGGCAGCGCATCGGGCGCCTGATCGGCCAGAACGGGAAAGCTGCCCAAGATCAGGGCTGCGGAGAAAATGCCGAGTGCTTTGGCCTTGCGCATAATGTCTCCAATGATGTGATGCCGGGCTTACATTCCCAAATGTCGAAAAGGCGCGAAAAGGCCGGGCGGTTTGTCCAACCGTCCGGCCTGTCCGGATCAGAAGTTCAGGCTGGCGCGGATCCCTCCATAGCGACGGAAGTCGCGCGGCAGGACGGCCTGCGTCGTCATGCCGCCCCCCCAGCTGCCGTTATTGTTGATCAACGCAGGGTAATATTGTTGATCAAACAGGTTGTTGACGAAAGCAGCCACTTCCCAGCGGCGATTCTCGTCGCGGATACCAAGGTTGAAATTCACGATCTCATAGGACTTTTGGAAAGTCTGGGGATCGCGGGCGGCATAGAAAACACTGCTCTGATGCTGAACATTGATCTGGGCCAAACCACGCAGCTTGTCGGTGATCTGGGGCGTATATTCAGCGGTCAGCGACATCTTGAACTTAGGCGCCTGCACAGCCTGCGTCCCGGTCAGGTTCTGGCTGGAAGGCGTGCCGGCGACGCAGCCCTGTGCGGCGGTTTGTCCAGCAAAACACTGAGCCACAGGATAATCGAGATATTTGGCGTCCAGAATGGCAAGCGAAGTGTTGAAATTAAACGTGCTGTTAGGACGATAGCCCGCGTCAATTTCAAACCCGTGCGTGCCAAGCTTGCCCACATTGGTCAAGCGAAAGTTCTGAAGCCCTCCGACGGTTTCGATCGTCTGGGCCTGAAGGTTTTTGTAAGTCGTGTCGAAATAGGTGACGTTCAACGTGACCTTACGGTCAAACAACTGGCTGCGAACGCCGAATTCGATATCGCGCGAGGTTTCCGGCTTGATCGGTCCAGCATCGGCGCGCCCCTGATTGAAACCAGAGGTCAGGTCATAAGTTTGCCCCTTGTAACCAGTGGAATAGGTCACAAAAACATTGATGCGCGGGGTAAATTCATAACGTGCGCTGATGCGATAGGTTGCAGCGGTATCCTCTGCGCTGCCGTTGAAGCGGGCGTTGTTTGCCTGAATATCGTTGAACGTGTAGCCGATCTTTTCATTCTGCACACGCCCGCCGCCAGTCAGCGTTGCTTTGGGCATGAATTGCCAATCGGCCTGAACAAAGGCTGCGATCTGGCTGGATTTTGAAGTCGCGTACCAGTTTTGGGTCGCAATAACCGGACCGCGATAGAACGGACGTTCAAAGTCCACATTCGCGTAATAGGCGCCAACCGTATAGTGGAACGGCTTGCTGCCATCGGAGAGGAGGCGGACTTCCTGTGTAAACAGCGTCGATTTGAACGTGCCGGTCTGGATATTGTTAAACGCTACCAGCGGCGAGGACGTTTCGTCGGAATCGAAATAGTCGTCCAAACGGAATTTGTCATAGGAGGTGATGGTCACCAGCGAATAATCGCCCAGCGAAAATTCGCCGCGCAGATTGCCGCCACCGCCCTGATATTTGGTGCGCGAAGTATAGTTGATGCTGGTATTCTGATTGTTCAGGCCGGGAACGACACCGGGCAGCACGACATTGATGGTTTGCCCCGCCGTGCCGCGGAAATTCGCACCCGCGGCCTGCGCAATGATCGGACGGCCGACATTGGTGTTGCCGTTCATGTAATTGAGCGACAGCGTCAGCTTGGCATCGCTGGTCGGTTCCCAACGGATCTTGCCGCGCAGGTTGACGGCCTCACGCCCGTTCAGCTTTTGCCCATTGTAAAGATTGCGGACATTACCGTCCCACTTGGAATAGGCCGCCGAAAAGACATAGCCTACCGTCGGGCTGATCGGGCCGGAAATGCTGACATTGCCGCCATATTCATTGTCGGTGGTGACATTGGCGTTGGCGCGAACCTTCAACGTGTCGGTCGGGTTGCGGGTAATGATATTGATCAGACCAGCCGAGGCCGCCTTGCCATAAAGGGTCGATTGCGGACCGCGCAGGACTTCGATGCGCTCCACATCCGGCAGATCGGTAAAGGCGCGCGCCTGAAACGCCAGCGGCACTTCGTCGACCATCACGGCCACGCTGGGTTCAACGCCGATGCCAAAGGCAAACGTGCCCACGCCGCGCAGCGACACGTTGGCATTGACCGGGTGTTCCGCCGGACGGATCGTCAGCGAGGGCGATACCGCACCAAGGTCCTGAAACTGGCGCACACCGGCGGCTTGCAGCTGGCTTGCACCCAGCACGGAAACGGCCAGCGGAACGTTCTGGACATTTTCGGCACGCTTTTGCGCGGTCACGATGATTTCGCCCGAGTCCGCTGCCTTGGGCCCGCCCGATTGCGCAAAAGCCGGCGATGCCACCAGACCAATTGCCGTCGCCAAAGCCGCGACGCACACCGAGTTGTGGAAGCTTTTCATACCATCCCCTGATTATAGCGGACTGACTCGTCCCTTTTGTTCGAAGAAGGTTTTACCTAATGGCCTGACCAGATGCAATACCGGTTTGACACAAAATGTACGTTTGGTCATTTGGCGGGCAAAAACGAAATGATTGTAGCCGTTTAGCAGTCAATTCCGCCTTTCGCGCAGGCCTTCTCTACGATGCGTCGCACCCGAAGATGAAATCTAGAAAAGGGCTTCATCCTCGTGATCAAACGGTAGGCATAGGCAATATCACGTATCAACTCGGCATAGGTCAGGCGAAATCTGTACAGATTGGCCTGATCAACCAATCATTGCCCCTGTCTCCTTCAACAAAGAGCGCCCGATTTCCTCGCCTTGACTCCCATGCTCTTGGCCATCGTGGATTGGTAAAACCATTGCCCTTTCCTGCCCTCACACTTTGCGCCATAGAGCACCCATGTCTGATCCAATCATCTCGATAGCCCGCGACCCTGTGCCTTTGGGCAAGAGCGGATTGCACGTTTCCCCCCTCGCCTGGGGCATGTGGCGATTGGCCAGCCCGGATGGAAAGGATGATGTCGGGGCGATCATCGCCCGGATCGAGGCCGCGCTTGATGCCGGGATTACCCTGTTTGACACCGCCGACATTTACGGCGCAGGCGAACCCATCGGCTTTGGCGGCGCCGAATTGCTGTTGGGCAAGGCGCTGGCCGCTCGCCCTGATCTGCGCGCGCGTATGGTTATCGCCACCAAGGGCGGAATCTGGCCGGGCTGGCCCTACAATTCCTCGATCGATTATCTGACCAAGGCGGTCGATGCTTCGCTCGAACGGTTGGGCGTGGAAACGGTCGAGCTTTACCAGATCCACCGCCGCGATTTCCTTTCGCACCCGCGCGATGTGGCCGCCGCTCTTATCGCCATCGTCGAAACGGGCAAGGTGGGCCATATTGGCGTATCGAATTACAGCCCGGCAGAGGTCGAGGCGCTTCAGGCCTTTTTGCCCTTCCCACTGGTTTCAACCCAGCCGGAATTTTCGGCGCTGCGCTATCATCCGCTCTATGACGGCACGCTGGATCAGGCAATGGCGCGTGATCTGTCCGTTCTTGCATGGTCGCCGCTGGGCGGCGGAGCGCTGGTGGCCGGCGATCACCCGGCGGCAAAACTGCTGTCGGCACAGGGGGCCAAATTCGGCGTGGATGCCGCCGCCGCCGCGCTGTCATGGGTTATGGCCCATCCTGCGCGGATCATCCCCATTGTCGGCACGCAAAACCCGGAACGCATCGGGGCTTCCGCCGATGCGTTCAAGGTCGAATGGAGCCGGGGCGAATGGTATGGCGTGCTAGAAGCAGGTCGCGGCGAACGGATGCCCTAATCCCCTGCGCCGCCGTGTTGCAACTCTGCCAATCCATTCCGACGCGCTTGCGGTGCTAAAACGCAGGCCCTCATCCCTCTTCGGGCTGGATTACGGCGCGATTGCGGCCCTCGCGCTTGGCTTGATACAGGGCCTTGTCGGCCGCCTCCAACAACATCATGCGCCTGTCCTCACGGCCCGGCAGGCATGACGCGCCGCCCACGCTGATACTGACCCGGTTGATCACGGGTGATGATTTATGCGGCAAATCCAGTGCGATGATCGCATCCACCACGCGCTGGGCCAACATAGGCAGGTCCGCCAAGGGCGTTGCGGGCAGGACCACGACAAATTCCTCTCCCCCCAAACGGACCACCAGATCCTTGGGGCGGCGATAGGTTCGCTGGACGGTCTGCGCCACTGCGCGCAACACTTCGTCACCGGCCAGATGGCCATAGGTGTCGTTATACTGTTTGAAATGATCGATATCGATGATCAGCAGCGACAAAGGATGCCGTTCGCGCGCGGCCTGACGCCATTCGGTCTCGAAATATTCGTCGAAATAGCGCCGATTGCTCAACCCCGTCAGGCCGTCGACATTGGTCAGCCGTTGCAGTTCGAAATTGGCCTGCATCAACTCCTGCTGGCTCTTGCGCAGCGCGCGATAGGCCTCATCGCGCTGGATCTGCGAAAGATAGGCCGCCGAGTGATAGCGTATGCGCGCGATCAATTCGATGCGGTCGGGCAATTTCACAAGGTAATCATTGGCCCCGGCGCGAAAAGCCTCGCTCTTGACGCTGGCTTCTTCCTTGGTCGACAAAACGATGATCGGGGTCGATCGGGTATGCGGATCGGCGCGATATTGCCGCACCAGATCCAGCCCGTTGACCGACGGCATAACCAGATCCTGAAGGATCACGGTAGGTTGCACCTTGCGCGCAATGGCAAGAGCATCGACCGGGTTCGAGCAATAGTGGAATTCAATCCCCTCTTCCTCCAGCAATGCACGCCGCACCGCCTCGCCCACCATGATCTGATCATCGACCAGCAGGACCATGATCGACTGGCCCACCAGCGGTTCGGGATCATTTAATTCGGGACTGTCCGTGATCGGAAGACTCATTGTGACAATCCTTTCGTCGATATTTTCATGCCGGGAATTTCCATCAACCGGCGGGCAATTTGGTCTAATGGCAATATCTCTTTGGCGGCGTCCATTTGAACCGCCGCCTTGGGCATACCATAAACTGCACAAGTCTCCTGATTTTGTGCAATTGTATAATGACCTTTATCACGCAATTCCTTAAGACCTCGCGCACCATCGGCGCCCATGCCGGTCAAAAGAACGCCTGTCATCGCGCCAGGCCAAAACTGACCCGCGCTGCGGAAAAAGACGTCGATCGATGGTCGATAGGTATGGTCCGAAGGCTCGCTGGAATAACCCAGACGGTCAGGCGATATGAACACCAGATGCTGATCGGTTCCCGCCACCAGCACGTTGCCGGGGCGGACATGGTCCCCCTCCTGCGCCAAACGAACCGTCAACGCGCTTTGGTCATCCAGCCAATGGGCCAAACCGGCGGCAAAGCGGGCGTCAACATGCTGGACAATGACAATCCCGGCGGGGAATTGCGCGGGCAACCCCTTGAGAATGGCGGCCAGCGCAGCCGGTCCACCCGCCGATGCGCCAATCGCGATCAGTCGGTTGGTCGTCATGTTGGTCGGATGACTGGCCTTAAACGCGGTGGTGACATTATCCACCTGGATCAACCGCCCGACATTCTCGATCTTGTTCAGCAGGGGATGGCGGCCTGCGGGCGCATCATGGCCCAACAGCGGCGTATCAACCGCATCCAGCGCGCCATTGCCCATCGCAGCGAAAACCAGGGCGGCATGGGTGTCAACATCGGCTGTCACCACCAATATGGCGCAAGGCGCCTGCGCCATGATCCGGCGCGTGGCCTCAACCCCGTTCATGCGGGGCATGATCAGGTCCATCAGGATGATATCGGGCCGGTCGCGTGTGGCCAACGCCACCGCCTCTACGCCATCGGCGGCGGTCCATATCACCTGATGCTGCGGCGCCTGTGCCAGAACCCGCCGCAACGCCTCGATAGCCAGCGGCATGTCGTTGACGATGCCGATCCTCATGCCGCTTCACCGATCAGGTCAATCACCGCGTCAATCAGCGCGTCATTCTGGAAACTGCCCTTGGTCAGGTAATAATCCGCCCCGACTTCCAATCCGCGCATCCGGTCCTCTTCACGGTCCTTATAGGACAGGATCATCACCGGCATGGCCTGCAAGGACGGGTCCTGTCGGATGCGGCGCACCAATTCGATGCCATCCATGCGCGGCATGTCAATATCACTGACCACCAGATCGAAACCCCCGCCACGCAGTGCATTCCAGCCATCCATGCCATCAACCGCCACTTCGACCTCATAGCCATGATGGTCGAGCAATTTGCGTTGCAATTCACGCACGGTGAAGGAATCGTCGACCACCAATACACGCTTGCGGCGCCCCCCGGCCACCACTGCGCCGTGATGCCCGACATGGGCCAGACGATCGGCCGAGGCCAGTTTTTCCAGCGACCGCAGCATGTCCTCAACATCGACGATCAACAACGGCGCGCCATCCTCGGTCAACGATGCCGCGCTGATATCCTTGATCTTGCCCAAACGCGGATCGAGGGGTTGCACCACCAATTCGCGCCCGCCCAAAAAGCGGTCAACCGCCACGGCAAATCTCTGTCCCGCCGCGCCAAGCAAGACGACACATAATTCATCCGCCGCGCTGTCCACCGCCCCACAGCCCAACACCTGATGCGCGCCCACCAGACCGACCGCCTCGCCATCGATGTCGATATGCTGACGCCCTTCGACCTTGCGCAGTTGCTGGGGCGTAACCTTTAATGCACCGGCAATATGGGCAAAGGGGAAGGCATAGGGCTCGCCCCCGATTTCCACCAGAAGCGCCCGCACGACCGACAGGGTGAGCGGCAATTCCAGCCGGAAACTCGTGCCCTGCCCGGCGCGAGAGAGGACGCGGACGCGGCCCCGCACCTGACGGATCATGTCCTGCACGCTGTCCAGACCGACGCCGCGGCCGGAAATCTCGGTCACATTCTGCTTCATGGTAAAGCCGGGCAGGAACAGAAATTCCAGCAATTCGCTCTCGCTCAACCGCTGGGCGGTTTCCGCGCCCGCCAAACCACGCGCAACAATGGCGGCGCGGATGGTTTCGGGGTCGATTCCGCGCCCGTCGTCGGACACGATGATCTGCAGGGCGCCCGCGTGGTGGCTGGCCTCAACGCGGATCACGCCTTCCTCGCTCTTGCCTGCGGTGCGGCGCTCCTGCGGGCTTTCCATGCCATGGTCCAGCGCATTGCGCAGCAAATGGCCCAGCGGCGCATCCAGCTTTTCCAGAATGTCGCGGTCAACCTGTGTGCGCTCGCCCTGAATTTCAAAACGGACCTGTTTACCCAATTCCCGCGCCAGATCGCGCACCATGCGCGGAAAGCCCGTCATCCCGTCGGCAAAAGGACGCATGCGCACCATCAAGGCCTGATTATACAGCCGATGGGCCAAATTGGTGGTGCGGTGGTTGGATTGCTCCAGTTCTTCCATGCCGCCCGACAATTGACGGCGGCAATCGAGCAGACGCCGGCGGGTCTCCGCCAGCGCGAGGCGCGCCTTTTCGTCCAGCATGTCGGCGGGCAAGGCGGCCTGCAAGGCTTCGAGCGCATGAACCGCCTGTTGCTGCATCCGTTTGAGACGCAGCAAGGATTGTTCAAGCGGGGCAAGACGCCGGGTTTCAATCAAAGATTCCCCGGCCATGTCGAGCAGGCGATTGAGGTTTTCGGCACTGACCCGAAGCGCGCGATCCTGTGCCTCGCCCATTTTTTCCGGGATGGCGGGCGTTTCAACCAAGGCGGCAGCCGGTACAATCGCCATATTCGGGGCATCATCCCCCTTTGCCATCGGGGCGGATTTGAGCGTCGCGACAAAGCGTTCCGCGTCCTCCTGCCAAATGGCATCATCAAAGCCGCTTTTCGGCTCAGGCTGACGCGCCAGGGAGGAAAGCAGGTCAACCCCGCTGAGCAGGACGTCGATTTGGGCCGGGACAAGACGCAATTGCCCCGCCTGCGCCATCACAAACAGGTCCTCCATCGCATGGGCGACGGTGACCGCGGGATGGATGCCGACAATCCGCGCCGCGCCTTTTAACGAATGGGCGGCGCGCATACAGCTTTCCAGCATCTCGGCCTGTTCAGGGTCTTTTTCCAGCGCCAGCAAGGCGTCGGTCAGGACTTTGGTCTGCTCCTCCGCCTCAATCCGAAACAGATCACGCAGCGAAAGCGAGGAGGGATCGATGCCGTTCATGCCAAAAACCGCTCCATCGCGGCAAAGACCAGCGCCTCGTCAAGGCGGCCGACCTGATGCCCCTCCCACCCCAAGAGGCCGCGGGTAAAGGTCGTGGCGCTGCGCGCCAGTGTCGCGGGAACCGGGCGCATATGGCCATCATCGTGAAACCGCATGTGGCGCACCTCATCCACGGGAAAGGCCAAACGCCTATTGTCCTGACGCAGCACGACCAGACGCCCACCGTCCGTCACCGGCATTGCCCCAACCAGCAACTGGGCCAGAGACACGCAGATCACCAATTCCCCGCGCACATTGACCAGCCCCAACAGCCCCGGATGGTTGCGGTGGGGCAAGGAATGGATAGGCCGATGGCGTATGATCTCGTCCAGAACCAGCGTGGGCAGCGCAAACCATTCCGCGCCAAGGCGAAAGACCATCAGCGATTCCCCGCTGCCGATCCCGCTGTCCTCACCCAATCGAGCGACGGGCGCGGCGTCATGATCGGCGGGCAAATCGCGGTCAAGCAGCAGGGCCGCCGCATGGGAAAAGCGCGGACAGTTGCGGCAATGCGAATGGCGCGGCAATTCGGCGCAGGATTTATCACCCTGTACGCCGATCCGTTTCCAGCAGGCATCAATGACCGGTTGGCCCGTGGTAAAATCCTGCGTCATACGTTTTTCCGATCATCGCGGCGGCGCAGACGATCATCCAGACGCTGCGCCCCGACATGATCCCCTTCACGGCGCAGCAAAAGCGCCAGATGACCCAGCGCCTCAACATTGTCCGGGTCCAGATAGAGCGCCTTGCGGTAGTAATGCGCGGCCACCTTGCCCTGACCCGATGCATCGCTGATCAGGGCCAGCAAGAGCAAGGCATCAGCCGATGCACCCTTGGCCCGAATATGGGCATGACAACCGCGTTCGGCCTCGTCCAACCGGCCATCGTCGGCCATCCGGCGCAGGGTGCGAAGATCCGGGGGCGAGACGCTCTGTGTCACGATAGCGGGCGATTGACGATCCCGCCTTGCCGCTGGCGTCACCATCATGCGGCGGAGCGGCGGCGCGGGCGTTCGATGGCGCGACGCCGGGATAAAGGCGGCCAATTGCGCTTTGGGTTCACCCAATGCCGGTTGGGCAACGGTTTTTTGAAAGGCAAAGGCCATGGCCAAACCAGCCGAGGCAAAGCCTTCGCTGCGCATCAGCCCGGCTTCGGAATGGCCCACAAACAGAGTGCCGTCGTCCTTCAACACGCGCCCCAGCACGGCAATCGCCTGCTTTTGACGAATGGGGTCAAAATAAATCAGCAGGTTGCGACAGAAAATGACATCAAAACCCTGCGCCTGCACCAAAAAGCTGGGGGAAAAGATATTGCCCTGACTGAAACGGACCGTGGCGCGCACATCATCACGCAGTGCCCATCCCCGCGCCACGGGACGAAAATAGCGGTCGCGAAACGCCAGATCCTGTCCGCGAAAGGAATTGCGGCCATAGACGCCGGCCCGCGCCTGATCGATGGCTTGCTGGCTGATATCAATCGCCTCGATACAGAAACGAGACGCAGGGATGCCAGCGTCGATCAAGGCCATAGCCATCGTATAGGCCTCCTCGCCGCTCGAACATGGCAGGCTGAGCAAGCGGACCTGTGCCATGGGATCGGCGCGCAATTTGGGCAGCAGGACGTCCTGCACCATCGCGTCGAAAGCCTGTGCATTGCGGAAAAACCACGTTTCCGGCACAACGACGGCTTCGACCAATTGCTGCAATTCTTCCGATGAACGTTGGAGCAGCATCCAATAGGCATCCGGATTGCAATTGCCATGGTCACGGCGACGGGCATCGACCGCGCGGCTGATGGCGCTGGGGCCGATGGTTGCCGCGCTCAACCCTATGACATGTTCCAATAATTGGGCGAATCGGGTGTCGCTCATCCTCCCTGCCCCTCGCCCATGGCGCCAAGCCGCAAGGCATTTTCCAGAAAGGCGGGGGGTAGCAGATCGGGCAGATCAACGCGTTGCACAAATCCTTCTGGCCCTTTGGCAAAGGGCGCAAAATCAGCCGGATCGCAATGCAGCATTGTCGTCGCGTTCTCCGCGATCATGCCCAACAAGCCGCCCCGCCCCGCAGGATCGCGCACGACGATGATCCGCGTGCTCAGCCTGCGACGTGCAGGCCGCCCAAGGTCCAATTGGCAAAGGTCCACCACCGGCACGAATTGCCCCCGATATTCAAAGGTCAGATCCGTGGGCAGACCGACCGTATCGGCCCCCGAACGGATCTGGCACAGCGGGGCCAGCGGGACGATCTCGACAATGCGATCCGCCGCCAGTGCGAAATTGCCCTCACCGATGCGGAAATGGAGGAAAAGCATCTGTCGCAGGTCCTGTCGCTATGCGCCCCTCTTTATGCCGGCGTCAGTTTGAAACGGGCGATGCTGCCATGCAGATTGGTGGAAACATGATTGAGTTCCTCAATCGCCGAGGTCGATTGGCGCAGGGATTCGACCGTCTGCTGTGTCGCCTCGCTCAATTGCACCAGCGCTTCGCTGATCTGCTCGGCGCCCGTGGCCTGCGTCTGCATCCCTTCGTTCACGCTTTCAAAACGCGGGGCCAGCGCCTGTACCTGCATGATAATATCCGAGAATTTGTCGCCAATGGCATGAACGTCATGCATGCCGCGGCGCACTTCCTCGGAAAACTTGTCCATGCCCATCACACTGGCCGAAACGGCGGACTGGATATCCTTGACCATTTGTTCGATGTCATAGGTGGCGACGGCGGTCTGATCGGCCAAACGTCGGATTTCCGACGAAACCACGGCAAAGCCGCGCCCATACTCGCCCGCCTTTTCCGCCTCGATCGCAGCGTTCAACGAAAGCAGGTTGGTCTGGTCGGCCACTTTGGTGATGGTGGTTACCACCTGATTGATATCGCCTGCCTTTTCGTTGAGGATCGCCAGCTTGGAATTGATCGAATTGGCCGCCTCCATGACCTGCGCCATGGTTTCCTCCATTTCGACCAAACCGCTGCGCCCGCCCGCCGCCAGAGCCGCGGCGGCTTCGGAAACCGAGGCAACGTCGGTCATGGTGCGCACCAATTCCTTGGACGTAACGGCGATTTCACGCGATGTTGCGCCGATCTGGGTCGTTGTGGCGGCCACTTCGGCGGCGGTGGCCTGTTGCTGTTTTGACGTGGCGGCAATTTCGGTCATCGACGTGCTGACCCGGATGCCCGAACGCTGGACATGGCCAACCAATTGCATGACCTCATCGGCCATGCGGTTGAAACCATCGCTCAGGTCGCCCAGTTCATCATCGCGCAGAATGGGCATGCGCTGGGTAAAATCGCCCTCTCGCATCGTATCCATCAGGCCCGTCAGACGCTTAAGCGGCGGAATGATGACGCTCATCAGGAAATAGCCCGCCAGAAGTGCCACGCCCAGAGCAACCAGAAAGCCCATATTCAGAGAGTTTTGCAGCGAGACGATCTGCTTCTGGATCTCGCCGATCTTTACCAATCCCCGCTTGTGATTACCCTGCGTCAACGCGCTGGCGTCCTCGAACACAGTCCTGAAACGCGCCTGCAGCACATCGGCCGGACCATCGAGAGCTGTGCGATAAGCGGCATAGTCGCTCTTGAACTGATCAAAAGCCTCACGATCCTCAGCGGTGAAAATCGTCGCCTCAAAGGCCGGATACAACGGTTCCACCGACGAAATCTTACCCTCGGCCCCCTGTCGATCCCGCAGATAATCATTGACCAAAGCGTTCTTTAACAGGCTGCTCTGATACATGCCCGCCACCGCATCGGAACTGAGCGCAGTGGTATGGCTTTCCGTTTCGGCCAGCCTTGAATGGGCGTAAAGCCCCACCCCCAGGATCGTGGCCAGAATACCGGCAAATCCGGCCAGAATAAGGGTGCGTATATTCAACTTTACCATGACGACACTCACGAAGCGCAAGCGCCGGTAACCGCGCCTGAATGAAACAAAGGGGCCCCGGCGCGCGTAATAAACGCGCCTGATCGGGGAAAACCCGAACATGATCCATATTTGTCCGTTGTGGTTAAAAGCGCCTTAATTTCAGGCGCGTCCGGTCAAGAATCTTAATTTTTGCTTATTTGCGCACTTTCGCGACGCGCAATAGAAGGAATTGATTAATCCCCTGCCGATACTCTGCATACGTCAATTCAGGGCAACAAAGCCCGTTTGCGAAGGATGCCCGAGTGATTGATCTCAGGGTTACCACGCTGGAACACATCGCACGCGGCGACTCGCTCGACCGGGTGATGGAACATTTGTGCCGCGCGTTCGAAACCAATTTCCCCCACGTCATCTGCTCGGTTCTGAGCGTGGATCGCGGCGGCATGATGCATCCACTGGCCGCACCGAGCCTGCCGATGACATACAGCGCGGCGCTCGACAATATTGCCATCGGCCCCAATATCGGATCATGCGGAACCGCAGCCTATATTCGCGCGCCGGTTGAGGTGCATGACATCGCCACCGATCCGCGCTGGGCCAATTACAAGGATGCGGTGCTGCCGCTGGGCCTTCGCGCATGCTGGTCCTCGCCTATTCTGGATCCTTCAGGTCTGGTTCTGGCCACTTTTGCGCTCTATTTCCGTGAATGCCGGGGACCGTCTCCCGAAGAACGGCGTCTTGTCGATATCTGTATCCATCTTTGCGATCTGGCGATGGCGCGCCATTTACGGATCGCCGAACGTGAACGCAGCGCCAATATGGATGCGTTGACCGATCTGCCCAATCGCCGCGGGTTTGATCAGACGCTGGCCCATCTGGATTGCGATACGCCGGGCGCATGGGCAATCATGATCATCGACCTGGACAATCTGAAAACCACCAATGACACATTCGGCCATGGCGCAGGTGATCTTATGCTGCAGGAATGCGCAGCACGGATGGCCCGACTGGCCGCGCCGGACCGAGTGTTTCGGATTGGCGGTGATGGTTTTGCGATCCTGATCGTGGCGCCGGAACGGTTAAACTCGCTGAGCGATTTTGCAGATTCGGTTTTGGCGGAAATCACCGAACCAATTGATTTTGCGTCATTTTCCATCATTCCAGAAGCAACTATAGGCTTTGCGGCACTGTCCATAAATGATGCCAATGCCGTCACAACCGCCCGCAATGCCGATCACGCGCTCTATCGCGCCAAATTGGCCAATCGCGGTGGTTATATGGCCTATACTCAGGAAATGAGTGACCCGCTGGCCGCCCGCCTTTCCTCGATCTCTACGCTGCAGGCCGCAATCAGTGAGGGGCGATTGCGCGCATGGTATCAACCTATCGTCAGTCTTAGCGACCGCCGCATTGTCGCGTTAGAGGCCCTATGCCGGATGATGACGCCCGAAGGCGCGATCATCCCGGCCGGCGCTTTTGCCGAAGCCACCATCGCACCGGGCGTGGCCAGCGAATTGACCCGTGTGATGCTGGAAATGGTGGCGGCCGATTTGCGCATGTGGCGCGATGCGGGCATTCCGCCGGTCACGATGGCGGTCAATGTCACGGCGACCGATCTGCGCGGCGGGCGTCTGCTGCCGGTCATCATGGACGCTTTTGCGGGCGACTGCGATCTGATCGGACGGTTAGTACTGGAGGTCAACGAAAGCGTCTATATCGACCGTCACGACCGCGCCATGGCCCAGACCATCGCAACCCTGCGCCAACATGGTATTCGTATTTCACTTGATGATTTCGGCACCGGCTATGCTTCGCTGACCCACCTGCTCGACTTTCCTTTTGACAGTATCAAGATCGACAAGAGTTTCATCGACCGGCTGACCGTCGATGACCTCAGCAGCACGATCATCGCCGCGCTATTGGCCATCGCCCGAAAAAGAGGGGCGACCGTCACCGCCGAAGGGATCGAACATGCCGATCAGGCCACCCGATTGAGCGAAATGGGTTGTCCCTTTGGTCAGGGCTATCTGTTCTCTCCGGCGGTCGATCGTTCCGAAACCGCGCGCTTGTTGATCCAGCATGCGCAAAGTGGTCGGCAAGCAGCTCCTATGCCGTTGCGTCAGGTGACGCCAAGCAAGCCTGCCGTTTCGACTGTATCTGCCTCAGCGGATAGGGATCAATCTACCCAACACAGGATTGGTTTTGGGCGTTAATCGCGTCAATACACGTGCTGTTGAATAGCTGGAATATTGGCTTCGGCGACGCCCCCAAAAAGTCAGGATAGGAAGTCCTCGCCTCTGCGGATCTCTCCAGCGTCCTGCTTTTGCTTTTCCGGCAAGGTCAGGACAACAGGCCCTGCCCCACACGGCCTCCAAGATTTTTCACTTCACCCGATCTATCGCCTGAACCGTTTTTATTCATTCTATTGACGACATGGCGGGCGTTCGAGGCGCAAAAGCCCATATTGTTGGGTGGTGATGATGCTATTTAGCGCACAGATTGATTTTGTTCCATTGCGTCACCAACCGCTCCACCCGGCCCTCGCGAGGCAAGCTGGAGCGGTGTGCAATTTCAAGCGTCCCAGTAACGATCCAAAAGGTCGCGCAGCGCCAATTCGACCTCTTCCTTGCTCCCCCCTTCCCGCGGGAAAAGGGTCAGGCTGATGGCCTTGCGATCCTTGCCTTCGATCCGCAACAAAGGAACACCCTCCCCATTTCTCAGGATAATCTGGTCCGATCCTGACTTCTTGGGGGCTTTGACCAAGGCTGATTTCTTGCGCGCATCGGCTTCCTTGTTCGCCACCACTCCAAAGGCACGGATGATATCGGGCACCGTCGCGGGCAAATCGTCTTCACCCGCATCGCGGGCTGCACGAATACGGCGCGCTTCGGCCAGAACAACCGCGCGGCAATCATCTTCTTTCAGCAAAGGTTTGATGGCGCCGATGTGTGAAATTTTCAGTTCGAAAGGGTCGGCAAAGGAGTTGAGGATGTCCTGTGGCAAACGCGCCAGATCGAGATAGCGGCTAAGCCATGCTTCCGACTGGTTCAAACGCTTGGCCATGTCCTTTTGGCGACCGTTGTAATAAAGGCCCAGCGCCTGAAGATAATCACGCGCCCGCTCGATATCGCTCAGGTCTTCACGCGCCCGGTTTTCAAGGTCCGAAACGCGGAACGCCTGTTCATCGGTCAGATCGCGGATTTCCACCAGATAGCGGATTTCCGGATGATTATTGGCGCGCAACCATTTGACGCACCAGTGACGGCGCGCCCCGCAAATGACCTCATAATCGTAGTCGGGGTGATTATGCACCCGGCGCACAATCGCGGGAACTTCCTGCTTGCCCTGCGCAAGAATGCTTTCGATCAGATCCGAACAACGCGCCTCGTTGAGTGCGGCATAATCACGATTATGCCTTTCCCAGATGCGGCAACGTTCTGGGTCAACCAATTCCTGCGGATTGTTGACGACCGATCCCGAAGCCAATTCCGCAAGCCGGTTGTTGCGGCCCGAAAGCACACCAACGCCCAAACGCGAAGGGCGATTGTTGGCATCGGCGGCCGGTTCAACGACCGACACCAGATCGGCCATGAAGCTCTTGTTTTTCGAGCTCATCTTACAAGTTCCCTTCACAAATTGCAGGGCTGCAATTTTGGCGCATTACGCCAATCCTTCCTTGCGCAAACGGGCCAGATGGCTGGGCCATGTCCGGCGAATATCGACCTCAATTTCCCCACAAACACCGTCCAGATAGGTCAGGCAGCGATCGCGCACCTGCTTGCTGGTCATCGGGCCGGACAATTCGTAAACGGTCATCAGACGGGCCGTAGCATTGTCGATTTCTGCCGAATCCTTGAGCGGGGTGCGGATCATCGCATTGCCATAAAGCTGACGCATCAGATCGAGCAAACCGCGCTGCATCGACTTGTTCTCATCAACCTTGGACGCGACGAAGCGCAAAAAGGCCAATTGCGGCGCAAGGTCATATTGCTGAAGATCCTGAATCGTTTCATCCAGCATCGCCAGAAATGCCGCGGTTGAGGAAAAGTCCATCACCGTCGGCGGAACCGGCACCACCAGCGCATTGGCGGCACGCAAAACCGACAAAGAAATCGCGCCCAGAGCCGGCGGCGGATCAAGGATCACCACGTCATAAAGATCCTGCACCGACTGGATCCCCTGCGACAGGCGGTTGAGCAAAGCCCCCTGCCCTCGCGCCATACGGGCGGCCAATTCATATTCTGACTGGAACAGGCGCAGGTTGGCCGGGATCAAGTCCAGCCCGTCAAAATGGGTCTTCTTGATCGCATATTCCAGCGTCGCGCGCTCCCCTTCCCGCAGGAAAGGATAAAGTGTGTCCTCCTCACCCAGATCGAGGTCGGGCACATAGCCAAACAGGGTCGTTGCCGAGGCCTGACTGTCGCAGTCGATCAACAAGACGCGATAGCCGTGGATGGCCAGATATTGCGCCAGATGGACCGAGAGCGTTGACTTGCCCACGCCGCCCTTGAAGTTCTGGACCGCCAGAATGGAGCACGGGTCTTCGGGCGCGCGCCATGGCCGTGTGCCAAAAGTGCCGCGCATGTCGTTGAGTTGGGCCAACGTGTAGCCCAAACGGCGGTTGTTATCCCCGCGCGGCGGTGCTTCAAGGCGGCCATCGCTTTCCGCCTCGCGAATCGCGGCGGTCGTGCGGCCAACCAGTTCGGCGGCCTTGCCGATGGGAAAGGAAGGTTCGCGCCTTTCTTCGGCCCGCATGCTGCGTGCAGAAGATCGGAGACGTTCCAAAACCTGGGAAGAGCGGTCGGCCAGAGCGGCCACATCAAGCGCTTCTTCCATACGAACTTCGTCTAGCGCGGAAGCCATTTGTGCTCCTTTCGAAAGTTAAGAAGCACCTGCCTGATTTTCACTTTTTCGTCAAGCGCAACGCATAATTCGAAAGTAAGGAATTCCGCGCCATTCAGAGCGCAAATGGATGGGTCTATCCTGACCTTATGGGGGCGACTTTTGCCCCCTTCCCCCGCAAATTGCAGGGCTGCAATTGCTGTTAGGGACGGCCCCGCCGCGCAAGGAAGGCTTCACAAAAGCCGCGCCACGACTTTTCCAGCTTGGCCCCGCGCAAGGCGCCGAGACGGTCCCCCATCTGTTGCCGGTAAGCGTCGGCGATCACATCCATATCCCAACCCCCGCCATAACGCAGCGCGACGTCGCGAAAGACTTCCTCAGACGAGCCATAGCGCAAAGAACCGTCCGGAAACTTCTCCCATGGCGTCGATGGCTGGGCGGTAACCCGCTTGGGCTTTGTCGGAATTTCTGTCGCGAGGGCAAGCACTTCGATATCACCTTCGCGGCGCGCCTTGCGGCCTGTGGAATGGCGCTCCAGCTCACCCACGGTCTGGATCTGCGCCGGAGCGTCCTTGGGCACGAAACGGAACTCGATCTCGGCCACCGCCCTGCCCCGCCTGATCTCTTTCCATTCAAGGTTGTAATGGGCCAGTTGATCAATCTCCGATTTCGCCACGGTCAGCACCTTTCGGCGCAACTGGGCAAAATCACCATACTTATCAGGGTCGATCCCCAAGGCCGCACGAAG
This sequence comes from Novosphingobium sp. Sphag1I, assembly GCF_056279125.1. Taxonomy (NCBI): domain Bacteria; kingdom Pseudomonadati; phylum Pseudomonadota; class Alphaproteobacteria; order Sphingomonadales; family Sphingomonadaceae; genus Novosphingobium; species Novosphingobium sp. Sphag1I. Next base: position 327,611 of record NZ_JBWBQS010000002.1, on the reverse strand, counting down.
ACCCAGAATATCAACGCGCCAGATCGGCTGCCGGCGGTGCAGGCGCAAGGCCCCCTCTTCATAAAGCTTGAGCGCGTAAGCGGAGCGGAAACCCAGAACAGCCTGGCGATTCATCACCGAATAAGTCTGAGATTCCTGAATCAAACGACGGGCATCGGGGGTAAAACGCCATTCGATCCAACCGGTTTCGCGATCGCCCTCCTCAACTTCTTCCCAGGACGACTCAATCAGGCTGAAACGCTTGGTTGCCTTGCGCCCGCGCCAGGACGTGTCATCCTCGGCAAACAGCGTGCGGTGCAATTCCTCAAGCATATCAACGATACGCTCATTGCCTTTGTGTCCGCGCCGGATGTCGGCCTTACGCAACTTATGCGAAGTGTCGCGCCAGGCATCGCCCCCCGCCGTCAGGATCATCAAAGCCAGCAGACGTGAAGCGGTCAGGCTGAGTGACTGACCTTTGACGAAACGGACCTCGACCAATTTGCCGGGCTTGGCAAATTCATCGCCGCCTTTTCGGGCGAGGGTAGCGGCCACGCGCATGGCTCGCGCCGAGCCTGCGCTGCCTTCATCCTCGGCAATGTCCAGTTCCATTTCCTCAGCCATGAATCGGCGCCCTTGTTTGCAAGTCTGATGCCTGACCTGACCAAGGCGGTCAAGTCAGGTCAGCATAGCCCCCAAAAGGACAGGATAGAGTGGGCGGCTCCACAAATTGGACATTTAAACCCAAAACTGATTCGAATTTGAGATCACCCTCGCGCCCAATTACAACCGGAAATCGGCGATCTAAGAAAAAAAGCGTTAGGATAAACGCTTCGCCCCCATCAAGACAGGATACCCCAATCAGACAGGCGAACTCCCCCATAAGGACAGGTTACATCCCCCACGAGGTCAGGCAGAAGCCCCCGTTAGGTCAGGAATGTCATCGAAAGTCATTGAATTTTCGACGAAATCTAAGCCTGAATTAGGAATCATTAGAATCTTGAATCATCACGTCACCGCAAAAGCGGCGCCGTGCGTCTCCTATGCAATTGATTCTATATGATTTTTGCCAAACGGCGCCTAAAATTGCAGGGCTGCAATTTTAGGACCTCCGCAAATAGACCTGCACAAGGGAGTATAACGAGCAATCAGCGTGAGAACGCACCCAACCGTGACCTCACCGGAATTTCGACGGCATCAACGACAAACCTTCTCGAATTTCCGTCAAATCAGCGCAAAACTGTGGAAGCCTGCAACATTTACCCCCAAAAACCGCCAATAATCGATAGATCCCGGGCGAAACACGCATTAGCAGGGGCCACCCAATTTCACTTGAAGGACCAAAACGATGAACAATAGCGATCTCGCCGACAAGCTGGCTGCCTCGCAGGGCATCACCAAGGCTGACGCGCGCAAATATGTTGATGCCGTGTTCGCCGCTATCACCGACGCAGCGGCTGAAGGCGATGAAATTTCGCTCAACGGCTTTGGCAAGTTCAAGGTCAAGGAAAGCCCGGCCCGTGAAGGCCGTAACCCTGCCACCGGTGAAACGATCCAGATCGCCGCGTCGAAGAAGCTGGGCTTCACCGCTGCCAAGGCGGTCAAGGACAAGCTGAACGGCTAAGCCATTGGAACAGGCAGGGGGGTGCAATGCTCCCCTGCCTGGCCACACCTGAAATGCATCGCGCAATCAAGCACGCAAATTTTGCTAATCGGCTCCCCACAGCCGCCTATCGAGAAAGCGGGTAGTTCACCGCTCTCACCAATGCGATGATGGCTGAACACGATACGCCACCTTAATTCCGCGTATCGACATTCCTTCTCCAAATCCCGCAGATCCGCCCATGCCTCTCCACACGAAGGATGGTTTCAGGATGCGCGGAAAAAACCTTGCAATGACCGGCATGCTGCTTGCCAGCTTGACGCTGGGCGACGCGACAACGGCAAAGCCCGCCCTCCATCCGTCCCGTACCAGGGACGTTGTATTTGAAGCCTCCATTGCCGAGCTTCAGTCCGGTCTGTCATCGGCCCAATATTCCTCGCGCGATCTTGTGCGCGCCTATCTCGCCCGTATTAAAGCCTATGACCAGCAAGGCCCCGCGCTCAATGCCATTTTGCGTCTGAACCCGCATGCTATGTCAGAGGCCGCAGCACTGGATGCAGAACGGACGAAGAAGGGGGCACGAGGCCCGCTGCATGGCATTCCCGTTTTGCTCAAGGATAATTATGACACCGCCGATATGCCGACATCAGGAGGGGCACTGGCTCTGGCCGGATTGGTGACGCCGCGTGATGCGGCTTTGGTGACGAGGTTGCGCGCGGGCGGCGCGATCATTCTAGGCAAGACCACGATGCATGAACTGGCGCTGGGGGTGCGGACAATCTCGTCGCTGACCGGCTATTCACGCAACCCGTATGATCCGCGCCGCTCACCCGGCGGATCGAGCGGGGGAACAGGGGCTGGCGTTGCCGCCAGCTTTGCGGCGGCCGGCCTTGGCACGGACACCTGCGGGTCGCTGCGGATCCCATCGGCCTATCAAAATTTGGTTTCGTTGCGGGGCACGCGGGGCCTGTCCAGCCGCGCCGGTATCATGCCCTTGTCCGACACCCAGGATATTGGCGCACCAATTGCGCGAAATGTTCAGGATCTGGCGCTGCTGCTGGATGCAACCGTTGGCGCCGACCCTGCCGACCCGGTCACGATGGATCCGGCGGCGCACCGTGCCGCCAGCTACAGCGCTGCTTTGCGCGGGGCGAACTTGTCCGGCGTGCGTTTGGGGCTCCTGCGCGACGTAATGGGTGACGCGGCCGAGGATCAGGATGGTGCACAGACCTTTGCCGCCGCCATCACGAAACTGCGCGGCGCTGGGGCACAGGTGGTGGAATTGCGGCTGCCCGAACTTCTCTCCCTGATGCGTAGCTCAACCGTCATCCCGTTCGAATTCCGCGAGGATCTTGCGCGCTATCTGGCCGCTCGCCCGGGCGCACCGGTGGGTTCGCTCGGCGCGATCCTGAATGGCGGAATGGACAATGCCGAATCCGATGGCCCATTGCATGACCGACAGGCCAATCCGGGCCGAGATGCGCCCGCCTATCGCGCCGCATTGGCCGATCAGGCGCGTATGCGCGCTTTGCTGGAACAGTCCCTTGCTGCACAGGGGCTTGACGCGCTGATCTATCCAACCACCCTGCGCAAACCACCCCTGATCCGCAGCGATGATCAGGGGGCCGCCAGCAATTGCCGGTTGAGCGCGCAAACCGGGTTACCTGCGATCGTTCTTCCCGCCGGATTTACCCGCGACGGCTTGCCGATCGGGATGGAAATGTTGGGCCCGGCTTGGTCTGAGGCGCGCCTGCTCTGGTTGGGCCGGGCGTGGGAATTGACGGCAAAGCCTCGAATGGCGCCTTTTTCTACGCCCCGGTTGATCGCCGGGAAGGGGCCGCCACCGCTCCAAACCTATGCGGCAAAGGTGAGCGATGGGCATGGGCGCGCGTTCCGAGTTTCCTTGAATTACGCGCCTTCGACTGCGGTATTGCGATTGAACTTGCCGGTTCATGCCCCGGCGATCACGGCCATGACATTGCACAGCATGGGCGAGGGCAAGCCGGGACCGGTACTGGCCACTATGCTGATCGCGCGGGGAAGGGTGGGTGAGGGCAGCCTGATGCTTGATGCGCCCGCACGGCAGGCTTTGGCGGAAAGGCACCTGGTGTTACGCTTGTTCACGCCCCAGTCGCCGTTGGGAGGACCGGTTGCGGTAATCGCGCCAGAGCAGCATGCGGTTGCGGCGATGGCCGCCATTTTTCGGAAGCGCCGGGGATAACAGCGGGCCATGGGATTATCACTATCCTTGACATACTATATTTTCACTATATATCAATATCTTAAATGAAATTCCATCCAGAGCGATGCACCATAATCGACAACAGAAACTGCTGTTGGGTTCGGCTCGATCACCTTATGCAAATTTTTTTTCGAGGCACGCTTTTTGACCGCAACTTTTCTCTGACCTCCAGCGAAACGGGATATGAGGGGCGCGGGGATGCCCGGCCCCTCCAACCGATTTCGTATTGGAGCAGAGCAGATGAAATTTCGGAAAAACCTCGCCCTTTCGCTGACGCTTGGGCTGCTTGCCGCCTCGCTTCCGACCGCTGGCATCGCCGCCTTGCCCACGGGCAGCGCCGCGCCCAATTTCTCGCTGGAGGCGGCAAAGGGCGGAAAGACGTTCCATTTCACGCTCAATCAAACGCTGCGCAAGGGGCCGGTTGTGCTCTATTTCTTCCCGGCGGCCTTTACCCCCGGCTGTACCGTTGAAGCGCATCTTTTTGCCGAATCCACCGACAGCTTCCGCAAGATGGGCGCAACCGTCGTCGGCGTGACGGCAGGCAATGTTGAACGCGTAGCCGAGTTTTCCAAGGTTGAATGCCGCGACAAATTTGCCGTCGCCGCCGATCCGGGTGCCAAGATCGCCGCAGAATATAAGACCACGATGACGTTCAAGGACCGCCTGCTGTCCGAGCGCACGTCCTTTGTGATCGCGCCCGATGGCAAGATCCTGATGAGCTATACCGACGGCAATCCGCAGGCCCATATCGACAAGACCATGGCCGCCGTCCGCGAATGGAAAGCCAAGCACGGCTGATCGCTGAATTGCCCTTTCCTCTGTCGTTGCCCCTCTGTCGTTGCGAGACTTTTGATGCTGGTGGCCATTCTTTCCGCTTTTCTGGGCGGGTTGATCCTCAATTGCATGCCCTGCGTCTTTCCGATCATATCGTTAAAGGCGTTCGGCCTCGTGCGGCAGGGGGGCGAACCGGCCCTCCTGCGCCGTGAAGGCATGGCGTTTATGGCAGGCTCCGTGTTGGCCATGCTGGCGTTGGCTGGCGTATTGCTTGCCCTGCGGGCCGGTGGAGAGGCGGTGGGCTGGGGCTTTCAATTGCAATCGCCGATGATCGTGGCGCTCTTGGCGCTGGTAATGATCGGGTCGGCGCTCAATCTGATGGGCCTGTTTGAAATGGGCCTTGGGCTGCAACGCGCGGGACAAAGCGTGGGCGGGCGCGATGGCCTGCTGGGCGCGGCTTTGACCGGCGCGCTGGCGGTCGTGGTGGCCACGCCCTGTGCCGGGCCGTTCATGGCGGGCGCCTTGGGCTATGCGCTGGTGCAACCGCCGCTTGCCGGACTTGCGATCTTTGCCGCGCTGGCGGTGGGGGTGGCGGCGCCCTTTACGTTGCTCAGTTTCTCGCCCGCCCTGGCGCGCCGATTGCCAAAGCCGGGTCCGTGGATGGTCACGCTTAAACATGCGCTGGCTTTTCCGATGTTGGCCGCCGCCGCTTGGCTGGTCTGGGTGCTCGATGCCCAGACGGGTTCGGCGGGGCTTCCCCTTATTCTTGGCTGTGCGTTGGTGCTGGCGTTCAGTGCGTGGATCTATGGCTTGGCCCAGCGCCGCGCGATGTCGGGCAAACCGGCACGCGGGCTGACGCTTGCCGCTGTCGCTGGACTTGTGGTGATTGGCGGCGCCTTTGCCATGCCGGGACAGGCGTTCGAGGTGGCATCGGGCAAGTCGGTTGCCTCGGTTGCCCATGGTGACCGCCCGATCCGCTGGTCGCCACAACAGGTGGCGCAGCAAACGGCGGCAGGCCGTCCAGTTTTCGTCGACTTTTCAGCCGCTTGGTGCCTGACCTGCAAGGTCAATGAAAAGGCGGTTCTTTCGACCCCCGATTTCAAACAAGCGATAGCGCGAACCGATACAGCCTTTATGATTGCCGACTCCACCAATTATGATGCGGAAATCGAAAAAGCGATGAGTGATCTTGGCCGAACCGGGCTTCCGCTCTACCTCGTCTATCCGGCGAGAGGGGGCAAACCTGTCATCCTGCCGCAGGTTTTGACCAAGGATCTGGCCATCAAGGCCCTTGAGGTGGCCGCGCGTGGCAAGGTTTGATCCCAAGCCCCGCCCAAGGGTTAGATAGGTCAAACGTGTCCGGCGAAATCCCCCCGCAAGAGGAATGGCCCGAATGGATGCGCCGTGCCCAGGACGGCGATCAGGCGGCCTATCGCATGGTGCTGCGCGCGATTGTGCCGGCGATCCGGCGCATCGTCGCACGCCGGATTTTCGATGAAGCGCTGGTCGAGGATGCGCTGCAGGACACGTTGATGACGATCCATCGTTTGCGTCACACCTATGATCCGGCGCGCCCACTGATGCCGTGGGTGGCGGCCATTGCGACAAGCCGCGCGATTGACGGGCTGCGCCGGACAGGCCGCGCCCGGCGGTTTGAAATCATGGACGAGGCCGCCATGGACGCCGCCCCCGACCATGCCGCCCATGATCCGGGTGAGGCATGGGGCCAGGAACGTGAAGTGGGACGATTGCTGGGCCGATTGCCCCAGAGGCAAAGGATGATGGTGGAAATGGTCAAGCTGAAAGAGATGAGCCTGGACGAGGCAGCAGGCGCAAGCCGTATGTCGGTCTCGGCGGTCAAATCGCTGCTCCACCGCGCTTTGGCCCGGCTTAGAGAGGATGGAAATGCCTGATATGCGCAATTCTGATGCCCTTATTGATGCGCTGGCCCGCGAAATGCGCCCGGTTGCACGTGTGGCGCCGGTGTGGCGGCGGGTGTTGCTTTGGGCGCCCGTGGCGTTGGGGACGGGATTTGTGGCCACACGGATGCTGCATCGCTTCACAACGGATTGGACGGCCAGTTATGCGGTGATTTCGGCGGCCAATGTGGCGCTGTCTTTGACGCTTGGACTGGCGATCTTTGCGTCCGCCCTGTCGATCAGCGTTGCGGGCGGTCGAGCCCGGGGGAAGGGGTGGATCATCGGCGGGGTTGCGGCATGGCTGGCGTTGGCGATGATCAGCATTGGGATTTCAGCCAACCCGATCAGTTTTGAACGCGGCGTGGGCAGCTATTGCTTCACCTTTGTTATTACCGCCGGGGCGCCGATGATCCTTGTCGCCATAGCAGCGCTTCGCCGCACGCGATCATTGGAACCAAAACGTTCTCTGTCGATCGCGGGTGCAGGGATTGCCTTTATGTCCTTTGGTCTGTTGGCTTTTTGTCACCCTGCGGAAATGTCGGTGACCGATTTTGTCGCGCATCTGGCGGCGGCCTTGGCCTTGGGCGGGGCTACGGTTCTGGCCGGGCGTCCGTTTATTCGGGTTTAATGCCTGTTGAGCCGTGGCTTCGTTGCCGCGCAGGATTGAGGGAAGCCTGACGGGCAAGGCGGCGCATCGCTTGCGGAGGCTGACCAAAGGCGCGCAAAAAGGCGCGGCGCATGCGTTCGGGATCATGAAAGCCCAGCGTTGCGGCGATCTGTTCGATGGGCATCGCCGTGTTTTCAACCCTCTCGCGCGCGACTTCGAGCCTCAGCCTTTCGACGGCCTTGGCGGGACTCATCCCCATTTCGCGGGTAAAGGCGCGTGAGAAATTGCGCGGGCTCATGGCCGCTTGTGCGGCAAGTTTGTCGATGGTCAAATACTGATCCAGATGGGCGCGGATCCAGTCCAGCAAGGGGGCAAATTGCGCCGCATCTCCACCGATCCGGGCCAGTGCCGAAAATTGCGATTGTCCGCCCGGACGGCGATAATAGACCACCATTTCCTGGGCCACGGCTCGGGCGATATCTTCGCCATGATCCTGGGCGATCAACGCCAGGGACAGGTCGATGCCCGCAGTAATCCCGGCCGATGTCCAGATATTGCCGTCACGTATATGGATGCGATCCGGTTCGACCACCAATTGGGGATAGAGTTGCGCGAGCAATTTGGCCTGTCGCCAATGGGTTGTCACGCGCCGTCCGTCCAACGTCCCGGCGCCCGCCAACAGGAACGCGCCAGAGCAGACGCTGCACAAGCGCCGGACCATCTTTGCGGCCTGAAACAGATAGGCGGCATTGGCCGGAACGCGCATGGCATCGCGGCTGCCGTTACCCCCGACCACGATCAGCGTATCGATCATGCCCACGCCGTCGGCGGCGACCGTGTCCAATGCGACGCCTGACGAGCTGCGTATTGCGCCGCCTTGGGCGGATATCAGGATCAGGCGATAGGCGTCTTCGGCCATGCGTCCGGCAATTTCGAAACTGGTGATCGGCCCGCAGGCGTCGAGCAGTTGAAAATCGTCATAGAGATAAAGGGCGACCGTGCGAGACATGGCCTGAAATGAGGGATCATTGTCATTTCGTCAAGCATGCTCCTGCGCGATGATGCCCATGTTCCCAAACGGAGACACCTATGACCGACACGCCCTTTCGCATCGTCTTTGCCCTTTTCCCGGGTATGACCCAGCTTGATTTTACCGGCCCGCATCAATTCCTGTCCCGTATGCCGAACAGCCAAACCATTGTGGCAAGCCGAGATGGTGGCGAGGTGGCCGCCGAAGGCCTGGTGTTTGCCCATACGTGGCGATTGTCCGAAATCGAGGGCTGCGATGTGATCTGCGTTCCGGGCGGGGTGGCGGCCACACAGGTCGCGCTGGACCAGGAATTTGTGGCTCAGGTGCGGCGGCTTGGTTTGGGCGCGCGTTATGTGACATCGGTGTGCACCGGATCGCTGATTTTGGGGGCGGCCGGTTTGTTGCAGGGAAGGCGGGCCGCGTGCCATTGGGCCTGGCGGCATCTGCTGCCCTTGTTTGGCGCGACGCCGGATACCGCCCGTGTCGTGCGCGACGGGCATGTAATCACCGGCGGGGGCGTAACGGCGGGGATCGATTTTGCCTTGACGGTTTTGGCCGAATTGGGCGGGGCGGATGTGGCGCAGTCGCTGCAATTGGGGCTGGAATATGCGCCGTCTCCGCCCTTTGACGCAGGAACGCCGGATGCCGCACCGCCCGCAATCCTGAACGCCTATGTCCGGCGCATGGAGCAGATCATGCCCACCCGCGAGACCGAAGCGCGCGAGGCGGCCAGGCGGATGGTTCAGTTGGAGGCGGCGCAATGAGCCGTCCACCCCTGCCGCCCTATACCGCCGACGGCGCCGCGCAAAAGGCGCGCATGGCCGAGGATGGATGGAACAGCCGCGACCCGGAGAAAGTGGCTCTGGCCTATACGCCCGATAGCCAATGGCGCAATCGCGCCGAATTCATCCAGGGTCGGACGCAGATCGTCGAATTTCTGACCCGGAAATGGGTGCGAGAACATGAGTATCGTTTGATCAAAGAAGTATGGGCCTATGCGCAAAACAGGATCGCGGTGCGCTTTGCCTATGAATGGCATGATGCACGGGGCCAGTGGTGGCGGTCCTATGGCAATGAAAATTGGGAATTCGACGAAGCTGGATTGATGCGCCGCCGCATTGCCAGCATCAATGACCTGTCAATTGCAACGGCGGATCGGCTTTTCCATTGGCCATTGGGGCGGAGGCCTAACGACCATCCCGGCCTTTCGGATTTGGGTCTGTGATACTTGGGCGAGGGGTTCAAGCGACGATAGGTTCGATGACGGTTTCTACAGGGCTGGGAAGCGATGCGGTTGCCAGACCGCATCGCTCGACCTCTCGCCGCCTATATCTAACGCTTTTTACGGCTACTCGACTTCCTTTTGGCGCGAGCCATTGTTTGCAATTGTCCCGGCCAACATGCCGTTGAGCGACCCGCCCGTCATGCCCAATTCCGCCATCAAACCGTCAATCAGCGGCCCGCCCACGCGATAGCGCATGGCCGCCGCGACCGCCGCGTCGGCCAGATTGCTCTGTCCCTCGCTTTGCCCGGTTTCTGTTGTATTACCGTGCAGGCCGCGAGCATCGACGATGCTGATTTTGTCAATATTTTCCATCGGCTTGCTGGCTGCGGCAATGATGGCGGGCAGGGCTTCAAGCATCGCTTTGCGCAAAAGCAGCGCCGTCTGCGCTTCGCTCAGGATATTGGTCGCCTCGTTGAGTGAAGCTTGACCCGCCGCATCGACCTTGAAAGCGGCGGCACGGCCTTCGGCGCGGACCTTTTCTGCGTCCGCCTCGGCGATGGCTTCGGTGCGCATGGCGATGGCGCGTGCTTCGGCGGCTTCCTTTTCGGCATTGGCCGCAACGGTGATGCCCACCGCGTCTTCCTGCGCGCGCTGTGTCGCGGCGATCACGGCCACATTCTTGTTACGATTGGCGATTTCGGTTGCCTTGGCCGTGGCCACGCTTTCTTCCGCGCGGATGGCCAGAGCGCGTGCCTCATTGGCGGCGGCAGTGGCGGTGGATTCTTCTTCGGATTTCTGGGCGGTTTGTACTGCCGTGGTGATGCGCGCGATTTCAATGGTGCGGTCACGTTCAATCGTAGCCGTCTGGATCGCGCCGTCGCGGGCGATATTCGCGCTCTGGATGATCTTGTCGGCCTCGGTCTGTGCGACAACCTGCGCCTGATTGGCGGTGATGCGGGCGATTTCGGCCAATCGGGTCTGTTCGGCTTCTGCCGTGGCGATGGCGGTGGCCTGTTCGGCGCGGCGTGCGGCCAGCGTCTGTTCTTGGGTCAGACGTGCCTGTTCGGCGGCCTGCGCGATTTCCAGCGATTGCTTGTTGGCTTCAAGGTTGCGCTGTTCGATCTCGACGCGGTTGGTGGCGACGATGTCGTTTCTGATCTTCTTGCGCTCTTCGATGGTGCGCGTCAGAACGGTCAGGCCTTCGGCATCGAAAGCATTGTTTTCGTTGAAATGTTCAAAAGCCGTCTGGTCAAAATGGGTGATACTGACCGATTCCAGCTGAAATCCGTTCATGTCCAGATCGGTCATCAGCGCTTCCTGCACCTTTTGGATGAAATCGGCGCGGTTGGCGTGCAGATGCTCCATCGTCATGGTCGCGGCCACAGAGCGCAGTGCCGAAACCAGTTTGCCGTCGAGCAGCGATTTGACCGCATCCGAACTGTTGACCGCCGCACCCAATGTTTGCGCGGCGGCGGCAATTGATCCGGCGTCTGGCTTCACCTTGATGTGGAACAGGCCGATCACATCGACGCGCAGTTTATCAAGCGTGATCAGCGCATCCTTGTTCAGGCGCGACACTTCCAGTTTTACCGTGGTGAGGCGCACCTGCATCAATTCATGCAGCACCGGGATGACCATGATCCCGCCGTTCAGCACCACCTTTTCGCCGCCAAAACCCGTCCGGATCAAGGCCACGTCCTTGGTCGCTCGACGATAGAGACGCGTCAGGATGATGCCGATAACGACCAGCGCGGCAAGAATAATGCCCGCATAAATCAAGGTACCCATAATAGATTCCGGCATGACGCCATCTCCCAAGCGAAACGTGGATTGGTGTTTTAAACGGGACGAAATGGCGTGCTTTCATCGGGCAGGACAAAGAAGATCTGCCCCTCTCGCCGGATGATCAGGGCGCTTTGGCCTGATGCGATTTCGTCAATATCACTATGCGGTTCGACCATGATGAAATGGGCCTGACCGTGCTGATCGATCACCTTGGCGCGGGCGGGGGCGCCGCGACGGGCGCTGCCTTCAAGGATTTTGCCGCGCCGCAACAGCAATTCGTCGGTGGATATGACGCTGGTTTCCATGGCCGGAATAATTCGCATCAACCCATTGGCTGCCAAAGTGTTGAGCAAGGCGCCCCCCACAAATGCAGCCCCGGATGCCAGCCACCAAGGGGCGGGGTTGCCCAACAGGGCCATTGCCACTTGCTGTATGGCAACGCCAACCATGGAAAAACACGCCAGCAGCGAGGTGAGCCAGATCAGCACGGGAATGTCATGGCCCAACCCCAGCCAATCGAGCAGCCCATGCATGCCATCGGCGGACAGATCACCATCCAGATCCAGACTGCCCAGACCAAGACCGACCGCCTCGATCAACCCTATGCCAATCATCACAAAAATTGCGACCGTAAATGGCAAATAAGGCGTCGTGAAAAACTGCGCGAGCATGGGCCAAGGATTACCATGCGACCAAGGTACTGTCAGCAGAAACCGGATTCATAGTTTGCCGATTTTTTGCAAAAGGATTGCGGGTTTGATTTGATTTGATTTGATTTGATTTGATGTCGATGACGCGCCGCCCGACATGGCCCATGGCGCATTATGATGTTAGAGGGCGCCGTTTCCCCAACGCAGGCCGCAAGAATTCGGCCGAAATTCAGGATAATTGGCGATGTTTCAACCCGGCGCAAATTTCAAGGACAACCTCTCGCAATTGCCCGCTATCGATGGAGTGGCACGCCTCGATTTGCTCGACCAGGCTGGCGAAGTGGTGGCCAGCATCGAAAATCAGCCCGGCAAGCAAGGTTCGCTGGCGGTCTATCAATATCTCAAGCAGGAATTTGGCGATCTTGGCGTCGATGCGGCCCAGCATGGCCTGCTGATCTTTGGCGAACATACGCAGGATGCACGCAACCGTCCGGGCGCCCATCCCAATATCGACCGCCTTTTGACCATCGTCGATGGCGGTGAGGCGCTGAAAATCGTCGTGATCTGATCGATAAATGCCACAGGGCAGGCATCGCGCCCGCCCTGTGGCCAACATGCTTACTTGGCAGGGCCGGTGTCGAGGTTGGGATATTTGATCCCCAACTGATCAAGGTAGGTCGGATATTTGGCCGCGTCGTAATAGTATTTTTCCATGAAGGGGCGAAGTTGCGCCATCGTGGTTTCATTGCGATGGATCGCGGGCTTGTCGCTGGCCACGATCACCGGATCATAGGTCTGGGTCTTGAGTTGGACATTCTGGAAATAGTCCTTGGCATCGGCCAGCAATTTGGGCGTGGTCATCAGGTCCAGAATGGTCATCGCCGCCGCCTTGGCGCCCACTACGGCCCCCTTATGGGCGATAGGCGTCGCCATGGCCATGGCCGCCGTGGCATGGTGGAATATCACATTGGGCACATTGCTGGGATAGCCGATGGTGATGGTCGGCACGGTCCACATCACATCGCCAATGTCATCGGATGCGCCCATACCGCCCTTGCGGTTTTCCGGGGTGGACAGCGGGCTGACCTCTGTGGGCAGCGGTGCTGGCTTGAAACCATTGGCTTTTTGAATGGCGGCGGCAAAGGCTTGGTCGTCCGCGCTCCATTTGGGCATGCCCACGGCCTTGATATTGGCATAGGCGGCCTCGGCCATCGGCTTGTTGCCGAAATTGGGCGCGGCATAGCCAAGAACCTGACGCGTAACCGTCGTGCCGGTCTGCAGTGCGGCGCCTTGTGCGATCTGGTTGCCGGTTTCATACAGGTTGCGCACGGCGGCAAAACTGGTGTCGCGGAAATAGTACCAGACGCTGGCCGTGCCGGGCACGACATTGGGCTGGCCGCCGCCATCGCTGATCACATAATGCGAACGTTGCGATAAAGGCAGATGTTCGCGGCGGAAATTCCACGCCACGTCCATCAATTCGACCCCGTCCAGAGCCGATCGGCCATCCCATGGCATGGCGGCGGAATGGGCGGTCTTGCCATGGAATGTATATTCGACCGATACCATGCCGTTCAGGCCAAGATCGCCATAGCCGGTGCCGAAACCGGAATTCACATGGGCAAAAATATTGGCATCGACACCTTTGAACATGCCTTCGCGGACATAGAACGCCTTGGTCGCCAGCAATTCTTCGGCAACGCCGGGCCAGACCATCAGGCGGCCGGGAATCTTGTGGGCGATCATCACTTGTTTGGCGGCAATCGCGGCGGCAATCATCATCGGCAGGCCCGAATTATGCCCTTCACCATGGCCCGGCGCGCTGGGCACCAAAGGCTTGATGGTGGGCGAACCGGGGGTTTGCGATACGCCCAACAGTCCGTCAATGTCGCTGCCCAGAGCGATCAGCGGACCGCCTTCGCCCCATGTTGCGGTAAAGGCGGTGGGAATGCCGGCCACGCCGCGCGTTACCTTGAAACCATTCTTTTCCAGTATGTCCGCCAGATAGGCCGAGGTTCGCACCTCCTGAAAACCCGGTTCGGCGAATGAGAACACAGTGTCGATCATCACCTGAAGGTTCTTGGTCTGCGCGTCGACGTCGGCGGCGACTTCGGTCTTGAGAGCGGCAGGCGCTGCGGCTTGCGCGGCGTTGCTGGCCAGAGCGAGGGGCAGGAGGGCGACCATACCTGCCATCTTTGCGCGCTTTGCCTTGGCGAATGTCTTGTTCCAAATCGTCATTGTGCAGACCCCCGACACCAGATGTTCGTTGGAGGATGGACGATTGGACATGCGCCCCCTCTTGCATGGAGGTTACCTTAAGAATCCCACCTTTTCTCGTTAAAGATTTGCCATTTTTGCGGAATCATTGGCGAATAGCATCATATTTGGCGAGTTTTGCGACGGAAGCCTTTGGTTCGATTTGAATCGCGATGGGGCGTTAGGGGCAAGAGATATAAATTTTCGTGACGGCTTGACGGAATTTCAAATCAGCCGATAAATGTAAATGAGAGTCACTCGCAACAAATTAGGGGTTGCGCCCCTGCATCTATGGGTGGGGGTGAAGGTTTCGCAGCGCCCAGCGGGCACATGGACCAAGCAGAGGAACCGCTTTGATGTATCAGTATCTCGATTGCCCGATCGCAGACCTGCCAAAAGGCGCGAGATTTCTGATCGCCGCCATGCGCCGTTGGGTCGTTGCGGTTGGTTTGGGGCGATGCGTGTCGGTCCAGATGGTTCCGCTCTTTGGTGCGCGTCAATTGCTGGCGGGGCTTCAGCCTTTCCTGCATGCGATGGCCATGATCAACCGTTACGGTTTGAACAATTTTCACTTCGGCAATCCGGGGTGCAACCATGTGCATGAAGATGAAGCGATCCTGCTGGCCATGATGCAGCGCTTGCGCGAAGGGGATTTGGACCGCGTTCGTGCCATGGTTGGTCGGATTGTCGAGGATGAGGCGGCGCAACACCTGATACAGGCTTTTTGCGAATTGGACCGCGCAATGCGAGCGGCTGGGCTGGAACTGATGCGGCCCGAAGCGGCAAGTGGCGCTGCCCGGAAAATATAGGTGTTCTGGTTGGTGTTGAACCATCGCTTGACCGGCCTTGCGATGAGGTAGAATGAAATCGTGCAGGAGGTAGGACATGATCTTTGATCGCACCCGTCCGGCCAATGATGCCGAGCCGCTGGCTTTTGGCTGCGGGGAACATCTGGTCCTTTGGGCCTGTCGGCGTTCGGCTGATTGGCGGCAAAGCCATGATGATCTGGCGCCGGAATTGCTGGATGCTTGCGGCGCTGGCGCAATGGAGATCATGGGCGCGCTGGACCTGTTTGCCTCTTGCCTTTGCGCGGCGCGTGGCGGCTTTCCCCGGCTGCAACCATGCGGATCGCTGGATGTAAGCGAAGATGAACTGCGCCTTTTGCGCCTTGTTTCGGCCTGTCAACATGGCCGGTTCGACCATGCCCAGCAATTGTTGCAAGGAGTGGTGGGGGCTGAACATGGCGCCGAACTTCTGTTGGCAACATCGGCCCTGGCCGAAGCCTTGATGGCCGGCGGACTGGAGATTGGCCTTCGCCCTTTGACGGTGGGTGTTTGTCCGCAAAAGGCGTTGGCGCCCGGCCACACTATTGCGTCAGGCGCGTCACCATCGCGTGAATGACCGACAATTGCGCTCCGCTTTGCGTCTGGAAATTGAGGCCTGAATAGCCCCACCAATCCCAGCATCCCATTGGATTGACGGGCATATTGCTCTTGTTCACCTGTGGATAGAGCAAGATGATACGGTTGGTATCGGCCCAGGCATTATAGCCCAACCGGCCATAGACCGCATCGCCCACCATATCCGCGCTTTGCCCGCATCCGTGAAAAACGACATGGACCCCGCATTGGCCTGCGCCATTCTTGCAACCGGCCGGGACATAGACATAGCCTTGCGCGGCCATCCCGCTGCTGGTGGCGCCGGTAAATTCGGTTTGGTCAAACGGGGTGGGCGTCGATGACAGGCTAACCGATTTGGGGCTGAGTTTGCCGTAGATGTGCGAAAGCACGGCGGCAGGTTGATCGTAGAGCGTTGTGCCCAATTTACATTCATTGACATAGGGCGTCGCGTTGACGCTGCATGTGTTGCCGAAATTGCTGGAGATGAAGGCGTGGCCTGCGGCGGTCTTGTTTACATAGCGCAGGCTGGTCTGGGGGATGCCCGCGGCGACATAGAAATCGCGCACCGCGTTCATCGCGCTTTGCTTGACCACGCTGTCCTTGGTGCCGCTGAACAGATAGACCTTATGCGTGGCTATTTTGCCCACCGGGTCGATCATTCCCATCATCGCGAAACTGTTGGCCGCGCCAAAAGAGGCAAGGCCGCTGGGTGTGCCCTGCATACAGGTGGTGATGCCGCCCGGATTGACCCAAGCGCAATTGTATGGCCCGCCAGCCACCACGCCGACGCCCATGACACCCGATGAAAAGGCCACGTCATATTGCACCGCCATAAAGGCGCCTGACGACAGGCCCGACACCGACACGCGCGTCGCATCGGCGTGGAGCGCGGGCAGTTTGTCCGCTGCTGCTGCTGCCGGAATACTCAAGAGGTAGAGTGCGATCGAAAGTGATAATCTCATTCGACGGATACGCATAATGACCCCCTGAAAATGTCAAGGTTGCGATGGATATGATTCGGAAATTGTGATTGCCCTCAATAAAGGGGATCCTATCACGCGGCGTTGCTGGGGACACACATTCTTTTCGCATTTGCAGCGGCAATGGATCTTTGCCAAAATTACTAATGATTTATGAGCAATGGAATAAGGATTTTTTGAAATTACATTGTCATTGTTGCAAACATTATTCTATCGTACCGCTGTTGATGTCGCCAATTTCATGCCAAAGGAAATCAACAGGCCCCCGTCAATTCGGTCCAGCTTCGGCACCGCGCCGGGCCTGCGCCAAAAGCTTGGCCGTGGCCGCGATCAATCGTTCATGTCACCTATCCATGCGGCCATATCGCGTTTGGCATGGAGCACGCGCCAGACATCAACATGGGTGGGGTAGGGCATATAGAAAACCACCCATGGAAAGGGCTTTAACCGAACCGACCGCAATCCGGGCAGATTGAGTTCATGCGCCCACCGCGTCGATCCAGCCTGCGCATGGGTGCCAATATAGGCATAGGCATGTTCCAGCGCATCGATGAAGGCATAGGCCGTGTCGAGGCCTGCTTCCTGAACATAATGATCGACGGCCTGCTCAATATCCTCCAGCGCGCGGGCGCGGGGCACAACGGGAAGCGTGTTCACGTTGGTTACGAGGGTTTGCGTTGAGCGGCGCGTTCGCGAAGGCTTTGGAAATAACCGGCATCGACCGGTGCCCCCGCGGGTGAACGTGCCCCGTCCATCAACATTTCGCGCAGGGCCTGTGCATCCTGATCCTTGCGGATCAATTCGCGCACATATTCGCTGCTCGTGCCATAGCCCCGGCTGTTGACCTGTTGGTCAACAAAGGCCTTGAGCGCGTCAGGCAGCGAGATGTTCATCGTGGACATGCTGGCAATATAGCGCCTTTGGCAAAAATTGGCAAGAACTCAGGCGATACGATAGATATCCAGATGCACCGCCGCGCCCTTTTTCCCGCCGGTGGCCAAAAACAGCGAGCGATTGACCCAATCATAGCGCGGATCACCGCTTTCCAGCCGGATAAAGGTGCGCATGTAATAGTCGGAAAACGGCACATCTTCGCCCGCCACGGCGCGCGCGGCGGTTTCGGGGGCCATATGGCGGATGCCTTGCGAAATGACCTCTATCACGGCGCCGTCATCAGTTTCCATAGCATAGCGGGCATCAAGTTGCGCCAGTCCGCCGTTTTGAACCGTTTGCCAATCGGCGCCGATGTTCAGGATGCGTCCATTGATGCGTTCGCCCGTGACCGTGCCGCCCACGATGGGGATGATCCGCCGAATGCCCCCCGGACATTCGCCCATCTCATGCGGGCGGGTCAGGGCAATTTCCAGCCTGCAAACCGGCTCAAGCAAGGGCGTCATCGCTCTGCCTTTCTTCTACTCGCGCACCGGCAGGGATGATCGGCGGCGCGGCATTGAGCGCATCACGCGCAAAACCGGCGGCGGTTTGATAGGCCAGCATGAATTGTTTGCGCTCAGCCTCGGGAATGACATCATCGATATTGTCGAATTTCCCGCCGCAACGTTCATCGACCAGATTGAGCAGACCAAAAGGCCCGGCCCCGCGATTGCGCATGGCCAGTTGCCCGACCGGCCCGCATAATTCGGCATCAAATGCGGCCAGAGCCTTGGCATTGACGCCATGTTCGATGAAACAGCGGCCCAAGGTGCGGGCGTCGATCATCGCCTGTGACGCGCCATTTGATCCGGTCGGATACATCGGATGGGCCGCATCCCCAATCAGGCCCACCGAACCATCGACCCATGTGGAGATCGGATCGCGGTCAATCATCGGATTTTCATAGGCCACATCCGATTTGGCCAGCAGCGCCGGAAGATCGAGCCAGTCATAGACAAAGCCATCGAAATGATGCGCGAAATCGGACAAGTCACAGGGCCGGAACCACCCGGTCTTGGTCCAGTCATGCGTGGCGTCATAGGTCTGCTCGGCGATCCAGTTGATATCGGCCAGCCCGTTTTCGTCCGGCGCCGAGATCGGATAGATCACCACCCGGTGGCGATGTGTGCCAAGGCCGACAAAGGACGAGCCCGTACGGATCGGCACGCCCCGCGCCGTGCCGCGCCACATTAATGTGCCGCCCCAACGGATTGGCGGCTGATCCGGGTGCATTTGCGCGCGCACGCTGGAATGAATGCCATCCGCCCCGATCAGCAACGCGCCATGTTCATCCACCACCGTACCATCGGCCAGAGTGACATGGGCTACCACGCTGCCATCGGCCTGTTGCGTATAGCCCGTGACCTTTTGCCCCAGACGCACCGAGTCCGCGCCCAGACGCTCGATAGCATGGGCGTGGAGCAGCAGGTGGAAACGCCCGCGATGCACCGCATATTGATGCCAGTGATAGCCTGCGCTCTTGCCGCGTGTCTCGCTGTAGATATCCTTGCCGTTCAGGCCGACCAGCGCCCATTCCTTGGCGGCGATGCCGACGGCATCCATTTCCGCCTCACCAATGCCAAGGGCTTCGAGTTCGCGCACCGCATTGGGTTGCAGATTGATGCCCACGCCCAGCGGGCGAAGCTCACTCGTGCTTTCAAACACGGTGCAGGGCACCCCGATCTGATGCAGCGTCAGCGCCAGCGCAAGGCCGCCGATACCACCGCCTGCGATCATAACCCGATTGTGAACCATGCTATCCTCTGCCCAAAGCTTGCGCGCAGTCTGCTATTGCCCGCAACATTCCTGCGCGCGGGTAGACCAGCGGTCGGGCGAAATCAAAACATTTGGTGCATGACATGGAAATGTCACTGAAATGACCAACCCCTGTCACGCGCATCGGCAAAAGGCACCTTACGAATCATAAGGGGGTCTTGCTTCATGTTTTCTTCACGTTTGCTCGCGGCCAGCGCGCTGGCCGCGATTGTCGCTGCTTGCCCGTTGCACGCTGAAACCGCCGCCGCCGTCGAAGCCGCCCCGGCCGATGCCGCCGCCGCAGAAGGCGATGGTCTGGAAACCATCACCGTCACCGCGCAAAAGCGTAAGGAAGATTTGCAATCGACGCCGATCTCGATTTCGGTGTTGACGAACACGGCTCTGGAAAATCGCCACGTCACCTCGCTGCTCGATCTGGGCGATGGCGCGATCCCCAGCCTCAAGGTTGCGCCCTTCTTTTCACGTCCGGGCGCGTTGATCGTCAACATTCGCGGCGTCGGCGTTTTGTCGGACTCGAACCAGCCCGCCCGCGATCAGGGCGTGGGTGTTTATGTCGATGGCGTTTATCAGGGCCGCGCACAGGGTCTTGGCACAGCATTATTCGACGTTGAAAATATCGAAGTGCTCAAAGGTCCGCAGGGCACGCTGTTTGGCCGCAACACCGAAGGCGGCGCGGTCAATATCGTGACCAAGAAACCCAGCGGCAAATTCAAGCTCAACGCCACCGGCGGCCTTGGCAATTATGGCAGCAACAAGGCCGAGATCCACCTCGACCTGCCCGAATTCGCCAATATTGCGCTTAAGGTGGACGCCGTCACCGCGCATCGCGACGCCTTTGTCCGCAATCCGCTGGCGGGGGCGTTGGGCTTTAACGCCTATACCAAACATGGCTATCACATCGAAGCCCTGTGGCGCCCGGCCAGCAATTTCAGCGCTGACCTGTCCTATGACAATTCGCATGACGAGACCAGCACGCTCTATATGCAGCAGGTTTCGGCGGGCACCGGCCTTCCGGCTTCCAGCAGCGGCAGCGCGGCCGTTCCCGCCAACATCACCGCCGCCATGTTCAAGCTGGAGCCGCATCGTTCATCGGTGGCCGCCGTCGGCGTGCCGCAACAGCCCAGTGTCGGGCAGGCCGATGGCTGGCGCCTTGGTCTGGAATGGCAGGTGGCCCAGCATCTGAGCCTGCGTTCGATCACGGCCTATCGTGAAATGACCCAGACCCAGTATGACAATGGCTCGGCCAGCCCCTCGATGCAGCAGGGTTATACCTCGACGGCCACCTTCACCAATTTCGCCTTTGGTCGCTACAGCCTGGCCCCGTTCCGCCAGAACCAGTTCAGCCAGGAAATTCAGGCCGTGGGCGAATTGCCGCGCCTGAAATATCAGGCCGGCGCGCTCTATTATGTCGAGCGTGTGCAGGACGCCGCGCAGGCCTTCAACACCGTGCGTTTCAATGATGCGGCAGGCAGCACCTATTCGGTCCTCTCGGTCGATTACAACGGGCAGGTCATCCAGCGCGCCAGCCATGTGAAAACCACCAGCACCGGCGTCTATGGTCAGGCCACCTATACGCCACCGATGCTGAACGATGCCGCGCATCTGACGGTCGGCGCACGCTGGACCAATGACAAGAAGGACGGCAGCCTGTTCCTGGTCAATGGCGCGACGCCGGTGGTGCCGGTCAATGGCGTCAATGTCCGGGCGCCGGTTCTGCTCAACGCTTCGTGGTCGCGCGTAGATCCAATGATCAATCTGGCCATTGACGCGTCGCGCGACGTTCATCTCTATGGCAAATGGAGCACGGGCTATCGTGCAGGGGGCGCCAATTCGCGCTCGCTGGCCTATCGCCAGTTCAACCCGGAAACGGTTTCTATGTTCGAAATCGGCGCCAAGACCGAATTTTTCGATCACCGCGCCCGTTTCAACATTGCCGCCTATGCGGGCAATTACAAGAATATCCAGCTCGACTTCAGCGGCCTGTATGAAGACGTCGTCAATGGCGTGCGCGTGGCCACCACCCGCACCACCACCGACACCGTCAATGCGCCGGGCACCGGCCATATGAAGGGCATTGAGGCTGAACTGACGCTGGCCCCGGTCAAGGGCCTGACGATGAGCGCGTCCTATGCCTATAACCATGTTTCGATCCCCGCGACGGTCAACCCATTCCCCCAGACCGGCGGCGTGTTCATCACCGTGCCCGTGCCGATCTATCAGGTTTATACCCCTGAACATTCGGCCAGCGGTTCGATCGATTACGAAACACTGGTGGGTCAGGGCGACGTGAAGCTGCGCTTCCACATCGATGGCAATTATGACTCCGGTTTTTATGCCAACTATACGGATTCGAATTATGACAGCGTGACCCGCGCCGTCCGCTATGCCCAGCCCAAGGGCGATGCGGGGCTGGTGTTTAATGGCCGTATCGCTCTGGCCGATATGGAAATGCCGCAGACGGGCGCGAAAATGACGATCGCCTTGTGGGCGCGCAATTTGTTCAACGAAGAACACATGTTCTACAAATCGGGCAGCGCGCAGGCCGGAGTCAGCGGTTTCTTTAACGATCCGCGTACCTTTGGTGGTGAAGTCAACATTAAGTTCTGATGATGCAAAAGGGAACAGCCATGCGTCAATTCACCTCGATAGCCATGCTTGGCGCTTTGGCGCTGGCTTGTCCCACAAGCTTTGCTTTGCAGGCGCGGCCCGTTGCGGTGGCGCCTGTTTCTGGGCCTGTCGCTCCCGCCGGCATTGCGCCCTCGCGCGTGGTGCCGTTGCAGGGCGGGCGCAATTTCCGCGACCTTGGCGGCTATCGCACCGCCGATGGGCGCAAGGTCAAATGGGGGTTGCTCTATCGTTCGGGTTCGATGACGGGCCTGACCGCCGATGATTACGCGGCGCTGGAAAAGCGCGGTATTCGCGTGGTTTGCGATTTGCGTTCCACCGCCGAGCGTCAGGCCGAACCTGTGGCATGGCCCCATGCTCTGCCGCGGGTACTGGCCGATGATTATGCGATGGATAATGGACAATTCCTGCCCAGGGGCGACCCGCGCCAGTTTACCGCCGATCAGGTGCGCGGGGCGATGGCCTCGTCCTATCCGCGCCTGTTGACGCAATTCAACGGCCAATATCGTCGCATGTTTGGCGAGCTTTTGGCCGGTCACGCGCCGCTGGCCTTCAATTGTTCGGCGGGCAAGGATCGCACCGGCATTGGTGCGGCGCTGATCCTGACCGCTTTGGGCGTGCCGCGTGAAACGGTGATTGGTGATTACATGCTGTCCAATCAAACGCTGGACCCGGCCAAATTGATGGGCGGCAAGGCGATGGCCAACAGCCCCTTTGCAACCTTGCCGCCTGAGGCGCTCAAGCTGCTGGTAGGTGTGGACCGCTCTTATATCGAAGCAGTTTTTGCCGTGATCGACGGCCATAATGGCGGGGCGATGGGTTACCTTCAGGACGAGTTGGGCCTTGGTGCCGGAGAGATCCTCCGTCTGCGTCAATTCTATTTGACCAAGGTCTGAATACAGGGCGCGCGCTCTAGGCGCGCGCTTTCCGGCTGATCCTTCCGCTGCGTTTTTTCATCCAGATGATGACGCCTGTGATCGACAGCATCGTCACCATGGCCCCGATTACACTGACCCCGATGCGCCAGACCATGCCGCCGACATGGGCGGTATGGATGGCCTCGGCCCATGTGGTGATGGTGTTGGCGCTGCGCTGGCCTGTCGGGATCTGCACCGCGCGCAACGCGCCGCTATTGCCGTCAAAGCCGACGAAAGAGCCGCCGCCATGGCGCGATATATCCGCGTCCGAGGTGAAGCCATAGACATAG
This sequence comes from Novosphingobium sp. Sphag1I, assembly GCF_056279125.1. NCBI lineage: Bacteria > Pseudomonadati > Pseudomonadota > Alphaproteobacteria > Sphingomonadales > Sphingomonadaceae > Novosphingobium > Novosphingobium sp. Sphag1I. The sequence goes on along the minus strand of NZ_JBWBQS010000002.1, from coordinate 304,620 downwards.
GCACCGGTGGACGGTATATACCAGAGATAGGTCTCGCCTTCGCCAAGCACCTTTTGCCCGGCCTGCGCCATTTCCTTTTGCGCCAGCGCCTTGCCGCGCTCGACAGCCTGATCAAAGGACAAATGCGGGGTCCAGCGCGGCGAGGGGAGCAGCGCCGATTGATAGATCGCGCTATTGTCCTTGCCGCCCAGAGCCTGCATCACCGGGCCATAGACCTGCGGCAGGTTGAAGGACACGCTGGAGATCGCAAAGACCAGCAGCACCGGCCAGATCCATAAGCCGCCCGCGCGGTGCAGGTCGAAATTGAGTTTGTAACGCGATGCGCCCCAACGGACCGCCCATGCGGGCGCCCATCGGGCAAACCACCCCTGACGCGCGGGCACCTTTGTCGCGACGGGCAGGGTGAGGTAAAAGCCGACAAAGCAATCCACCACCCACACCAGCGCCGCCACGCCAAAGGCCAGCAACCCCCATTGCCCCAACGCCAGACTGTAATGCAGGCGATAGATGAAGGGCATCAGGTTCTTGAACCCTTGCGCGATATTCCCCCATTGGCGACGGCCCAGTTCCGCCCCGGTATAGGGATCGATGAAAAGATCATCCCAAGCTGGGGCGTCGGCGCGGGGCAGGCCGGTCTTGGCGTCGGGCCATGTCAGGTAAAGGCGAAGGGAATGGCCTTGCTCGACCGCCATGGGGATGTAATCGATCCGCGCGCCGGGATAGCGGGCCAAAACCCGACGCCGCAATTCCAGCGTCGAGAGCGGAACTGCGCCCGGCGAGGGCGGGGCGGCCAGTTGCAGGTGGGGCGCGGTGGCCACCTCCAATTCGTCGATCCACGACAGGAAGATGCCGGTAAACCCCGCCACGGCCAGAAACAGGGCCAGTGTAAGCCCCGCCCAGCGATGCGCCACAACCCAGAATTGCCGCCCCATCATCGATCAGAACGCCACCGAAAGCGTGCCCGACACGCTGCGCGGCGCGGCATAGAAGCCTTGTCCCCACTTCAGGCTGCCCTGATAATGGACATTGCCGACATTGCGCAAATTGACGCTGGCGCGGACATGGGGGGCGAGCCTGGCGCTGGCCATCAGATCCAGCACGGCATAGGATTTTTGCGTGATCACGACCGGATCAGTGACGACGCCATAGGCGACGACCGAACTGTCGGTTGTGCGAATGTCATTCTGCCACCGCAATTGCGTGCCCAGTTTCAGGTCATGGAAGGTGGGCACGCTATAGGTGCTGGACAGCTTGAAGGTTTTGGTGGGCAGATAGGTGCGGGTCGGCGCGCCGTTCTGATCATGCACTTCAAGCCCGGTATAGCCGCCGCTGATCGACCATTGCGGGGTGATCATGCCGGTGACTTCCAGTTCGAAGCCGCGCGATGTCGTGTCCACGCCCCGGTAATAGGTCGTGCCGACGCGACCTGCGCCACCCACGCCGAATGTGCCGGCGGCCTCGGCAAGACCCGTCTGGCGGGCGCGGAAAATGGCGGCGCTGGCGTACAGGCGCTTGTTGAACCATTCGCTCTTGATGCCGCCCTCGATGCTGGTGCCCTTGGCCGGGTTCAGGCGGACGTTGTTGACGTCCACTTCGACCTGCGGATTATAGATGTCGTTATAGCTGGCATAGAGCGAGATGTTTTTGGTCGCGTCAAACACCAGCCCGGCATAGGGGCTGAGCGCGGAATTGCGGCGGGTCTGGTCGACATCGTAATTCACCCCCGATGAACGCAGCCACATGGCACTGGCCCCGAAGACGCCCTTTAACCGGTCGGTGATATTGGCGTGGATCGCGCCATAGATGCGGGTCAATTTGTCGCGGCTGTCCTCGGACAGGACTTCGGAGGCATAGGAGCCTTCGGCCGGATAGATGCCATTGACCGCCCAATCCGTCACCGAGGCATAGGAAGGATAGGAGAGCGTCGATTGCGAATATTCGCGGCCATGCATCGTGGCATGGGACACGCCGATCGACAACTGATGCTCGCGACCGAACAGTTTGACGGGGCCGGACGCCTGACCATCGAACAGGTTCTGGTCATAGGGCGAGCGATAGATGCCCGGCCATGCCGCATTGCCAAGGCCGGTCGTCGCATCGGCATAGCCAAAACCATAGAGCAGCTTTGCGTTCGATTCCCGGTGGTTGTAGGTATAGCGTCCGCGCGCCTGCCAGCCATTCTGGCCTTTCCATTCCAGTTCGGCAAAGGCGGTCTGGTCGGTGATGTTCCAATAGGTCCATGGTGCCGACGTGCTGGCCGAGACGGGATAGCTGACCCGCGTGCCATTGGTGTAAAGCAGCGGCAGCGAACCCCACAGCACGCCGCGCGCGTTGTTTTCCTGACGCGTATATCCGGCGTTGAGGGTCAGGCGGGGCGTGAATTCATAGGACACCAGAGCGCCGTAAACATTGCGGTTCACGTGGTTGTAACGCAGGTAGCTGTCGCGCTGATCATGGGCATAGATCAGGCGCAGCGCCAGTTTACCATCCTTGGTCAGCGCGCCCGAAACATCGCCATCGACGCGCCACTGGTTCCAGCTGCCCGCCTGAGCATTAGCCTTGACGTGGAAGTCCTTGGTCGGGCGCTTGCGCAGGTAATTGATCGTGGCCGATGGGTTGCCGATGCCGGTCATCAGCGCATTGGCGCCGCGAATGGCTTCGACCCTTTCGTAAAGCACCGTGTCGACCTCGCCATAGGAAATGCCCCAGCGCAGGGGGAGGCCGATGCCGTCGATCTGGAAATTGGTCACGTCAAACCCGCGTGACGTATATTCGGTGCGGTCGGTTTCAACGCGCTCGACATTGATGCCGACGGCCTGCGTCAGCAGATCATTCACGTTGGTAAGAGCAAAATCGTCGATACGCTGGCGATCGATGACGGTCACCGATTGCGGGGTTTCGCGCAGGGTAAGCGAGAGGCCGGTGGCGCTGGGCGTTTCGCGCTGGGCGGCACCGGTTACGACGATGGAATTGGCGTCACCGGCATCGTTTTCTTCGGCGGCGTTGGCGATGGAGGGGGCCGCAAACGCGCAAAGAGCAACGGAAGACATCAGGGCAAGACGCTGGGGCATGACAACCTTTCAAGGGGGATGAATATCTATGCCGCGACTCGCTATTGCAACTCACTTGCATTTTCAAGTCAAAAGAGCATAGGCAGCCCAACACCTTTCGCCGATGGAATAATCGCGAATTATCATAAGGTTTGAATATTCGAAGGTGGGGTGACGAGGCTGGCCTCAGGCCGGAGCAGGGCCGACCGAATCCCGCAATATCAGCTCAAAACCCAGTTCAGAGCCGTTGTTGCCTTCATCATTTTCCTTGCGGTCAATCAGCATGAGCGCTGCCGTTTCGGCCATCGCCTCGATGGGTTGATAAACCGTGGTCAAATAGGGCCATGTCGTGCGCGCCACCCAACTGTCGTCAAAGCCGCAGATCGAAACATCTTTGGGCACCAAAAGGCCAAGCTGATTGCAGGCGGCCATAACACCTGCGGCCGAATCGTCATTGGCGGCAAAAATGGCCGTTGGGCGTTGCGCCGCCGTCAAAAGTTCGCGCCCGGCTTGGATGCCCATTTCAAAGGCAAAGCCACCCATCGCTTCGGTTATCACGACATCCGGATCGATCGCGCGCAGCCGGTTGATGAAACCGACGCGGCGTGTGTGCGCTGCGCCATGTTGTTCGGGACCATTGACCAGACCGATACGCCGATGCCCATGTTTGTAGAGCAAATCGGCAACATGGGCGGCGGCGGCCTCGTCATTGATGGTGACCGACATGGATCGCCCGGCATCCAGCACCGGAGCCAGGCGGGCATAACGCGCGCCATAGCGTTCCAACTCATCCAGAACACGCGGATCATCGCTGATCGGCGGAGTCAGGACAAAGCCGTCGCATCGCGCGTTACGGAAAATGGCATCCAGTTGGGTGTAAAGCGTCGTCGCATCGGCAGTCGTATCGATGGAGTCGATGCGCAGATGGTATTGCCGCGCAAGGCATGCCCGATAGGCGCCGCCCAGAACCTTCATCGTGTAATTGGGGCTGGGATTGTCGAACAGCACGCTGATTGTGAAACTGCGCGTGCCGGCCAGCGAGCGTGCCGCGGTATCAGGCACGTAATTGAGCTGGGCGATCGCGGCCTGAACTTTTTCCCGCAAGGCGGCCGAGACATAGGGTTCGTTATTGATGACCCGCGAAACGCTCTTGAGCGCAACCCCGGCTATTTTGGCGACATCGGCCATGGTGGCATGTTGGCCGGTATGGGGGGGGCGCGGGGCGGGGCGATCAGATGTATCGGTCATTTCATTTTCCAGATCCGGCCAAGACAGTCAAATACCCCCAGATCGAGGCTGACGGATGGCCGTCGTTCTGTTCTTCTTGTCTTCATCTGGTTGTGGGTGCGTTGACTTGAATGTCAAGCGGCCATGAGGGGATTCGCTCCGGCGCCATTTATCTGTGCGCTGCGATTGCGAGGTGCAAATGCAGCATGTAATCGATCACAAAAGTTAGCGTGAATAGCAATGCATTTCGACAAATCCGCCAGACCGAAAATGGGGTCGACGATACACCTTGTGCATTTTGCGACATATTTTTCTGATAAAAAACAATGTAATAAATTGAACCGTTAAAACCCCTGTGCTCACTGCGCAACAGTTTGGGGGCAATATTCAGACACGCTTGACAGCGATGTCTGAACGATGGATCAAGATAGGCGAAGCGACACAAGATCGTTTTCAAACATGGAGAGGGACTATGAAGAAAAACGTCTTTTTGGGCGTTGCGTCAGCTATGGCGCTGACCGCGGGATCGCAGGCTTATGCTCAAACCACCCAGGTAACCAGCGACGGCGATATTATCGTTACCGCCACCCGTACCGAGACCCTGCTGTCCAAAACGCCGATCGCCATGACGGCCGTCAGCGGTGATCAGCTGGTGCAAAAGGGCATCACCAACACGACCCAGTTGGCGGACTCTGTTCCCAACGTGTCGATCGTGCGCGGCAACGGCCTTCAGATCACCATCCGCGGCGTGACCAGCACCGACGGCACCGAAAAGGGCGACCCTTCGGCGGCATTTCTGGCCGACGGCATCTATCTGGCCCGTCCGCAGGCCCAGGAAGTCAGCTTCTTTGACGTCGAACGCGTGGAAGTTCTGCGCGGTCCGCAAGGCACGCTGTATGGCCGCAACACCACGGCTGGCGTGGTCAATGTGATCACCGCATCGCCCAAGCACAAGTTTGGCGCGTCGGTCGACACGATGTACGAAAGCTTCAACCACGTTAACGCCACCGCCACGGTGAACGTTCCGGTTACGGAAACCTTCGCCCTGCGCGCCGCTGTCAACTATGACCGCCGCGACACTTTCGTGAACAAGACCTCGACCGACAAGTTCAGCTGGGGTCCGTTCAAGGACGTTTTCGCCGCCCGCCTGTCGGCGCTGTGGGAGGCGACCCCGAACCTCAAGGTTCTGGTCAAGGGTGACTATTCGCTCGACGATGGTTACGGCGTCAATTCGGTGCCAATCACCAACTTCTTTACCAGCACCGTGGGCGGGGCCACGCCCGGCGTGATGGTCACACCGACCTATAACGTCAACGCTTCTGCCACGGCGCTGCGCAGCAGCAACTTTGCCGAACAGTGGCAGGGCAAGAACCACAACAAGGGCGCTGGCGTGATGGGCCAGGTCGACTGGAACGTCAGCGATTCGCTGACGGCGACCTATCTGGGTTCGTATCGCACGATGGATCGCTATTCGCTGGGCTCGCTCTATTCGGCCAGCACGGCGGGTGCAGGCAACCGCACGACCTTTACCGGCAGCTATTGGCAGACCAGCCATGAAGCGCGTCTGGCTTTCAAAAAGGGGCCGATCTTTATTCAGGCCGGCGGTTACTATTTCAAGGAACAGTCGGGCATCGCCTTCTTCATCCTCGACTTCTTCGGCCCCAACAGCCGGTTTGGTTTCCCGCAGGATCCGACCAAGGCCGTCACCAAGGGCGCCTTTGCCCAGGGGTCGTATAATTTCACCGACAATCTGAAGCTGACGGCCGGCGTTCGTTATTCCAGCGACGACAAGAGCCGCGTGGGCGCCACCGTCAATGACAACCTGCTGACCGGCGCGCGCACCACGTTCCAGACCAACAACGCAAGCCGCAATTTCAGCAAGACGACGTGGCGTGTGGGCGTGGACTATGACCTGCCCGGCATCGGCCTGCTCTATGGCAGCGTCGCCACCGGCTACAAGGCTGGCGGTTTCAACGACGGTTGCGAAATCGGCACCGGCACGGGTTGCGCCCTGCCTGCATCGGCACTCTATTATGCGCCCGAAACGCTGACTGCCTATGAAGCCGGCTTCAAGGTCCACACGCCTGACAACGTGCTGCGCTTTAACGGCAACTATTTCCACTACGACTATAACGGCCTTCAGGTGTCGTCGGTGCAGAACGTCTGCGGCGGCCCCTGCCAGGTGACGGCCAACGCCGCCACGGCCAAGGTTGACGGCGTGGAACTCGAAGCCGTGTTGCGCCCGGCCAAGAACCACACGTTTGATGCGATGGTGACTTTCCTTGACGCGCGTTATGGCAATTACACCCCGCCGATCAACGGGGCGAATGCCAATTTTGCAGGGCTGCAATTGAACCGCAGCCCCAAGTCGGTGGTCGCTCTGGGCTATACCTATAACCAGCCGCTGGCCAATGGCGGCGAAGTGGTCCTGAACGCTCGCACCCGCGTTTCGGCCAGCTATGCGCTGACCGACGTTGGCAATGGCCTTTTCTTCCGTCAGCCGGGTTACAGCAAGACCGATATTTCGATCACCTATAACTCGCCCGACAAGAAGTATTATGTCGGCGCCTTCGGCAAGAACCTGGAAAACCGCATTGTGCTGACCGGCGCGACCGGTACGACGCCGACGTCGTCCTTTGCCGGGACGGCCGTGTTTGAAGATCCGCGCACTTTTGGCGTTCGTGCGGGGATGAAGTTCTAAGAAAAATCTGAAGCTTGTATGTTAGGGATCAGCCGCAAGCCAACTATCCGGCTTGCGGCTGATTTCAGGAAATTTTGATGCACTGGCCCATGGAGTGGCAGGAGAAGACCATGAAAATTCAGTTTCAATGTCTCGCAGGCGTGGCGATCATCGCGATCGGATCGACCATGGCCCATGCTGCTGCTCCTACGGCCGCCGATGTCGCTGCCGCCGATGCGCGGGCGGCTGCCACGGTCAAGGCGATGAAGGGTGAGGAAAAGACGATCCTTACCCATGGTATCATGCCTTTGCCGTTTGGTCCCAATCCGGCCAAGCCCCCGGAAGGGGCGATTCCCGGTGCAGGCTATATTGCAGGTATCCCCCGTCTGGGCGTTCCCGCCTTGAAGGAAACCGACGCGTCGCTGGGCGTGTCCTATGTTGGCGGTGCGCGCAAGGACGGCTCTACCGCGCTGCCTTCGGGGCTGGCACAGGCGGCCTCGTGGAACCCGGCCCTGCTGGAACAGGGCGGGGCGATGATTGGGTCCGAGGCGCGCGCCAAGGGCTTTAACGTGCTGCTGGCGGGCGGCGTCAATTTGACCCGCGATCCGCGCAACGGGCGCACGTTTGAATATCTTTCCGAAGACCCGCTGCTGTCGGGCATGCTGGTGGGTGCGGCCATTCGCGGCATTCAGTCGAATGGCATCATCTCGACCATCAAGCATTTTGCGCTGAACGGTCAGGAAACCGGACGCAAATTCGTCGATATCCAGATCACCGACGCCAATGCGCGCGAAAGCGACCTGCTGGCCTTTAAGATCGGCATCGAACAGGGCCAGCCCCTTTCGGTGATGTGCGCCTATAACCGCGTTAATGGTGCCAATGCCTGCGACAATGACTATCTGCTCAATACGGTGCTGAAAAAGGACTGGCGCTGGAAGGGTTTTGTCATGTCCGACTGGGGCGCGGTGCCTTCGCTCGACACCGCGATCCACGGGCTGGATCAGCAGTCGGGCGCCGAACTCGACCCCAAGGTTTTCTTCACCGACGATCTGGCCGCCAAGGCCAAGGCCGATCCCAAATGGGCGGCGCGTCTTGATGACATGAACCGCCGCGTGTTGACCGCGATCTACGCCACCAATCTGGACAAGAATGACGCCAAGCCGGGCGTCAAGATCGATTTTGTCAAGAATGGCGAAGTGGCGCTGGAGGCGGAAAAGCAGGGCATCGTTCTGCTCAAGAACAATGGCAACCTGCTGCCCTTGGCCAAGAATGCCAAGCGCATTGCGGTGATTGGCGGCTATGCTGCCTCGGGCGTGCTGTCGGGTGGTGGGTCCAGCCAGACCGACCCAGAAGGCGGGCCAAAGGCGGTCGTCCCGCTGGGCGGAGATGGTCCGTGGGCCGCTTTCTTTAGCCAGCATTATCATGGTGTTGCCCCTCTGACATCGATCAAGGCGCAGGCCAAGGACGCCAATGTGACCTATCGCGACGGCACGGTCATCGCCGATGCGGTGGATCAGGCCAAGAAGGCCGATGTCGCCATCGTCTTTGCCACCAAATGGTCAACCGAAGGACAGGACCACGCCGATTTCAGCCTGCCCAATGGTCAGGACGCGCTGATCGCGGCGGTGGCAGCCGCCAATCCGCGCACGATCGTCGTGCTGGAAACCGGCAACCCGGTGGACATGCCCTGGCTGGACAAGGTGCCCGCCGTGGTCGAGGCATGGTATGGCGGCAGCCGTGGCGGCGACGCCATTGCCAGCGTGCTGTTTGGTGAAACCAACCCGTCGGGCCGTCTGCCGATCACTTTCCCGGCCCGCGCCTCGCAATTGCCGCGTCCGGTGGTGGATGGCTATTGGGATCTGGAAACCAATTTTGCCGGTGACCCGCCCACGCCCGACACCAAATTGCTGGCCAATTACAATATCGAAGGTTCCGATGTCGGCTATCGCTGGTTCGCGCGCAAGGGTGAAAAGGCGTTGTTCCCCTTCGGCCATGGCCTTAGCTATACCAGCTTTGCCGCTGATGGTCTGAGCGTGAAGGGTCTATCGGCCAGCTTTACGGTCAAGAACACCGGCGCACGCGAAGGCGCTTATGTTGCCCAGCTTTACCTGACCTCGCGTGGTGGAGAGGCCAAGCAGCGTCTTGCCGGTTTTGCCCGTGTCGAGTTGAAGGCGGGCGAAAGCAAGCCGGTCACGCTGACCATTGACCCGCGCATTCTGTCCGACTGGACCGACAAGGGTTGGAGCCTGAAGGGCGGTCAGTACAGCTTTGCGCTGGGGCAGGATGCGGAACATCTGGGCACGCCGGTCACGACCAAGATTGCCGCCAAAACCTGGAAGGATTAAGCCGATGCGTTCATCATGGTTGATGGCCGCAGCGCTTATGACGACCACCGCATCCCTTCATGCCGAAAGCGTCGCCGTAACAGGCGGCGCGGTTTCGGGCGTGACCTCGGAAGGCGTGACGGCCTTCAAGGGCATCCCCTATGCCGCGTCGCCCACGGGCGCGAACCGTTGGCGCGCGCCGCAACCGGTTGTGGCGTGGAAGGGGGTGCGTGACGGCAGCGCCTATGGCCATGATTGCGCGCAGGCGCCGTTTCCGCCCGATGCGGCGCCCATCACCACCACACCTTCGGAGGATTGCCTCTATCTCAACGTGTGGAAACCCGCCTCGGTCAAGGCCGGGGACAAGTTGCCGGTGATGGTGTGGATACATGGCGGCGGTTTTGTGAATGGCGGTTCGTCGCCGGGCGTCTATTCGGGACAGAATTTCGCGCGTGACGGCGTAGTCTTTGTCAGCCTCAATTATCGTCTTGGCCGCTTTGGCTTCTTTGCCCATCCGGGGCTGGCCGCCGAAGGGTTGGGGGGCAATTTCGGTTTCCTTGATCAGATCGAGGCGCTGAAATGGGTGCGGGCCAATGTCGCCAAATTCGGCGGTGATCCTTCACGTGTGACCGTGTTTGGTGAAAGCGCGGGCGGGATGAGCATGCATATGCTGCTCCAATCGCCTCTGGCGCGCGGCTTGTTCAATCAGGTGGTGATTGAAAGCGGCGGCGGGCGCAATGGCACCATGCCGCAACCTACGATGGCGAAGGCAGCGCGGGTGGGGGCAGAATTTGCCCCTGGACTGACCGCGGCGCAATTGCGCGCCTTGCCTGAGGCCAAAGTGACGGGCGACCTTTCGATGATGTCGATGGGCCAGAAGGGCTATTCCGGCCCGATGGTCGACGGGCGCACGATCCTTGGCGCTCCCGATGATGCGATTGCGGCGGGACTGACGGCCGATGTGCCGGTGATTGTGGGCGCCAATTCGGCGGACGGGTTTGCCTTTGGTACGGATAAGGACAAGGTCTTTGCTCAGTTCGGCCCCGATGCTGATGCTGCGCGCAAGGTCTATGATCCCGATGGAACCAAGCCAGCGGGCCATATCGCCATGGGCATAAGCGCGGATCAGATGTTCATCGAACCGGCGCGCCACGTTGCACGTTTGATGGCGGCACGCGGACAGAAGGTGTGGCTCTATCGCTTTGGCTATGCCGTGCCATCCATGGCGGCGGCCATTGGCGGGGCCGCGCATGCCAGCGAATTGCCCTATGTTTTCGATACGGTGCTCGCGCGCAAGGGTGATGCGCCGATTGCCGAAGAGCAGCCGGTGGCCAGCCTGACGCATCGCTATTGGGTGAATTTCGTCAAGACCGGCAAGCCTGATGCTTCGGGCGTTCCGGCCTGGCCGCAGACGACGGCGACAACGACCACGTTGCAGTTGATTGACGGTAAAGGCGCGGCCCATGTCGATGATCCCTATACCGCGCGGCTGGATTTCACCGCCCGCAGGATCGGCGGGTAAAATACAGGGGCGCCGGATCAAACCGGCGCCCCATTTTGTATCAACGGAAACCGTTCTTTTTCAGGAAATCGGCGCTGCCCTTGATGGCCACCATCAGGTCTTCGGCGCGGTCCTGTTCGACGAAGTAATGTTCGACGCCCGATGCTTCGGCCGCTTTGATGATCCCGGCCATATCCAGATCGCCATCGCCCAGATAGGTGAGGAAGGGGAACAGGTCGATCCATTCGTCGGAGTTGCCGCCGTCGCCTTTGAAATGATGGACGCCCTTCATGTCCTTCAGGTGGACCATCTTGTAGCGGCCCTTGTAACGCGCCAGATATTCCTTGGGATCGCCGCCGCCCGCAAAGTTCCAATAGACGTCCAGTTCAAGGAAAACCGATTTGGGATCGGTGGCGTCGAGCATGGTGCGCAGCGGAATTTTGCCATCGACCGGGCTGAGCCCATAGCCGTGGTTGTGATAGCCAAAGCGGACCCCGTGGCGCAGCGCATCCTGACCGATCTTGTTGAACAGATCGGCGGCGCGCTTGTAATCATCAAGGTTTTTGCGCATTTCGGCGGGCAGCGAGGGCAGGGTGACATAAGTCGAACCCAGCGTATGCGCGGCCTCGGCCAATTTGCCCATGCCGGTTTGCAGCGTGTAAATGTCGGTGTGGAGCGAGGGCACTTTCAGCCCGTGGCGATCCATGACGGATTTGACCTGCGACGCGCTGCGGCCAAAGAAACCGCTACCCGAAAAGCCCAGCGCGGGGGTGACGGCGGCCCAGCTTTTCTTGTTGCGCTCGTCGCTGAAATCATAGGGGCCGTACATTTCCAATTCGCGGTAACCAAGACCGGCCAACATCGCGATGGTCTTTTCAAAATCCTGCGCTAGCAGTTTGGCCACAGTCCATAACTGAATGCCGATCAGCTTGGGCTTTGTTGCGGAAAAGGCCGGCGACGCGGTGAAAAGCGCGGCCATGGCGCCCGTTTGTGCGATGAAACGGCGTCTGTCCATGTTTCAGGTCCTCCATTTTGGTATCGTTTTCAAGTTCTCTTTAGTTCCTCCACAATTCCCCCCTTGGTCAAGTCGCATTCGTTATTGCGCGCAAGATTTAGCTGGTGATGTGCCCCCGATGCGCGGCAAGGCAGGCCGATATACTGGCCACCAACAGGGTAAAGGCCGCGACCTCGCCCAAGGTCGGCCAGCGCCCCTCCCACAAAAAACCATAGAGCAGCGCAAAGAGTGTTTCGAACAGGATCATTTGCCCCACCAGCGTCAGTGGCAAAAGACGGCTCATCCGGTTCCACAAAGCATTGCCCGCGATGGAGGCCAGCAGGGCCACGCCCAAGGATACCGCCAGATAGCGCGCCCATTCCGCGCCGGAATGGGGCGCAATGCCCGCGGCCAGCGCCAGAGGCACCAGACACAGCGCCTGCGCCCCGGTCATGACGCCGATCAACAGGTTCCAGTCCTGCGCGCTGATCCCGTGCAAGCGCAACAGCCAGCGTGCATTGCCCACCGCATAGGCGGTCCAGCAGATCAGCGCGCCCACCGCGCAGGCCATGCCCAACAACTGATCAAGCGAATGGGTTGCGTTGGCCTGCTGCACCGCTTGCCACCCGATGCACAATCCTCCACCGGCGCAGAGCAGCAATGATGGCAGCAACCGCGCCAAGGGCACCGCGTCATGATCCCGGCTGCCGATGATCGTTACCGCGACGGGCAGAAATCCGATGATCAGCGATGTCATGGCAATGCCGCCCATCTGTACCGCCGCGGAAAGCAGGAAATAATAGACCGTATTGCCCGCCAGAGAGAGCCAGATCAGCGCCAGCAAACCATCCCATCCAATATGCCGCAGCAACCGTGGCAAGCGCGGCGCCACGGCCACCAAGGCCATCAAGCCATAGGCGACATAGCGACCGATGGTAAGTTCGAGCGGCCGAAACATGCCGGTCAGTTCGGGCGCCAGAAACACCAGTCCCCAAAGCGCGCCCGCCCCCACGCCGCATGCAACGCCCAACCATGATAGGCCGCGAGGGGCCGGGGTGTTTTGGGCAATCTGCATGGTGATCATTCTCGCCATAAGGGATGGTGTGAGATATATCATCGTCATGCCGGGTTGTTGGCGCAAATATGGGCGGATAAATGCAACAAATACTCGTAAAAGAGCAAGGTGATGGGTAAATCGCCTCGCGCACTCGACAGTTTCGATCTGGCGATCCTGAAGATCATTCAGCACGACAATAAACGCCCCCAGCGCGAAATTGCCGAGGCGGTCAATCTGTCCGCCGCGGCGGTGCAAAGGCGGATTGCCGCGATGGAGGAGGTGGGCGTGATCGCCGCCCATGTCGCGCAGATAGATCCCGATGCGCTGGCCTTGCCGATCACGGCGATTGTCGAGGTACATTTGCGCGACGAACGCGCCGCCACCGTGGACGCCGCCAAGGCGCTGTTTCGCGCCGCGCCGGAGGTTCAGCAATGTTATTACGTCACAGGCGGCATCAGCTTTGTTCTGATCATCATCAGTCAGGATATGCGCGCCTATGAGGCGCTGACCCGGCGTTTGTTTTCTGAAAGCGATCTGGTTGAAAGGTTTCGGACACTGGTCGCGCTGGACCGGGTCAAGGCGGGTATGAGCCTGCCTCTGGATTAAGGCCGCACCGGGGGAGAGACCCGATGCGGCCAGCCCGGATTTACCGTGCGTCCTGCAAAATGAGTTCCGATGCGCGGGCGCCGACGGCCATGGCGGGCCCATTGGTATTGCCCGAAACCGGCGAGGGCATGATCGAGCAATCGACCACGCGAAGCCCATCAACGCCATGCACCCGGCACCGCGCATCGGTGACCGATGTGGCCCGGTCCGTGCCCATTGCGCAGGTGCCCATGCCATGCAGGCCCGGTTCGGCCATGGCGCGCACGGCGTCGATCAATTCGGCCTCGTTCTGGATATGGTTGCCAGGCACACGTTCGTTCCCGACATAGGGGGCCAGCGCCTCTGCCCCGGCAAAACGGCGCAGGAGGTGGAACAATTCGATGGCCTTCTCCTGATCAAAGGGATCGGACCAGATCGCCGGATCAACCGTGGGGGAGACACGAAAATCGGGCGAGGTGACGATAATATGCCCACGGCTGCGTGGACGCAGGTGATAGGCCGAGAAAGTGATGCCGGGGCGATCGCTGATCGGGCTGCCGGGCTTTTCGGTCATTTCCTGCACCGTGCGCATGGCAAAAGCGGCGGCGGCCAATTGAAAATCGGGCCATTCGGGCGCTGTACCCTGCGAAGGCAGCAGCACGGTGATGGGCAGGCCCACCCGCGCCAACGGTCCGCTGCGTGTCAGGAAATAGCGCAAGGCGTTGAAATAGAGGCGCGGTGAGACATATTCCCGGTTCGTGCCCGGATTGTTGTGCAGGTCATAGGAAATGCCCATCTTTTGATGGTCGAACAGATTGCGCCCGACCATCGGCAATTCGGCCTGAACAGAAATTCCCAATCGTTGCAGATCCGCCCCCGGCCCGACGCCCGACAATTGCAACATTTGCGGCGAACCATAAACGCCCGCCGACACGATCACTTCGCCGCGCGCCGCCATGGTGACATCGGCGCCGTCGCGTTCGACAATGATGCCCGTGGCGCGGCCATTTTCGATCACCACCCGCTTTACCGGATTATTGGTCAGGACGGTCAGATTGGGGCGATGGCGGACCGGGGCGACAAAGGCTTCATAGGCTGATGCGCGCTGGCCATTGCGGCCGACGGTATATTGGGTTCGTCCTGCGGCGGGCTTGCCGGGTGCGGTGATGTCATCGGTCCACGGCGCGCCAAGTGATGCGGCGGCCTGTGCGATGGCGTCGAACACAGGGGAGTGATAGGTCGATGGCGTGATCTGCAATTCACCATCGCGGCCACGACCTTCATGGCCGCCGGGCGCGCGATAGGATTCAAAACCCTTGATACAGCGGCTGATGTCGTCCCAGCCCCAGCCGGAAAGGCCGCGCGCGACCCAGTCATTATAGTCGCCGGGCTGACCGGGCAGATACCATGTGCCGTTGATGGCCGAAGAACCGCCAAGGCCCCGTCCATAGGCTTGCATTTCCTTGCGGCGGCCGGGTTGCTGTACCACGGGATAGGCGCGGAAATAATCGGGTTTGCCCATGATTTTGACAAAGCCGCCCGCCATTTTGATGAAGGGATGCTGATTGTCGCCGCCTTCTTCGATCAACAGGACGTGATGACGGGGATCGGCGCTCAACCGGTTGGCCAGCACGCAGCCTGCCGAGCCTGCGCCCACAATAATATAGTCGAAACTGGCCATCTGCATCCCCGTTCGATTCTCTCAACCTATAATAGAATCATCGTTCTTTTTTCTTCAGCACGGAGCTTGACCCTCTGTCAAGCCTCATTTAGAAGATGAATTCTAATCTATCAAGGAGCGCGGCCATCCCAATCAGGGCGCCGCCCGGAATATCAGCCAAAAGGGAGAGTACGCGATGCTGCCTGTTGAACGAATCATCGGTGAGGAGGGGTTAACCGCAACCCCGCGTGGGGCGCGGTTGGCCATGCGTTTGCCCTGGTACCGTTCCTTGCCGTTTTCGACGGTGGAAGTGGCGGGGGTGACGCTGGATGGCGCGCCGGTCGACCTGTCGGACGCGATGGTGGAATTTGACGATTCCAGTTTCCCTCTGAGCAAAATCGGCGAGCAGACCAATGCGTTCTGGTTCGTGCGCGACAGTGCGTTTCTGGTTCTGCCCGGCGTCGAACTGGCGGTTGAGAGCGAGCATGAAGTCTCGCTGCTGCTGCATGTGAACCCGCCCTATATTCCGGGTATGAAGCGCGTGAACCCGCAAACCGCCACGCTGCGCGTCAACTGATCCGACAGGAGTTGCCATAATGACTGCCTCCACCGGCCCGCAGATGGGCGTAACGCTGTATTCCTTCACCAATGAATGGCTGACCCGCCAGTTCGAACTGGACACGCTGCTGCGCGAAGTGGCCAGTCGCAATCTGGGGCCGAACATCGAAATCATCGGCTTTCAGAGCTTTAAGGAATTCCCCGATGTGTCGGACGATTTCGCGTCCTATTTCAAGGATCTGATTGCCGAAACGGGCCTCAATCCGGTGTCCTGCGCGATCAATTCTGACCGTTTCCTGAAACCCGGCCAACAGCCGATCGATGACGCCACGCTGGTCGAATATCACAAACGTCAATTGCGCAGCGCCAAGAAGCTGGGCTTTTCGATTGCGCGTTCGCAATTCGCGCTGCCCGCACACCTCCTGCCCGAACTCGCGCCCTTCTGCGAGGATTTGGACATCCGCATGGGCGTGGAAGTTCACGCCCCGATGTGGGCCCGCCATCCGGCGGTGCTGGAATATCGCGAGATGTATGAAAAGCTCAACTCGCCCGCACTGGGCTGGATTCCGGACTTTGGCGGCACCGCCCGCGCCATTCCGCCCAGCCTGCTGGACGCCGCGCGTGAAATCGGGACGCCCGAGGCCTTGATCGAGATCACCAAGGAAATCTGGGCCGAAGATGGTCCGTCCTATGTTAAGGCCGGCAAGCTGCGCGAAATTGCGCAGGAGAAGGGCTATGAACAGGCCCATCTTCAGGCCTGCACGCTCTCCTTCTTCATCCTGTCGAACAATGACCCCAAGAGCTGGGCCGAAATGGTGGATCGCACGATCCACATCCACGGCAAGTTCTATGGCGTGAGCGACGAGGGCGTTGAAGAAGCCATCCCCTATGAGGACATTCTGCCGCTGTTCCGCGACGGCGGGTTCACCGGCACGATCGTGTCGGAATGGGAAGGCCATGCCTATTGCACCACCGACGCCTTTGAACAGGTGCGCCGCCATCAGGAAATGTGCCGCCGCATTCTGGCTCAGGCGCCTGTGGCCGCATAAAAAACCATGTCGGCGGGGTTCATCGCTCCGCCGACATCACGCCGCCGGTTTAAGCGATACCGGGATCGATTTATAAGCAGGCGTCCCACTGACCGGATCGAAATCCTCGAGCGGGACAAGGCAATTGGCTTCGGGGTAATAGGCCGCCAGCGATCCGCGTGCGATGGCATGCCGCACGATGGTAAAACCCTTCAGCACGCGCCCCGTGGCGGTGGTCACATCGACCCGGTCGCCATGGTTCAGGCCCAGCATGTGCAGATCGACCTCATTGGCAAAAATGACGTCGCGCCGCCCGGTTACCCCGCGATAGCGGTCGTCCAGACTATAGATCGTCGTATTATACTGATCATGACTGCGGATTGTGGTGAGCAGAAGCGGGCGGGCCTGCGTCGTTTCGGTATGAGGATGGGTGATGAATTGCGCCTTGCCGCTGGGCGTGTTCCAGACGCGCTGGCGGGGACCGACGGTCAGGCTGAAGCCGCCGGGTTCACGCACGCGGCGGTTGAAGTCGTGGAAATCGGGATAGACCTCCTCGATCTTGTCGCGGATCAGGTCGTAATGGCCGACCATGCCATCCCAATCGATGTGTTCGGCATCCAGTGCCGCCTTGGCCAGACCCGCGACGATGGCCGGTTCCGACATCACCAACGGCCCCGGCGGGGTCAGCTTTCCGCGTGAGGCATGGACCATCGACATACTGTCCTCGACCGTGACCCATTGCGGCCCGCTGGCCTGAAGGTCGAGTTCGGTGCGGCCAAGGCAGGGCAGGACCAGCGTTTCGCGTGCCGTCAGCAAACAGGTGCGGTTGAACTTGGTCAGGATCTGTACCGAAAGGTCCAGCCCCCGCACCGCCGCGAAACAGGCGTCGGGATCGGGCATGGCCACGGCCAGATTACCGCCCAGCGCGATCAGCGCCTTTGAGCGCCCCTCGCGCATGGCGGTCAGAGCCTCGACCGCATTATGTCCATGTTTGCGCGGGGACCGGATGCCAAAGGCGGCGTCCAGCTGCGCAAGCATATCCTCTGCCGGCAATTCGGTGATGCCAACGGTGCGGTCGCCCTGAACATTGCTGTGCCCGCGAAGGGGGCAGATGCCCGCGCCCGGACGCCCGAAATTGCCGCGCAGCAGCAGCAGGTTGGCAATTGCCTGAACGTTTTGCGTGCCATGGCGATGCTGGGTGATGCCCATGCCGTAACAGATGATGACCTTTTGCGCGTGGGCATAAGTCTCGGCCATGCTTTCCATTGCATCACGTGACAGGCCCGATGACGCCTCGATCCAAACCCATGATGCCGCATCAATATCGGCCCTCAGCGCATCGAAGCCCTGCGTGTGCTGCGCGATAAAGGCGTGGTCCAGAATGTCGCCACTTTTGTCCTCCATCGCAAACAGCGCCTTCATGATGCCTTTGAGCATCGCCAGATCGCCGCCAATCGCCACCTGATGATAGGCCGATGCCAAAGGCGTGGCATGGGGCGAAAGCATCTCGGTCATGTGTTGGGGCGATTTGAACCGTTCCAGCCCGCGTTCGCGCATGGGATTGGCGACGATGATGGGCACCCCGCGTTTGGATGCCGCGGCAAGGGTGGAAAGCATGCGCGGGTGGTTCGTGCCCGGATTGTGTCCGATACAGAAAATCGCATCGGCCTTGTCAAAATCCTCCAGCGTGACCGTGCCTTTGCCGATGCCGATGGAAACGGGCAGGCCCATGCTGGTGGCCTCGTGGCACATGTTTGAACAATCGGGGAAATTGTTGGTGCCAAAGGCGCGGGCAAAGAGTTGATAGAGGAAAGCCGCCTCGTTCGATGCACGGCCCGAGCAATAGAATTCGGCCATGTCGGGATGGTCGAGCGCGCGCAGCGAGGCCCCGGCGCGGGCAAAGGCTTCGTCCCAGCCGATGGGAACGAAATGATCACTGTCGGGATCATAGCGCAAGGGGGCGGTCAGGCGTCCTGCGTCCTCAAGCTGATGATCGCTCCACGTCCAAAGTTCGCTGGCCGAATGGCGGGCGAAGAAATCGGGATCGACGCGTTTGACGGTCGCCTCCCATGTCACAGCCTTCGCGCCGTTTTCGCAGAATTCGAAGGAGGACGTGTGTTTCGGGTCGGGCCATGCGCAACCGGGGCAATCGAACCCGTCGGGTTGGTTCATCTGTAAAAGGGCGCGGGTGTCGGTGCTGGCCTTCATCTGGGTACGGACCGTGCGGGCAACCGCCGCCAGCGCCCCCCATCCGCCCGCCGGACCTGTATATTCGCCGATGCCGTCGATCTGCTTGCTCATCTTGCGCCTGCCTTGCCTGATGCATTTGGCATTCGCGCATTTGCGAAAAGGAGCAAATTGGAAAAGGTGATGTTTGATAGGGATTGCCTATCAATTATGCCCTGCCACCTTGCGGGCCGCCATCAGGATGGCCTGCGCCATTTCGCTGATCGGCGTGCGATCGGGCGTGATCAGGACGACGCGGCTGATATCAGGCATGGGTTCCATCGGGATAAAGCGCGCCCATTCCAGCCCGCGCAGCAGATTGCGGTGGCTTTCGGGAATGATCGTGGCGAAACTGCCGGTTTCGATGGTGGCCATCAGGGCCACGAAAGTGTCGGCGGTGATGCGCGGTGTCACGGTGACCCCGTGCCACGCGAAACATGCATCGATGATCCGGCGGTTTTGCATGCCCGGATGCAGCAGGCAGAGCGGATGCGCGGCGGCATCGCGCCAACTCATCATGGGCATGGCGCGGATCGCGGCGTTACGGGCACAGGCGAAGATGAAGCGATCTTCCTGTAAATCCACGCTGATCATGCCGGATGTGGCCGTATCATCGGCATAGGAAACCCCCGCGTCCAGTTCAAACGCGGCCAGACCATCGGCGATTTCGTCGGCGCTGAGCGAGCGGATGGAGAGTGTGGTATGAGGATGCCTGTCGGTCAGCGCCTTACAAACCGGCCCGATCAGAGCCATGGCGGCGGGGATGACTCCCAACCGCAATTCCCCGCGCAGGCCGCCGTCCAGCCCGGACAGGGATTGGAACATGCCTTCCTGGGCCGCCACAATCTGTTGTGCCCACGGCAAAAGCGCGCGCCCATGTTCGGTCAGGCCGACAAAGCGCCGGTCACGTTCGACCAGCCTTTTGCCCAATTCCTCCTCCAGCGCGGACAGAGCAACGGAGAGCGAGGGTTGGGTGATGCCGCATATTTCCGCGGCGCGGGCGAAATGCTGTTCCCGCGCCAGTGTCACAAAGTAGCGCAACGTCCGCAGGTTCATAATTGAGCCTTTCAATAGCGATAGTCTATCAATTAACCGGATTGCGGTTCTCGGTCTATGCGCTCCAACGATCGGCTTCCTAACGGCGATCATGACAAAATTAGAATTTTAATTCTTGACGACGCGACGATTGATAACGATAAACTTTGCTCAAATTTAGCGATTCAGCGGCGTTCCGGGGCAACAATCGCAAATTGCAGGAGAGAGATGTTTGCCGTGGGATCGGGGGAGACCGCCTTCCGACTGACCGCCGGCATAGCGAAGGATCGTTTCTGCCCAGTGGCCGCGTTCATTCGTCCGGCAAACGCAAAACAAAAGCAGTCGCCCAAAGTCGGCAGCATGGAGACCTGAAATGGCGGCACAGCAATATGGCAGCGGAGCCCAATTGTCGGCCCGGCAAAAGACGCTGGCGCTGTTCACGTTGATCATCGCGCTGGTTCTGGAAATCGTCGACATGACGATCGTCAACACCGCCCTTCCTGCGATCAAGGCCAGTCTGGGGGCCGATACGCAGGCGTCCCAATGGATCGTGGCGGGCTATTCTCTGGCGTTTGCCCTGTTGTTGATGGCGGGCGGGCGTATGGGGGATTCCTACGGCTATCGGCGGATGTTTATTGTCGGTGTCGTCGGTTTCACGCTGGCCTCCGGGGCCTGCGGATTGGCCGCAACGGGCGCGCAACTGGTTGCCGCCCGCCTGTTGCAGGGCGCAACCGGGGCGATCATGGCGCCGCAATCTCTGGCTCTGGTCCAGATCCTGTTCAGCCCGCTGGAACGGGTTTCGCGCATGGCGATGTTTGGCATTATCGGCGGGCTGGCTGCCATTGCCGGGCCTGTTCTGGGCGGCATGCTGATTGAAGCGAACCTGTTTGAACTGGGCTGGCGGGTGGTGTTTTTGATCAACCTGCCGGTGGGGCTTGGGGCGGTGATTGCCGGACTGGTGTTTTTGCCAGAGGCGCGCTCGCGGCGGCCTGCGGGATTTGATCTTGGCGGCATGGTTCTTTTTGCGCTGGCCATGGCGGCATTGTTCTGGCCCTTGATCGGCGCGGGTGAAGCGGGGCGCGGGGCGGGGCATTTCATAACGTTGTTGGCGGTCTTGCCTCTGGGCATGGCGGCGTGGCGTCATGTCGGACGCCGGGTGAGAGCGGGGCGTTCCGCGCTGTTTGATCCTGCGCTCTTTACCATTCCCACCTTTCGCCAAGGGCTGGCGCTGGCGGTTGTATTCGGTGCTGCGGGGGCCGGGTTTTTGCTGGTCTTTGCCTTTGCGCTTCAGACGGAACGCGGACAAACGCCGCTTTTCACCGGCCTTTTGCACATGCCTTACGGACTTGGCGCGATGTTCGGGATCGGGGTGATGAGCCGCAATTTCCTGCCGCGCCTTGGTCGTTGGGTGCTGGTGATCGGTGCGGGAGTGATGCTGCCTGCCTGCGCCGCGGTGCTGTTTGGCGCGACGGTGGCGCAATGGCCCTGGGCCTTGATTGCCGCGCTCTTGGTGCTGACCGGCGCGGGGATGGGGATGACGACGGGGTGTATCGGCCCGATCGTTGTTTCGCGCGTGGACCGTGACCATGCGGGCGCGGCCAGCGCCCTGCTCAAGACCGCCCAGCAATTGGGCAGCGCCTTGGGCGTGGCTTTGGTGGGCAGCCTCTATTTCGCGTGGAGCGGGGCCTGTGCCTATCCGGCGATGGCGGCGACCTGCGCCATTGATGCGATGTTGGCGGTTTGTGTGCTGCTGGCGCTGCGCCTGCCCGCGCGCTTGTTCTGATTATTCAAAGAAAGGTTTTGCAATGGCTTTCGAGCTTTCGGTCAATCTCGAATATATGTTTCAGGAAGCGGGCGAGCGGTTGGAGGATCGGGTCGCCGCCGCCGCCGCCGCCGGGTTTCGGAAGGCGGAAATGTTCACGACCGAGGGGCGCGATACGGCGTCCTTGGCGCGGGCTTTGGGCGATCACGGCGTCTCGATGATCTCGGTGTTGGCCGATCCGCGCACGCGGTTGATTGAAAGGGAAACCCATGCCGGTTTCCGCGACCTGTTCCGCCGGGCGGCCGAAGGAGCGCTGGCGCTGGGCTGTCATCGCGTGGTTGTGGGTTCGGGGCCGGGCGTCCCTTATATGAAACGCGCCGTTCAATTGGCGATTGTGGCCGAAGCCGTCGCGGGCATCGTGCCGATTGCGCAGGAATTGGGCGTCGTGGCGATGCTGGAACCGGTGAACACGCGGGTCGATCATCCCGGCGTGCTGTTCAGCCAGACGGTCGATGCGGTGGATGTGATCAAGGCGGTGGATGCGCCGCAGGTCCGTTTGCTCTATGACCTCTATCATTCCGTTGTCGAAGGCGAAGATCCCGCCGTTCAGATCGTCCGCCACATTGATATCATCGAACATGTCCAGATTGCCGACGCGCCGGGGCGTGGCGAACCGGGAACCGGCGCCATTGATTGGGCCGCGATGCTGGGCCTGCTGCGCAAGGCTGGTTATGATGGGGCCATTGGCGTGGAATGCCATCCATCCGTCGCATCCACGGCTCAGGCGCTGGATTATATCCGGGAACTGGCACGCTCGATCTGAATTCTATCGCATGGACGGGAAGAGGCGTTCATCCTCTGGTTTCGGCCAGAGGGTGGGCGCCTTTCTTCGTTATGGCGCCTGACGGCATATACGTATAATACAGTTTATCTTTTTCATGTATACCAAGAGGCAATTTTATATACACTGCGCACACCAAAACGACTCTCGCCAAAGGTTTGCCCCATGATGGCTTCTGATCGTGCCGCCCCTGCCAAAGATCTGCTGGAAACGCTGTTTCGCCGGCTGCGCAGGCTGGCGCAGGCCGCCGCCCGCCCGGTGATCGGGCAGGTTTCACCGGCATTGGGGCCACAGGCGCTGATTGGCATGTGCCAGCAATTGCTGGATGAGCGCAGCCAATCTTCGGGCGTCCATCTCGCCGGGGATATTCTTGGGGCCTATGCGCGGTTGGATGATGCGGATAGACGCGTGTTTCTGTGTGATCTGGCGCAAGGTTTCGCGCCCGATGCCCAGGCGATCCGCATCGCCATGGCGGCCTATGACGCCGACCCCACGCCTTTGCGTATGGCCGCCATTTCCCGCCTTGCCGAAGCGCCGCGACAAGAGGTGCTGCGTCGCCTCAATCAAGCGCCGATGGCGACGGGCGCGCTGGTCAATATGCGTGCCGACGTGCTGCGCTTTGTCAAGGATGATCCCGCGCTGCGCGTGCTGGATCAGGATATGGCGCATCTTTTGCGGTCATGGTTCAACCGGGGTTTTCTGGTCATGCGGCGGATCGACTGGTCCAGCCCGGCTGATTTGCTGGAACGCATCATCCGATATGAAGCGGTGCATTCCATCGCCACTTGGGACGAATTGCGCGCGCGCCTTTTGCCGTCGGACCGGCGCTGTTACGGCTTTTTCCATCCTGCCCTTGGCGATGAACCGCTGATTTTTGTCGAGGTGGCGCTGTGCGATGCGATCCCCTCGTCGATCCAGTCCTTGCTGGCGCAGGGGCGCGACGAATTGGACCCCGCGCGTGCCAAGGTCGCCGTGTTCTATTCCATTTCCAATTGTCAGGCGGGTCTTGCGGGCATTTCCTTTGGTCAATTCCTGATCAAACAAGTGGTCGAGGATCTGGGCGCGGAATATCCCGGCCTTGAAACCTATGTCACGCTCTCGCCCATTCCCGGCTTTGCGCGATGGTTGAAAAAGCTCGCCGCCGATGGAGATGAGGCCGCGCAATCCGCATTGGAGGACAAGCCAATGCGCGAATGGCACGTCCATGATCCGCGCCGCGCCGGACTGATGCGGTTGGGCGCGCGTTATTTGCTGGGTGAAAGGGATGGCGAGGGGCGGTTGATCGACCCGGTGGCGCGTTTCCATGTCGGCAATGGCGCGCGGGTTGAACGTCTATGCTGGATGGCGGACACCGGCGCGCGGGGCATGGCGCAATCCCATGGGCTGATGGTCAATTATCTCTATGATCTGGATACGGTGGAGAGCAACCACAACGCCTATGCCCGCCACCGCGTTGTCAACGCCAGTGCGGGCATGAATGGATTGCTGGCCCCGCCGCGCAAATTATGGCGCGCGGCGGGGTAAGGCTTACTTTTTGAACAAGTCGGCGTAGGTTTCGCGCAGCGCTTTTTTCTGGATCTTGCCCATCGTGTTGCGCGGCAGTTCGGGCAGGAAGATCACCCGGCGCGGTTGTTTGAACCGCGCCAGATCGCCCGCAATGGCGGCCAACACCTTGGCCTCGTCCAGTTCCGGATCGCGGGCCTGAACCACGGCCACCACGCCTTCGCCCATATCGGCGTGCGGGATGCCGATGACCGCGCTTTCGGCAATGCCGGGGATGGCATCGATCAGCGCCTCGACCTCAGCCGGGTAAACGTTAAAGCCGCCGCAGATTATCAGATCCTTGGCCCGGCCCACGATCGAGACATAGCCGCGTTCATCAATCACCCCCAGATCGCCGGTGATGAAAAAGCCGTTTTCGCGCAATTCCTCGGCGGTCTTTTCGGGCAATTGCCAATAGCCCTTGAACACATTCGGCCCGCGCACTTCAATGACGCCCACCTCGCCTTGCGGAAGGCTTTCGCCCGTTTCAGGGTTGGCGATGCGAAGTTCAACGCCGGGCAGGGGGAAGCCCACGCTGCCCGGAACCCGGTCGCCGTCATAGGGGTTCGAGGTGTTCATGTTGGTTTCGGTCATGCCATAGCGTTCGAGAATGGCATGGCCAGTCCGGGCGGAAAATTCCTTGTGCGTTTCGGCCGAAAGCGGGGCCGATCCCGATACGAACAGCCGCATATGGGCAACCAGTTCGCGGGTGAAATCCGCCTCGTTCAACAGGCGCGAATAGAAGGTGGGCACGCCCATCAGCACCGTGGCCTGCGGCATCAGGCGGATCAGTTCACGCACGTCGAATTTGGGGCACAGGATGATCGCGCTGCCCGCAGTGATGGTGATGTTGGTGGCGACGAACAGCCCATGCGTATGAAAAATCGGCAGGGCGTGGAGCAGTACGTCACCCTCACTGAAACGCCAGTAATCCTTGAGCGTGGCCGAATTGGAGGCCAGATTGCCCTGTGTCAGCATCGCGCCCTTGGACCGGCCCGTCGTGCCCGATGTATAGAGGATGGCGGCCAGATCATCCATCGCAACAGGGTGAACATCGGCCTGTGCGCTTTGCGCATCGGCGCCGGATGGCAAAGAGCCTTCACCCGATTGGCCCAGCGTCAGGCGCGCGGCAATGCCAAGGTCAGCGCAAAGGGCGGCCATCGCGGCCTCATCCTCAGGGCGATGGATGAACAGGGCGGGCGTGGCGTCAGACAGGAAGAAGCGCACCTCGGCCGCCGTATAGGCGGTGTTGAGCGGCAGATAGACCGCCCCGATCCGCAGTGCCGCCAGATAGGTCAGCAGCGCATCGGCGCTCTTTTCCACCTGCACCGCGATACGGTCGCCCGGCTTGACGCCAGCGGCGCGGAACAGGTTGGCCATCTGGCCGCTGCGCGCCACGGCTTGCGCATAGGTAATCGCGCCGCCATCAGGCAGGATCAGAAAGGGCGCATCGGGCGCGGCGATGCTGCGGTTGTGAAAGATCGAGAAGAGGTCTTGCGCCATGATATGTCCCTTGAACCGATTTTGGGAATCCGTGAACACAGGCCCATACAACATGGTTGATTGCGGTTCTAGTGTATGCAAGAAGCGGATATGAGAAAAATAGCGCATACACGCAACGAGATGGGAAGCGGGATGGATCATGTTTGAGGAAACGCCCAATTTGCTGCTTTCCGAACGCATCCGCATCGCGCTGGCCGATGAGATCACCACCGGGCAACTGGCGCCGGGCGGCGCGCTGGACGAACAGCAGATTGGCGACCGTTTCGGCGCCTCGCGTACGCCGGTGCGTGAGGCGATCCGGCAATTGGCTGCCGTGGGTCTGGTCGAAATGCGGCCCCGGCGCGGAGCGGTCGTATCGGGCGTCAGCACCCAGCGCATCATCGACATGTTCGAAATGAGCGCCGAGATCGAGGCCATGTGCGTGCGTTTGGCCACCTATCGCATGAACCCGGTGGAACGCAGCCGACTGGCGCAATTGCATGAGGATTCCGAGGCGATGGTCGCGGCGGGCGATATTGACGCCTATGACCGGATGAACTGGGAATTTCACCAGACCATTTATGAAGGCACCCATAATGCCTTCATCGTCCAGCAGGCTCTGGCGCTGCGCGATCAGATGGCGGCGTTTCGGCGCACGCAATTGCGCGGGGGTGGACGGCCGGCGCGGTCGCGGGCCGAACATGGCGAATTGCTGGCCGCGATCATGCGCGGGGATGGCGAAGAGGCGGCCAAGTGCATGCGCTCGCACATGTTCCACGCATCGCTTGCACTGGAAAAATACACCGCCGGACGTTGAAAAAGCGTCGTTGATAACCGGCTGGGAGAGGGATCAAATGGCCATATACGGAACTGCGCTTCTGGCGCTTTGCACGCTGATCGGTGTGGCTTTGGGTGAGGCGCTGGGCATGGCGCTGCATGTCAAAGCCAATGTCGGCGGGGTGGGAATTGCCATGATGCTGCTGATCGGGGCGCGGCTGTGGTTGGCCAAAACGGGGCGATTGACGCCGGGGCTCAAGCTGGGCGTCGAGTTCTGGGCGGTGATGTATATTCCCATTGTGGTGGCCATGGCGGCGCAGCAGAACGTTCTGGCCGCGCTCGAAGGCGGGCCGATGGCGGTGCTGACCGGGGTTGTCGTGGTGGCGATCTGTTTCAGCCTTGTCGCCTTGCTCAGCCGGATGACGGGTGCCGCGCATGATTGAGATCGCGCATAAGATCATTGCCGATCAACCGCTGGTTCTGGCCTTTGCCATTGTCGGGGCGCTGATGTGGGCCAGCGCCTTTGTCTCGCGCCTGCTGTTTCGCGGGCGGATCCATGCCAGCGCGATTGCCATTCTCGCGGCTCTCGCTTTGGCCTGGTATGGCGGGGTGATCACCGGGGGCAAGAAGGGGCTGGCCGATGTCCCGGCTTTTGCGGGCCTCTTGCTGATGGGAGGGGCGATGCTGCGCGACTTTGCCATTGTCGCCACCGCCTTTGAAGTGGATGCGATTGAAGCCCGCAAGGCCGGTTTTCTAGGCGCTTTTGCCTTGCTGTTGGGCACAGTTGTTCCCTTTGTCGTGGGGGCCGGTATTGCGTGGAGCTTTGGCTATCGCGATCCGGTGTCGCTGGCCACGCTGGGTGCGGGGGCTGTGACCTATATTGTAGGGCCGGTGACGGGGGCGGCCTTGGGTGCGTCCTCGCCGGTCATGGCGCTCTCGATTGCGACGGGCGTGCTCAAGGCGGTGCTGGTGATGGCGACAACGCCCATGGCGGCGCGCTTCATGGGCCTCAACAATCCGCGCAGCGCGATGATCTTTGGCGGCCTTGCCGGAACGGTCAGCGGCGTAGCGGGCGGTCTGGCGGCCACCGATGAAAAGCTGGTGCCCTATGGCGCGTTGACCGCGACCTTTCACACCGGGCTTGGCTGCCTGCTTTGCCCCTCGATCCTGTTCCTGCTGCTCAAGGCTTTGGTTTGACGCGCAGCATCAGCATCAGCATGACCATGCCCAAGCCCAGCGCCGCGGCAACCGTCGCTGCTGCAAAGGGCGCGGCATAGGTTGAATGCTGAGCCAAAGCACCAGCCAACGGACCGGTTAGGCAAAGGGCTACGTCGATGAACAGGGCGAATGTGCTTAACGCCGTGCCCCGGCTTTGGGCGGGCACGCGTTCGATCACCAATACGCCCAGCGCCGGAAACACCATGGCAAAGCCAAATCCAGTGACAGCGGCGCCCGCAATCGCCATATGGGCGCTGTTCGACGCGGCCATCAACGCAAGACCGGCAACCTCGATCGTGATGAAAACTGCTGATACCGTCAAACCGCCATGCCGCCCCACGCTGCGCACAAAGAGCAGGCGCGAGACGATAAAGGCGCAGCCAAAGGCGGTCAGCGCCATCCACGCATTGGCCCAGCCAAAGGCGTTGAAATAGAGCGCCACAAAACTGGTAATCACGCCAAACCCAATCGTGGCCAGCGCCAGTGCGGTGCCAAAGGGCATGACGGCGCCCAATACGGTCCGCATGGGCCATCGTTCGGCTGTGGGCACTTTCGCTTCGGGCTGTGGCCAGATGAAGCCAAGGCCAATGCCGCCCAGCACCAGAAGCGCAATCCCCAGCGCGGTAATTCCGCCCAGACCATAGATCCACACGCCCGCCGGCGCGCCGCCGGCAATTGCGGCATAGGTGGCGATGCCGTTCCACGAAATCATCCGCGCCGATTGATGCGCGCCCAGTCGCATGATGCCCCAAGCCATCGCGCTTGTGCTGACCAGACTTTCGCTGAAACCCAGCAGGATCCGCGAGACCATCATCACCGCCAGCGCGGCCAGAGGAGTTGTGATCCACAAGGCGGCAATCGTCATCGCCCCTGCGCCCAGACAGGTGATAAAGCCCAGCACAATCGCCCGGCGCGGCCCGGAATGATCGATCATCGGCCCGACAACAATACGGCTCAGCACGGTTGCGACATATTGGGCCGAGATCAGGAACCCCGCGATGACCGGGCCGAAACCCAGCTTGAGCGCCCATCCCGGCAGGACCGCCAAAGGAAGCCCCACGGCAAAATAGGCCAGCGCTGTACAACCTGCGCAAAGGAAAATGCTGCGCGCCGGGGATTCTGTCGTCATGGCCACCTGTTCCGGTTCAGTGCCTTAGCCATGAACCGGGCGGCGGACCATTTCCAGTCTTTTTGCCTTACCCGTAGGCGCGCAGGAAGGCGTCCACGGCGCCTTTTACCACGGTGTCGATGTCCATTTCCGGTTCGGCACCATAAAGCATCGGATAAAACACGCTGGATTCCAGCATGCCTTTAAGATGCATCGCGGCCATATGCGCGTCACCTTTGGGCAGGTTGCCCCGCTCCATCACGGCGGCAATATAGGAGGCGATATCGTCCCAGCCGCGCTTGGGCCCAAGGCGATAAAGCGTTGCGCCAAGCCCGTTGTCTGTCGTTCCCTCGGCGATGGCCGTGCGAACACAGCACAGCGCCTGAGGCGCCGTGATGAAATTTACATAAGCCAGGCCAAACCGCATCAGAACCTTGCGAACGTCGGGTTCGCTTGGGTCCAACAGGTCGATCATGGCCTGTCCCTGTTCCTCCATGGCCTCGATCATGGCGGTGGCGAACAGCTCCTCCTTGGACTGGAAATAGCTGTAAAGAGTAGCTTTTGAACCGCCAACACGCGCCGAGATCTGGGCCATGCTGACCCGTCCGAAACCGACTTCGCGAAACAGGCTTGTGGCCGCTTCCAGAATGCATTGGCGGCGGGAATCCGATTTCTGCCGCATATTTCCTCTCATTTCTAAACCAGACTGTACAGTTTTCTCTTGACGAGGCAAGCAAAATCGATAACTGAACCGTACAGTATGGTTTTAAAGGTGAGCAAATGAGTCGCTTCCTCCCCCCGGCGTGGCACCCCACAGCAGCCCTGACCCTTGTGGCAGGGGCCCTGCTGGCCACGCCTGCCTTAGGCGCCAATCCCATCCCGTCCCCGGCGCCTAAGGCCCCCCAAACGTTCGCCGCCAGCCAAAGCCTGACCGCGCCGCAAGGCGATTGGCCGGTCGATGGCTGGTGGCGAACTTATGGCGATGAGCAGCTTTCCAAACTGATTGCCGAAGGGCTGGAAGGGGCCACCGACTTGCGCGTGGCCGAGGCGCGATTTGCGGCCGCCGCCGCATCTGTGGGCACGGCTCGTGGCGCCTTGCTGCCGACTGTTTCGGGCAATGGCGATGCGGGCCTTGCCAAGCAGAGCTACAATTACCTCTTTCCCGCCGCCTTTGCCCCCAAAGGCTGGCGCGAAACGAGTCAGGCCTCGCTAAGCCTCAATTGGGAAATCGACTTCTGGGGCAAGAACCGGGCGGCTTTGCGCGCCGCCAAGGCTGACCGTCTGGCCGCAGGCGCCGAAGCGGCGGCCGCCCGTCTTGCGGTATCGACCGGCATTGCCACGGCCTATTCTGACCTTGCCGCTGCCTATGCCGAACAGGACGCCGCGCTGGAGGCGGAAAAGATCCGCGCCCGCACATTGGCACTGATCGAACAGCGCCGGGATCAGGGGCTGGAAAATGAAGGCGCCGTGGCGCGTGCCCGTGCCAATCTGGCGACGGCGCAGGGCGATCTGGCCGCGATTGATGAACAGATCGCGCTCAACCGTCACCGTTTGGCGGCGCTGGTTGGGGCCGGTCCGGATCGCGGTCTTGCTATCGCACGCCCGGCTGTGACCAAACTGGCCAGCCCCGGTTTGCCTACCAATATTCCCGCCCAATTGCTGGGCCGTCGTCCGGATATGGTGGCCGCCCGCGCCCATGCCGATGCGGCGGCGGAACGGATCAAGGTGGCCCGCGCCGCATTCTATCCCAACATCAATCTGGCCGGGATGATCGGTTTGCAATCTTTGGGCCTGTCCAATCTGGTCAAGTCGGGATCGGAATATGGCTCGGTGGGTCCGGCTGTGACTTTGCCCATCTTTGACGGTGGCCGCCTTGTCGCCGCCAAGCGCGGGGCGCAGGCCGATTATGCCGTTGCCGTTGCCCAATATGACGGCACGCTGGTCCACGCGCTTCAGGAAATTGCCGATGCGGCCACCAGCCGTCAGGAACTGACCCGCCGCCTGTCCAGCGCAGAACAGGCCCAGTCCGCCGCCCAGGCGGCATGGGATGTTGCCAATAACCGCTATCGCGGCGGCCTTGCCACGGTTCTCGACGTGTTGGTTGCCGAAGATTCATTGATTGCCGCCCGCCGCGCCACCGCTGCCCTCAAAACTCGTGCCTTTGCCCTTGATGTCGCGCTGGTGCGCGCGCTGGGCGGTGGCTTTCAGGCTTAAGGAGTCCCCCCATGTCCTCCAAAACTTCATCCGTCGCCCGTATCCACGAACATGATGTGGAGCCTGATGCCGAAACCCTGACCGCGCAGAGCGATGAGGCCAACAAGGCCAAGCGCAAGCAGATGTTCACGCGTCTGGCGCTGGGCATTGCCGCGGTGGCGGTGGCCTATGGGGCCTATGATGTCCTCTATGCCTCGAACCATGTCGAAACCGACAACGCCTATGTGGGTGCCGACACGGCTTTGATCACCGCGCAGGTCGTCGCCCCCGTGCGCGAAGTCCTGGTTTCCGACACGCAGATGGTCAAAAAAGGCGACGTTCTCGTCCGCCTTGACGACACAGATGCTCGGATTGCGCTGGCCAAGGCTGAAGCCAATCTGGCGCTGACCGAGCGCCGGGTGCGCGGCCTGTCGGCCACCGACCTTGGCCTTGGCGCCCAGATTGCCGCACGCGCCGCCGATCAGGCCCGCGCCACGGCCAGCCTGACAGCGGCCCGCGCCGATGTGGAAAAGGCCGCGGTTGATCTGAAACGCCGCGAGGCTCTGGCCGCGTCGGGTTCGGTTTCGGGTGAAGAACTGACCGTTGCGCGCAGCGCCATGGCCACCGCCACCGCCAACCTTCGCGCCGCCGAGGCGGCTGTTTCATTGGCCGCCGCCAATCGTGAGGCCGCATCGGGCACGCGGGAAGCCAACCGTGTGTTGATCGAAAACACGACGCCCGAAACCAACCCGGAGGTGCTGGCCGCACGCGCCACGCGCGATCAGGCCCGCGTTGATCTGGAACGCACGATCATCCGCGCTCCCTTTGATGGCATCGTCGCCCGCCGTGCGGTTCAGGTGGGCCAGCGCGCCGAACCGGGCAAGAGCCTGATGTCGGTCGTCCCCGTGGGCGCCGCCTATGTCGACGCCAATTACAAGGAAGTGCAGCTTTCCAAGGTTCATCCGGGCCAGAAGGTGACGCTCAAGAGCGACCTTTATGGTTCATCGGTCGAATATCACGGCACGGTCGTGGGCTTTTCGGGCGGTACGGGTGCGGCCTTTGCCGTGGTTCCGGCCCAGAACGCGACCGGCAACTGGATCAAGGTGGTTCAGCGTCTGCCCGTCCGCGTCGCGCTGGATCCCAAGGAACTGGCCGCGCACCCCTTGCGCGTCGGCCTGTCGATGACGGCTGATATCGACGTTTCGAAATGATCAAGGCAACCTCTCCTGACCGGCCCTTGGAGGGGGCGCAATTATGGCTGGTGGTGCTGGCCATTGCGCTGGGCAATTTTCTGGTGGTGCTTGACACCACCATTGCCAATGTTTCGGTGCCGACGATTGCCGGTTCACTGGGCGTTTCGGCGTCACAGGGCAGCTGGGTGATCACATCCTATGCGGTGGCCGAAGCCATCACAGTGCCTTTGACCGGGTGGCTTTCGGCGCGTTTCGGCGCACAGAGGGTGTTTCTCACCTGCTATCTGTCCTTTGCGGTTCTCTCGGCGCTTTGCGGCATGTCGACTTCGCTGGGCATGCTGGTGGCTTGCCGCGTGGCGCTGGGTCTGTGCGGGGGGCCGATCATGCCTCTGGCGCAAACCTTGATGCTTCGCCTGTTGCCGCCGGAAAAGCAGGTGCTGGGCACGGTGATCTGGGCGATGACCACACTGGTCGGGCCGATTGTCGGGCCGGTGCTGGGCGGGACTTTGTGCGACAATGTTGGCTGGCCCTCGATCTTCTTCATCGGCGTGCCGGTGGCGGCGGCGGGCGGCCTGATGCTGTTGGTGCTGCTGCGCGGGCGCAAGGATGAAATCATCAAGGCGCCGATCGACAAGGTGGGTCTGGCTCTGCTGATCGTCTGGGTCGGCGCGCTTCAGATCCTGCTGGACGAAGGCCGCAACCATGACTGGTTCGCTTCGGTCGAAATTCAGGCTCTGGCGGTGATTGCGGCGATTGGCTTTGCCTGTTTCATGATCTGGGAGCTGACCGAAAAGAACCCGATTGTGGACCTGCGCATCTTTCGTCATCGCGGGTTTACGGCGGCGGCGCTGACCTATTCGGTGGGTTTCGGCGCTTTCTTTGCCACGGTTGTGATCCTGCCTTTGTGGTTGCAGCAAAACCTTGGGTATACCGCCACATGGGCGGGATATGCGACCGGGGTGATGGGGGTCTTTGCCGTCCTTTCGGCGCCCATCGTCGGGCAGATGGCCGAAAAATATGACCCGCGCAAAATCATCTTTGCCGGGATCATGGGGCTGGCGGGCCTTGCCGCATGGCGCACCAGTTTCAATAGCGACGTTACCTTCTGGCAGGCGGCGATGCCGACACTTTTGACCGGGCCGTTCATGGTGATGTTCTTCATCCCCACCATCGGCCTTGCCATGGCCAGCGTGGATCCGGGCGAGGAAGCCAATGCGGCGGGCGTGTCCAATTTCATGCGCACCGTGGCGGGGGCCTTTGCCACCTCGCTGGTCCAGACCGGGTGGGAGAATGAAGCGACGCGCTCGCAAAGCGCCATCGCCGGGGCCATGCCGCAAGGTCAGGCCACGATTGATAGCATGGTTGACGCCGGGCAAAGCCAGCAAAGCGCCATCGCTTCCTTGGATCAATTGGTTCAGGGGCAAAGCGTGATGTTGGCCACGCTTCACATCTTTGGCACCATTGCGGTTTGTTTTGTTGTGGCGGCGATGATCGTGTGGCTGGTGCCCAAACCCAAGGGGCCGATCGACACCAGCGCGGCGCATTGAACAAATAACCCGAACGGGTCGCAACGAAGGGGGCGGGAGAAATTCCGCCCCTTTTTCGTGGGCTAAGCGGCCGGGCGCTGCCATAAACCCCTTGCGTGGGAATGCGGCCCTCGATACTTGCACATCAGCGACAGGTTCCCCGCGAGGGGATCAAAAGGGAACACGGGTTCAAGACCCGGGCTGCCCCTGCAACTGTGAGCGGTGAGCCAGCGGCCCTATGCCATTGGGAGCAATCCTGAGAAGGCGGCCGAACCGGCGTTGACCCGCAAGCCAGGAGACCTGCCTGACGCGGTCGTTTTTCGGGCCGACAGGGTGTGCGGCGCGGACGGGGATGTTCCCTGAACAGCGACAATGTGGTTCCGCACGGCACGGTCGGGCGGCATGATTTGTCGTGTGTTTCATGCGGCATGGGTGCTGTGCGATGGGGTCGGGCGGGATGGGATCGTCAGGCCGAAGGAACATGCCCATGCCCGAATTGAATCAATTTTTTGCACCTTGCAGGACCGCATCCTGATGTTGCGCGCGGTGGACAAGGGGCCATGCGTGGTGGTCTGCTCGACATGCCGGGTTTCGGCCGATGAGAGAGAGGATAGCCAAGGCCGGCGCGGCGGGGCCTTGTTGGCCGAGGCTTTGCGGGAACGGCAGACGCAGGATCCCGACCTGTCCGGCGTGGCGGTCGAGGAAATGCCCTGTCTTTTTGCCTGTCAAAGGCATTGCGTGGTGCATATTCGTGCGCCGGGGCGGATCGGTTATGTTCTGGGCGATTTTACCCCCGATGGCGAAAGCGCGCAGGCGATACTGGAATATGCCGCGCTTCAGGCCGCCAGCGATCATGGCCAGGTGCCCTATCGCCAATGGCCGCAGGGCGTGAAGGGCCATTTCATCACCCGCACTCCGCCCGAAGGATTTGTCGCGACATGACTCATTTTGCCACGAAAGAGGCATTCCTTGCCGCCCTTTGCGGCTTGCCCGCTGTGGATGCGGATGCCGCAGCGCGGGCGCGCGCGCGCCAGGCGCAATTGACCAAACCGGCCGGATCCTTGGGGCGCCTTGAGGATCTGGCGATCTTCATGGCCGGGTGGAGCGGGCGCGAAAGGCCCGCACTCGACCATGTGCAGGGCATCATCTTTGCCGGCAATCACGGCGTCGCGGCCAAAGGCGTCAGCGCCTATCCCGCCGAAGTGACCGAGCAGATGGTCGCCAATTTCCAGCAGGGCGGAGCCGCCATCAATGCGCTGGCGCGCGCTTGCGGCGCGCATCTGACCATCATCCCGCTCGATCTGAACCGTCCGACCGGCGATATTTCAGAGGAACCCGCGATGAGCGAGGCGGAATGTCTGGCCGCTCTCAACGCAGGGGCGGGGGCGGTCGATCCGCGCGCCGATCTATTGTTTGTGGGCGAAATGGGCATAGGGAATACAACCCCTGCCGCCGCCCTTTGCGCGCTGGCCTTTGGCGGCATCGCGCGCGATTGGGTGGGGCGCGGCACAGGCGTTGATGCGCCTGGCATCGTGCGAAAAATGGCTGTGGTCGACGCAGCCCTCAATCTGCACGCCGGACTTTGCGATGATCCGTTTGAGGCGCTGCGCCGCCTTGGCGGGCGCGAGATTGCGGCGATGGCCGGCGCCATGCTGGCTGCGCGGTGGATGCGCATTCCGGTGATGCTCGATGGTTTTATTGCCAGTGCCTCGCTGGCGCCATTGTTTGTTGCGGCACCGGATGTGACCGCCCATTGCCTTGCCGCGCATTGTTCGGCCGAAAGCGGCCATGAGCGATTGCTGCAACATCTGGGCCTCGTTCCTTTGCTGCACCTTGGTATGCGATTGGGCGAGGGGAGCGGGGCGGCGGTGGCTGTGCCCTTGCTGCGCAGCGCTTTGGCCGCGCACGACCAAATGGCCACCTTTGAACAGGCCAGCGTGGCTGCGGCTTTGTGAAGGTGAGGTGCCTCCATCTGTTGCGTCATGGCGCGGTGGAACAGGCCGGGCGGCTGTGGGGGCATGGCGAGGCTGTGCCGACCATGGCCGGACTGGCCCATTGCCGTGAAAGGGTGTGCGGCCTGACCGTGGTGCGGGTCATTGCCTCCGATCTGTCGCGCGCCGCCACGGCGGCACAGGCGATTGCGCAGGATTTTGGGGCCGAATTGCGCCTTGATCCGCGATGGCGGGAATTGGATTTTGGGGCGTGGGACGGCGCTGATCCGGAGGATCTGGGCGCGGCGGTTCAGCGTTTCTGGGATGACCCAGTGGGCAATCCACCGCCCGGTGGCGAAAGCTGGGGTGTTTTACGCGAAAGGGTGGCCATTGCCCTTTGCGCGATCGACGATGATGCATTGGTCATCACCCATGCGGGCCCAATTAGGGCGGCGCTTTCGATCCTGCTGGGGCTGGATTATCGACAAACCTGGGCGTTCCATCTGCCCTATGCCTCGCTCATCAGCCTGCGCGTGTGGGATGACGGGGCGCAGGTGACGGGGCTTTGGGCGTGAAGCATCTGATCCTTGCGCTGCAATTTCTGACGCGCGTGCCGCTGCCCTCCATTTCGGCGGAAAGGTCGGACTTTGCCGCCGCGATGCGATGGTTTCCGGTCGCCGGGATTGTCGTAGGCGGCTTTGTCGCCATGGCGGTCTGGGGGCTGTGCCATATCGATCCCTGGGTGGGCGCACTGGGCGGCGTTGCGGCCTGGGCTTGGATGACCGGGGGGCTGCATCTTGATGGCCTTGGCGATATAGCCGATGCCGCAGGGGCCGCGCATAAAGATCCCGCACGGTTGCGCGATGTCCTGTCCGACCCCCATGTGGGCAGTTTCGGCGTGATCGCCATCGCTTTGCAATTGCTGGCCAAACTGGTGTTGCTGCGTGATCTGGACGCGGTTTTCTGGCTGGTCCCCATTGCCATGGCGGCGCGGGTCGGGCCTTTGGTCTGGACATTGACACTGCCGCCTCTGCACGAAGGGTTGGGCACGTTGTTTCGCGATGGGGTCAGTTGGCGACACGTGGCGCTTTGGGGGGCGATTATCGCTTTGGCCGCTCATTGGGCACCTTGGCTGCTGGTGGCGGTTCCGGCAATTATTATTTGGCGCATGTGGATCATGCGGCGCATAGGCGGCATATCGGGCGATAGTCATGGCGCAGGCATCGAGTTGGTTGAAACGGCCCTGCTGCTGGCATGGGCGGCGGCGCGATGACGGAGTTGTTCACGCACCATGGCGGCTCTCTTGCCGCCGCCGTCCAGCATTTTGGCGGCGGGTTTCGCGACTGGCTGGACCTTTCCACCGGCATCAACCCCGTGCCGTGGCAGGGGCAGGTCGAAATTGACTGGTATCCTTTGCCGGGTGCGCAGGATTTGGCCGAACTGGAGGCCGCAGCGGCCCAGCATTTTGGTGTGGCGCCCCAATTCTGCTGTGCTGTTCCGGGCAGCGAAATGGCGCTGCGTCTGATGGGGCAATGGCTGGGGCGCGGCGCCTATCACTGGCCGTCCTATCGCACCCATGCTTCGGCTTTTCCCGAAGGCGCTGCGGGCGATATTAACAGCGGCACGGCGGCGCTGTTGCTGGCCAATCCAAACAATCCCGACGGGCGGATTGTTGCGCGTGATGATCTGCGCGATTGGCATGATCGCCTGATGCGCCGCGATGGCTGGCTGGTGGTGGATGAAGCCTTTGCCGATGCGGCCCCGCAGTTTTCGGTCAGTTCCAAGGTCGGGCAATGGCCAAGGCTGATTACCTTGCGCTCCTTTGGCAAATTCTTCGGTCTGGCGGGATTGCGGCTGGGTTTTGTGATTGCTCCGCCGGAAGTGACAGCCATGTTGCGCGCTATTTTGGGCGATTGGCCGTTGAGCGCAGGGGCCATTGCGATGGGGCGCGCGGCCTATCAGGATGCAGCGTGGATCGCACAGGCGCGCCGCGATTTGGCGCAGCGGGCCACGCAGATGGACAGACTATTGGCGGGCCATGGGCTGAAAACGCGCGGGGCATGTCCGCATTTCCGCCTGATCGAGGACGATGCGGCCCAAACCCTGTTCAACACGTTGGCGCAGGCGCACATTCTGAGCAGGCCCTTTGATTATGCCCCCCATTGGTTGCGATTGGGCATTCCAGCGCGGGATGAGGATTTCGAACGATTGGACAAGGTGCTCGCCGATGGGTGAGTTGTTCATTTTGGGGGCGATGGCGCTGGATTTGGCGCTGGGCTGGCCGGGATGGTTGTACCGGGCCGTGGGCCATCCGGTGGGACTGTTCGCATGGTTGATCGACCGTGCGAGACGATATGGCAATCGCGCCAGGTTCGCGCCGGTGACAAAGCGGGTTTTCGGGGTATTGACCGTTGCGTTGCTGGTGCTGGTTGCGGGCGGCGGCGCTTGGGGCCTTCAAAATCTGGCTCAAGCACTACCGGGATCAACCTTGTGGCTGGCTATTTTGGCATGGCCCGGTTTGGCCATGCGCAGTCTGGATGACCATGTTCGTGCCGTTTGGCGCCCGTTGAAGATGGGTGATGAGCCCCAAGCGCGTCGGGCGGTGGGCATGATCGTCGGGCGCGATACGGCGCAATTGGATGCCGATGGCGTCGCCCGCGCGGCGATTGAAAGTCTGGCCGAGAGCTTTTGTGATGGGATCGCGGCCCCGCTGTTCTGGTTGGTGGCTTTGGGGCTGCCGGGATTGTGGGTGTATAAGGCGCTGAATACGGCCGACAGTATGATTGGCCATCCTGAACCGGATTTGCGCGATTTCGGATGGGCCGCCGCGCGCAGCGATGATGTGGCCAACTGGATACCGGCGCGTCTATCCGGCGCTCTGTTATGTATGATGGGTGGCGGGTGGCGGATCATGTGGCGCGATTGCCGCCGTCATGCCTCGCCCAATGCCGGATGGCCCGAAGCCGCCATGGCCGGGGCCATTCACGCCCGACTGGCCGGGCCGATCAGTTATGACGGCGTCTTGCGCGATAAGCCGTGGATCGGTGATGGACCACCGGCGGGTTTGGCGCAATTGGCGCGGGCATTGTCGGTCTATCGGCGGGGCTGCGCGCTGATGTTTGTCTTGGTGGGGGTTTTATGGCTGCGATAATGTTGCAAGGCACCGGGTCGGATGTCGGCAAATCGGTGCTGGTGGCCGGTATTTGTCGCGCTCTGGCCAACAGGGGGCTGTGCGTCATGCCTTTCAAGCCGCAGAACATGTCGAACAATGCAGCCGTCACCAGCGACGGCGGCGAAATCGGGCGCGCGCAGGCATTGCAGGCCTTGGCGGCGCGGGTGCCGTTGCACACCGATATGAACCCGGTTTTGCTGAAACCGCAGGCTGATCGAACGTCGCAACTGGTGGTTCACGGGCGGGTGCGCGGGACGCTGGGTTCGGGCAATTTCCGCGAAGGGCGGCGTGGCCTCCTGCCCGAAGTGCTGGACAGTTTCGAAAGGCTGCGGGCCAATTGCGACATTGTCGTGGTGGAGGGGGCAGGGTCGCCCGCGGAAATCAACCTGCGATCCGGCGACATCGCCAATATGGGCTTTGCACGAGCGGCGTGCGTGCCGGTGGTGCTGGTCGGCGACATTGACCGGGGCGGGGTGATTGCCTCGATCGTGGGTACGCGGGCGGTGATTGACCCCGATGATGCCGCGATGATTCATGGGTTTATCATCAACAAGTTTCGCGGCGATCCGGCTCTGTTTGCAGATGGTTACGCGGCCATTGAACAACGTTCGGGGTGGCGCGGCTTTGGGCTTGTGCCTTGGTTAGGCGATGTTGTCCGCTTGCCCAGCGAGGATGCGGTGGTGCTGGAAAAGGGGCGGCATATTGCGGGCGGCAAGTTGATCGTCGCCTGTCCCATCTTGCCGCGCATTGCCAATTTCGATGATCTTGATCCGCTGAAAATGGAGCAAGGCGTCGAGTTGGTGATGATCCCTCCGGGAACGCCTATCCCGGCGGAGGCGGGGTTGATTGTGCTGCCCGGTTCAAAGGCGACATTGGCCGATCTGGCGTTTCTGCGGGCGCAGGGGTGGGATATTGACATTCTGGCGCATCATCGACGCGGCGGTGCGGTTTTGGGCATTTGCGGCGGATATCAAATGCTTGGTCGCAGCATTGATGATCCCCATGGAATCGAGGGCGCGCCGGGCAAGGCTCCGGGGTTGGGATTGCTTAATGTCTCTACGGTGCTGGGCGAAAGCAAGATGTTGCGTGAGGTGAGCGGAACAGCTCTGGGCGCGGGGTTTGCCGGATATGAAATGCATATGGGGCAAACCGAGGGCTATGTTCCGCCATTCGCCCGCTTTGATGATGGGCAGACAGATGGCGCGATCAGCGCGGATGGTCTGGTGATGGGCACCTATTGCCACGGGCTTTTGGGTTCGACCCGATTGCGGGCGGCCCTGTTGGCGCGTTTGGGCATTGCCTCGGATCAGCGCGATTATGCCGCAGAGGTTGACGCTGCGCTGGACGCTGTGGCAGCGGCATTGGAGGAGCATCTCGATATGGACGGACTTATCGCGCTGGCGCGGGACGCGGCATGACGAGTTTGTTGATATTGGGCGGCGCGCGTTCGGGCAAAAGCCGTTATGGTCAGGCGTGGATAGAAGCCCATTCCGGCCCCTTGACCTATATTGCCACGGCGCAGGCATTTGATGATGAAATGGCGCATCGTATTGCGCAGCATAGAGCGGATCGCGGACCGCGTTGGCGCACGATGGAGGCGCCGATTGACCTGCCCCGCGCAATTGTTGCGGCGCAGCACGAAGGTGGAGCCTTGCTCGTCGATTGCCTGACGCTGTGGTTGTCCAATCTGATTTTGGCGGATCACGATTGCATCGCAGCAGGGGACGCATTGTGCAGCGCGATAGAAAAATGCTGCGTTCCTATTGCGCTGATCGCCAATGAGGTAGGGCTGGGCATTGTCCCCGATAACGCCCTGGCGCGGCGGTTTCGGGATGAGGCCGGATGGCTCAATCAGCGGATCGCAAAAGTGGCGCATGAAGTCGTATTTGTCGCCGCCGGATTGCCATTAACGCTCAAGTCTTTGGCTTGAATATGCCATAAGGCTTCCCATGGATTCTTGACCAGTTTCGGGGAAGTTTTGTGAAAAAAATGAACGCGATGCTTTGCGGCATGCTGATGGCGACAACCGCCCATGCCCAAGGCGTTTCGGCGCCGGTTGAACCGGGGGTCTGGATGAAGGGTGATCTCCACCTCCATTCCCGCCACAGCCGCGATACGACCAACAATTCGGTGGGCAAAATCATCCGATTTGCGGAAGGTGAAGGCTTCGACTTCCTTGGCATTACCGATCACGACAATCACGTCGATGGCGATACCCAGCATCACACCTGGGCCGATCCTGAATGGCGCTCGGATCGTATCGTGCTGCTTTATGCTGCGGAATGGACGACGGATCGCGGGCACGTCAATATCTTCTCATCCCATCCCTACGACCAAAAAATGTTGCGTGCGATGAGCGATGCCCGCGACGTAAAACTGATCCCGCTGCGCAAGGCGATGGGCGTGCATATGTCGGGCAACCATCCCACGAATAAGGATCACTTTGGCTTCTCCTTTGACATGGTGGATTCCATCGAGGTCTGGAACAGCTCGAACTGGGCCAAGAACCCGCCCGCGCTGCTGGTCTGGGATGATATGCTCAAATCCGGGCGGATGCTGGCCGGACGCGGGGGCAGCGATTCCCACCACGGTTGGCCCGACAAGCCCGAGGACCGCAGCGCGATGAGCGGTGAACGGATGGTCAATTATGTGGGCACGCCGACCACCTGGGTTTATGCGGCCAAACGCGATCGGCAAGGGGTGGTGGATGCGTTGACCCAGGGCCATACCTCGATCAGCGCAAATCCACATGATCCCCGCGTTGAATTCTATGCCGATCTGGACAGCGACGAAAAAATCGATGGCATGATGGGGGATAATCTTCGCGCCAATGGAAAGCCGGTTACATTCCGAATCCGCCTTTCCAATGCGACCATCCCTTGGGCGCAATATCAGGTGCGTGTGGTGCGCGATGGTGAAACATTCGCCACCGTCCCGGTCAATGCCAAGGATGCCGAGGCCACGTTCACTGATACGCCCCCGTTAGGCAAACGCAGCTATTACCGATTGGAAGTGACCGGGCCGCAGGCTGACTATGCAGCCGTGCCCATGTCGGCGGGGATGACCGGCACGATGGTGGCTTTGTCGAACCCCATCTATTTCAATTTCGATCCTAATTTCTGATGCAGCATTGGGGCCGGCTGGGTATCAGCTGGCCCCAATGAAATATTACGGTGCCGTCGTGAAAATCAGGCGGTCCAATGCGATACCGCCGCTGCGCGCTGTTACGGCAATGCGGTGCCGGCCGGATGCCAATTGGCCGGGAACCGGAACTTTGATCAGGTTGCTCAAAACGCCTTCGACCCATGCCGCATTGCCGACCTGACGCGGTACGGTCAGGGCAATAGGCGCCCCGCCATCAATACTGACTTCGATCTTGAGCGCGCGATCATCGCCATCGGGGAACATGGGCAGGATGCCAAGCGATATGCCTGATTGGCCCGGTGCCAGCGTAACATTGGCCGACCAAGGCGCGCCTTGTGCATCGGAGATCATCACACCGTTGCCGCGTCCCATGCCCTCGACTTTGCGCCAGCCTTTGGCGGGGATGCTTTCTGCTTCCAGCACCGGCATTTCTGGCAATTGGGTTGCATCGACCCGGGCGAAAAACCGGTCTGGCGCGCTGCGCAGGGAGGCTGCCGGGGTGACAATCGGGCGCGGGCGATAGATGCGCCATTGCGGATCGGCGGGTTCGGCGGGCATGATGTTGCGCCATTTCCCGCCCGCGACGGCATTGTTATAGCGCGCCGTAATGGCCGCAATTTCATCCTCGGCCCATGCGATGGCGCCGCCTGCGGAATAGGCTTCGGCGGCGATGACCTCGATCATTTCGTCGTAATATTCGGCGGCGAAATAGCGGATATTGGCCGCCGACGCCGCCCGGATCGGAAATTCGACCAGTTCGAACCATGCATCCTGCCGGTCGGCGGGAACTTGGGTGGCCAAGGATTGTGCCTGTGCCGCCAAAGCGCGCCAGCGACGCAGGCGATCATGCGCCTCGGCCAAGGTGAAGTCGGAGAGGTGTCGATCTTCCGCCTTGGCCGGCCATTCGAGATGTTCGGGGCGGCGGGCAAAGTTGAGGAGGAAATATTCATCCATC
This sequence comes from Novosphingobium sp. Sphag1I, assembly GCF_056279125.1. Lineage (NCBI taxonomy): Bacteria > Pseudomonadati > Pseudomonadota > Alphaproteobacteria > Sphingomonadales > Sphingomonadaceae > Novosphingobium > Novosphingobium sp. Sphag1I. The sequence continues at coordinate 261,851 of NZ_JBWBQS010000002.1, read as the reverse complement.
ATCGCCGCGGCCTTCGCGCCCAGTTCCGGCCCGAAAGCGTCGCCCAGCCAGCCCTTCAGGTACTCCTTCTGGCTCTCGCCACGATGCTTTTCGACATCCCAAGCCATGTCGAGGAAATGGGTCGTGCCGATTTCGGCAGGCTTGATATCGCCGACATTGACGATCCAGATATTGCGCGAACCTTTGTCATAGGCGCGGACCATTTCTTCACGCACCAGCGCGGGCGGGGTGGTCGAAAGCCAGAGATAGGCAAGCGGATAGCCCAGATAGGAGAGGTGATAATAGACGCCTGCGCCGCCTGAACGCGATGCTTCGGCCTTGCTGGGGAATTGGCGGATATAGCCAAAATTGTCGTCGGGCCAGACGATCGAGACATTCTCCGGCACCTTCAGCCCGGAGCGGTAGATTTCCAGCACTTCCTTATAGGGCACGAAGATCTGTCCGGCCTTTTCCGCCCCGCCCGCGACATGTTTGTCCAGCAAGGCGCGCTGATCCTTGATGACCTTGTCCAGCAGGGCAACCTTTTCGGCCATCGTGCTGGTGCCCACCATGCCGGTATCGTGCAGGCCCCGCATGCCGATGGTCCACAGGTTCTCATAGGCCGCGTTCTTTTGGACCCGCTCCTCCCAATAGAGGCGGATCTTTTCCGGGTTTGCGGCATAGTTGAAGGCGTCGGGCGCGTCTTTCCATTCGCCCACATTGTTGCGCAGCATCACCTCGGAATGCGAAGAACCCATGATGATGCCGTAGTCGTCCGCCAGTTTGGCATTGGCGGGATCGGAATTGAACGCCGCCGTGGTCTTGTGCATCGCGGGCCAGAGGGTGTTGGCTTTCAGCCGCAGCATCAGTTCAAAGATGCGGGCATAGGTTTTGGGGCCAATATCCTTGCGTTCCGGGTCAAAGTTCTGCGCGGCCCATGGGAACAGGCCCCAATCCTCGTCATTCACGAAGATGCCGCGATAGCGCACCGAAGGCGGGCCAAAGTGATGCAATCCGGACGCGGCATAGAGCGTATCGTGATGGCGCGGCGCCAGATCGGCCCACCAGTTCCACGGATTGACCCCCATCGCGCGCGAAACTTCATAGGCGCCAAAGGCCGTTCCGCGACGGTCGCTGCCCACGACCACCAGTGCGTGATCGACGCCGGGCAGGGGATGTTCCACCGTCAGGATCAGGAAGCTTTCCCACTTGCCCACCAGTGCTTGCGCCTTAATGGTGCCCTTCTTGACCATGGCGTCGATCATCGGGCTTTGCCCCAGCGTGCCGATAATGATGGCCTGCGCCGATGCGGTCGCCTGATCGAGAAGGCGCGGGGTCTGTCCGGTCACGCGTTCCAGATCCTTGGCCAGATCCTGCGCGGCGTGGCGGACCGCCATGGCTTCGCCCGGCGAAACGATAATGGGCGCGGCATGGGTTTTATCGGCCAGCGCGAAGCCGCCCTTGACCGGGGCAAAGCGGATGATCGCATCATCCCCCGCTTGGGCGTGGCTCGAAAGGCTGGTCGCGCACAGGGCGGCGGCCAGCATGGCATTCTTTGCAAATTTCATCATTCTCTCCCGTGCCCCAAGGGGCTTATCGGTACATTCATGCTTTCAGGATCAGGCCCTTGCGGTCCATCCACCAACCCACGGCCCAGCACAGCATCGTATATGCCAGCGCACAGAGCAGCGATCCGAATGCCCCCGGCGCGACCGCCTGAAACAGATGGATGCCGACCCAGTCGTAAACCCCGTCCTCGCCCACCGGCACCATGTTCAGCACTGTCACGAACATTTCGGAAAACAGATAGATCGCCAGTGGATTGCGCCCCAGAATGGTGAAGAAGCGGACCCCGCCCTGTTTCCCCCGCAATTCGATGATCCAGATGGTCCAGCCCAGCAGCAGCAGATCCAGCCCGGTGGTCAGCAGGACAAAGGGGCTGGTCCACAGTTTCTTGGCGATGGGGAACAAAGGCTCCCACGCATGAGCCGCCGCGATGCAGGCAAGGCCCGCCACCAGCATCACCCGCAAAGCGTCACGCAGATCGCCTCTACGCTGGATCAGCAAACCGGCCAGATAACCGGCCAGCACATTGACCACGGCGGGCAGGGTGCCAAGGAAACCTTCAGGATCGAAACCGCCGTCTTTCTTGTAGAGATGTCCCGGCGACAGCAGCCACATGTCGAACCGCGTGCCCGCATTGCCCATCTTGCCAAAGGCATCGCCCGGAACGCCAAATTGCAGCATGATGGCCCAATAGCCCAGCAGCAATGCCGCGCAGGCGCCCAATACTACCCGCCAATCCAGCCAACGTACCATGACGCCCGCCAGCACATAGCACAGCGCTAGTCGTTGCAGCACGCCCGGCACGCGGGTCTGGGCAAAGGGGATGAATTCCCATCCTGCGTTCGTGTGGCGGATAAAGGGGAACCAGTACATCAGGAAGCCCAGCGCAAAGATGATCGCCCCGCGTCGCAGCAAGCGGGCCAGATAGGGCCCGGCGGGCAGGGGCCTGCGCATGGCAAAGCTCATCGCATTGCCCATGGCGAACAGGAATGTGGGAAACACAAGATCCGCCAGCGTGAAGCCAATCCATTTGGTATGGATCAACTGATCATAGGCCCGTGCGCCCGGTCCTGCGGTGTTGACCAGAATCATCAGGAACATCGTCGCACCGCGAAACACGTCGAGCGAGACGAAACGCTGGGGTTTGCTGGCGGCCAGTTCACTCACGGCAGTTCTTTCAACAATTGCGCGGCGGCGCGCACCGGATCGGCGGGGGCGGCATGGGCATAAGATTGGCCATTGGCCACCCACTTTTCCTCCCACACCCGAATGCGGGCGATAGAGGCGGCTTCGTCCAAAGGCTTGTGCGTCAGAGCTGCGGCGCGCGCATCATCCAGCATCATTTGCCAGCGCGGCAGATAGTAATCGGCATAAAGCCCCGACCATGCCCGCGAGGCATAATCGGACAGATGGCCCGTCCCGCCCCAGATGGTGACGATGGCCTTGGCCTGCGTTGCGAATTCCTCCTTTTCACGCGGCGTATCGCCATAGGCGCGGGCGTCCCGTACCCAAGAAGCCAGCGTTTCCTGTTGATTGGCGGCCAATGTGTCGATCTTGCGGGCAAGGCTTTCAACCTGCGCGCGGGCCTTGTCGCCCCTCGCCACATCGCCTGCCTTGTAGGCGGCCAGCGCGGCCTTAAGCCGATCGTCCAGCATCATGCTGGCATAATGGCGGGTAAGATCGACGATGTCCTTGGCGAACAAGGCCGAAGGGCGCGCAGGCGCGGCGTCCAGCATCGCTTCGATCCCCCGGCGCAGTGCCGCAGGATCACCGGGGGCGGCGGGATAATCCGCGCCGCTCATGCTGGGGCGCTTAAAGAAGAGATAGGCGCCGGCCATCTGGTTCCACCAGCGCGGGGTCCAATAGCGGGTTTGATAGGCCCCGCCGATGGCCGTTTGCCATGCCGAAACCAGCGCGCGCGAGGTGGTGCCATAGCGGGCGGTGGTGTAATTCATCAGCCATTCGCCCAAATCGCGCTTTGGCCCCCATGCCAGATCATAGGCATAGGCATAGACGATGCTGTTCGAATGCAGACCTTCGGGGAACATGCCGAAACCGGCCATTTGACCCTTGCCCGCATTGTTCAGCGCGGCGGCGATGTCCGATTTGTAAAAGCCCAGATCGCCATAGGCCGGGTTGCTGCCACCGTAATTATGGACATAGCCGTAAACCCATTGCTTGCCGTAAAAGGCCTGCGTCTGCTGCCAGATGCCGGGATAACGGTCATTGCCGATGTCAAGCACCAGCATCTTGTCATCGGGCACCTTGGACAGGAACGCTCGGACCGCGTCCGGGGTCCAGAACGCCTTGTCCGCACCGAACAGCCAGCCCTGCATCACCCAAGTGGCGTGCGGCGCGGCGGCGGTGATGGAATGATAGAGCTTCTCGCCATAGGCGGCCAGACGCGCATCGCGCACGGCAGGCGGCAGGGCGGCGACTTTTTCGGCCTGCGTGTTGGCGGCGGCGGTGTTGGCGATGGCATCGCCATATTGCGCGTTGGTGGCGTCTGATCCGTCCTCGGCAATCGGGGGGACCATTTCGTTGAACGCATCGGCAAGGTAATAATCACCCGCGCCGTAGGTGGCGTTGTAGATCTCGATGAAACGCTTGGCCAGACGCGCAAAAAGCGGATCGGACGGGTCGAGCCAATAGGTCGGCGGGAAACCTTCCCAACTGCGCATTTTATAAATGCGCGCCTTGGGGTGTGCTTTGGCGAAACCTTCGGGCACATAGCCGGCAAAAGCGGGCAGCACCGGCTTCATGCCAAGGCTGCGCATCCGTTTCAGGATCTGGACCTGCAACTGATGCTTCTTCTCGATCCATCCGGGTGAGAGCGGGGCGCGATAGCCCGCAATATTGCCCATCCGCTGCCACGGCAGGAATGGCGCGGCGGACAGGCTTTGCCCGATGGCGGCCTCGTCCATGCCTTCCTCGCGCCAGAGCGCGCGCCAGACATATTCCTGCCCTTCCATGGCCAGCGGCGTGTCGATGCCATGGGCCGCCATCCAATCGATCTCGCTGCTCCAACGGGTCCAGTTCCACCAAGGGGTGGTGTAGCCATAGGTGCAGGTGTTGAGATAGGCGCGCAGGTCAAAGGGCGACGACACCTCGCCGCTGTCAAAATTGTCGGTGCGGGAAAGGGGCGCTGCGCGGCGGCCTTCCCAGCTTAAATGCAGCTTACCCTTGGCCTCCAACGCCTGGGCCACGCCATGCACCAGCGCGACCGAGGAGGAACCGCTGGCCATGATCGCGCCGTTGCGAATGCGTACCCGATAGGTGGGATGCGCGGCAGGGCGGATGTTCAGGTCAACCTTTGCCGCTTTGACCCCCAAACGCGCGATGGCCGCACGCGCTGCGGCAATATCGGGCGTATCGGCCGCTTGCGCCGCGCCGCCCAGCATCAGGGCAAGAGCAAGGCTGGTCAGACGCGCGGGGGATTTGGGGCTGAGCATGGGTCCAGTTTTCTTCCGTGCAGACAGGCAGGTCAATCAGGCAAAACGAGGCGTAAAAACAAAAAATCCGGCAAGGGTCTGGCAAGGCGGGGTTTGTGCCCCGCCCCGCCATTCCCTTGCCGGACAGTCAGGGTAGGTTCTTAGAACTTGTACGAAGCCGAGGCATAGAAGCTGCGGCCATAGAAGCTGGATTCCTGCCACACGGAGGTGCCGGTGTAGGTTGCCTTTTCACGGCTGTTGTTCAGGTTGATCACGCCAGCGGTAAAGCTGAGGTGCGCGTCCGGCGTGTAACCGGCGCTCAGGTCAACCTGGGTGCGTGCCTTGACGGTGTGACCTTCGCGGGCAAAGAAGCTGTCCGCATTGTTCTGGTCATAACCGCTGCGATAGTTGACCGATGCGCGCAACGAGAAGTAGCGGTTTTCCCAGTAAGGCGTCACGTTCCACGTCACCTTCGACAGGTTGCGGATGGTGTAGCCCGTGCCCACGGCCAGCTTTTGCGGGATCACGCGGGTATAGTTGGCGATCAGGCCGAAACCCTTGACCGGCAGCATCTTGTCGAACGAATGGTTGAGGCTGATTTCATAGCCCTTGACCTTGATCGTGCTGGGATCGTTCAACGACTGGGTGATGTCATAGGCATTGCCCGCGCCATCAACGCAGTCACCCGAAGAATTGGTCGAAAGCGACGTGCCATTGTACGACGACGGGCAGATCAGCGACGAATAGGTGCCGTTCTTGATCCACTTGTAGAAGCCGTTGATGGCAATCGCGCTGGAGCGTTCATAATACCATTCGACGCCCACATCGACCTGATTGGCGGTCAAAGCCTTCAGACCGGCCTGACCCAGATCGACCGTGTAGGTCGGCACGCCGCCGGGGCGCGAGAACGACTGCGTCTGGGCCATCGAGGTGTTGCTGTCCATGATCGGACGGACCAGCACCTTGGCCGCAGCCAGACGGACCTGAACCGCCTTGGCCGGTTCCAGAACAAGGTTCATGCTGGGCAGCAGGTTCCCGTATTTCTGGTTCAGGTTGTAGTTGCCGATCTTGTTCTGAACTTCGGTATAGCCATCGGTACGCGGAGCGGTGACATTGCCCTGCACCTTTTGCGTCGTGTATTCATAACGCAGCCCGACATTGCCGCGCAGGGGCATGCCCGCGATTTCGGTGTCGATCGTGGCCTGGCCATAGACCGAAGGCATATAGCGATCGACGTGATACGAGGCTTCGGGCGCAAAGATTTCGGGCACCACGATACCGGCTGCGGCCAGCGCCTTGTCATAGGCGGCCAGATCCGGGCCAACCCAGGCGTTGGGGATGCCCGAAGCATTGTTCAGGAAACCGCTGACCGGATAGTTGTTGGTGGCCATGGCCGGGAAGATCGTGCTGGACGCGGCGGGCTGGGCCGAACCCAGCGCGATCAGGTCGTGGCGCGAAACAAAGCGGTTGAAGGTTTCGTGGCGGAACTTGACGCCCGCGGCCAGCTTGCTGAACGGACCAAAGTGGACTTCTTTATACAGGTCGGCCTGGCTCGACCATTCGGTCGTGCGCATGTTGCGCGTGGCGCCATTGGGATATTCGTTGCGGGTAAGCGAGCCGCGCGCATAGGTTGCGGTCGAATTCAGGTCCGACGTGGTGTTGAACTTGATCGATTCCGGGTTCGAAATGTCCAGCGTGGCGCTGGCGATATTGATGCCCAGAATGGCGGCCGCTTCGCGCTGATACGAGGTGCCCTTGGAATAATTGGCAATCGCGCGCCCGCTCCAGCCATTGTCGCCCGTCCACTTGGCCGACAGCGTGTAAAGCTGGGTCGTCAGGTTGCGGTCTTCGTGCTGACGGTTGTTTTCCATGGTGAAATTGGTGGCCGTCACATTGGTGGCCGCACCATTGGCATAGGAATTGACCGTGATGACGGAGCCCTTGGTGGGGTCATCGGCAAACAGGAAAACCTGCTGGTTTACGTCATAGGTGGTCTTGTCCTTGGCATAGATCGCGTTGAAGCCGACTTCGATGCGATCCGAAGGGCGCCATTGCAGACCGCCGCTGGCCATCAGGCGTTCGGTTTCGCGGTCGATGCGGCGATAGCGCGGGCGGCGCGGGGTCAGGATGTTGGTATCGGTCCCAACGGTCTTGCGCGTCCAGCGGTCCATCCACATATAGTCGGCGCGGTCGTTCAGCTTCTGATAGCCAAGGTTGACATAGACGCCCAGCGTGCCGTCAAGGAACTGGTCGATATAGCTGACGCCGACCTTGGGCGTGATCTTGCCGCCCGCATATTGCGAATTCTGCGCCTTGGCCGAAACGACCAGCTGGCGCTTGCGATAATCCAGCGGCTTGGTGGTTTCGATGTTCACCGTGCCCGACAGGCCGCCTGCATCCATGTCGGCGGTGGGCGACTTGATGACCTGAATGGCGCTGGCCAGTTCGGTCTGGATGATGTCAAAGCGGAAGCCGTCGGTGAAGTCGGCGCTCTTGATGGTCTGACCATTGATGGTGGTCATCGCATATTGGGGGCCAAGGCCGCGAATGCTGATCGTTGCGCCGCGACCGTTGATGTTCGACATCTGGACGCCGGAAATGCGCTGAATCGATTCGGTGATGTTTTCGGCCGGGAACTTGCCGATGTCTTCGGACGAAATGCCGTCCGAAACGCGCGTGTCCTTGCGCTTGGCGTCCAGCGCCGACTTGAGGCTGGCGCGGAAGCCGGTGACGACAATGCCGTCCGAAGCGTCGGCCTGCGCCGCAGGAGCGGCGGTTTGGGCGTGGGCAACGCCGGCAACCATCAGCGCGGAAACACCACAAGTGGAAAGCATGGCCATCTTGGCAACACGTGAAAGCGGCGAAACAAGCGAAACACGCGAGATCGTCATAAAACCCCCTCAAAAAATTGAGCTAAACCCTCTGAACCCCCGGGGGTGGCACATATCTGTGCCGGATCTGCCCCGTTCTGCGCTCAGAAATCTGCTGGATGGCGCGACGTGTCAAGTCATTTTGATGACACATTTGCTCATTTTGGTATTGCCACATGTCTGTACGCTGGCCTGACAATCCGGGTGGGATGGGCCTTTTGATGCGAATCAAGGCCGTATAGCCCAAGCTTTCTCGCGATTTAGGGTAAATTGCGTGCCGTCCAACGCTCAATTCCGGGAGCGGGTTGGTAAGGGTTTTGTACGCCAAAATGCGAATACGAATGAAAGCTGTTGCAATGGTGTCACGCTTAAAATAATACCAATTAAATATCACTTGCCGACATCTGCGGCACGACAGCCCCTCCCTTGTCGGGATGGGCGCAAGGCAGGAACCAATTCGTGACACCTTCGCTTGATGACCGCGCGTCTGAAGATAATCGGCGCAATATCACCTCTACCCTGATGTATGCCGAGGCCGCCGAGGCGGGCGAGTCGGTGGCCCGGTTCATGGCGCGCAATAAGGGTGAACTGGCCCGCCTTGCGGCCCATTTGGCGCAATGCCCGCCTGCTTTCGTGGTGACCTGTGCGCGCGGTTCGTCGGATCATGCGGCGACCTTTGCCAAATACATGATCGAAACCCGGCTTGGCCTGCCGACATCGTCGGCGGCCTTCTCGACGGTGTCGGTCTATGACGCGCCGGTGGTCCATGCGGCCAAGGGCGGCGTATTGTGCCTGGCCATCTCGCAATCGGGCCGCAGTCCGGACATGCTGGCGACGGTTGAACGTCAGCAGGCTTCGGGCGCCACTGTCGTCGCGCTGGTCAATGATGAGGCATCGCCTCTGGCCCAGATGGCCGATTTCACCCTGCCGCTGCATGCCGGGGTGGAGCGTTCGGTGGCGGCCACCAAGTCCTATATCACCTCGCTGGCCGGGATTGCCGCATTGGTGGCGGCATGGTCGGGTGATGAAGCGCTGACCCGTGATGTGGAGGCTCTGCCTGCCTTGCTGGATCGGGCCTTTGTTCTGGACTGGACGCCGTTGATCGGCGGTCTGGTCGATGCCAGCAATCTGTTCATCCTTGGCCGCGGTTATGGCCTTGCCATTGCGCAGGAAGCCGCGCTCAAGCTCAAGGAAACCTCAGGCCTGCATGGCGAGGCATTCTCCGCCGCCGAAGTGCGCCACGGACCGATGGCCGTCGTGCGCGAGGGCTTCCCGGTTCTGGCCTTTGCGGGTGAGGATGCGACGGGCGACGATGTGCGCAAGATCGCGGGCGAATTTGCCCAGCGCGGCGCGCGTGTTTGGCTGGCCGATGTGCGCGACAATGCGCCCGAAGGCGTGGTCCATTTGCCTGCCCTGACGGCCCGTGATGAACTGGCCCCGCTTTTGATGATTGCCAGCTTCTATCGCATGGCTAACACTTTGTCGCAGGCGCGCGGGCATGATCCCGATCAACCTCCCTATCTCGCCAAGGTGACACGCACGCGATGACCACTGTTGATGCCCTGAACGGTCAGGCCCTTATCGCGGGTGAATGGCGCAATTCGGCCCGGTTGACGATTGAGGATGGCCGGATTTCCGCCATCGGACAGGCCGGGGAAGGCCCGGTTGACTCGGTTATCGATCTTGCCGGTGGTTATCTGCTGCCCGGCTTTGTCGATACACAGGTCAATGGCGGCGGCGGCGTGCTGTTCAATGATTGCACCACCGCCGATGGCGTGGCGGCCATTGCCGCGGCCCATGCGCGCTTTGGCACGACGGCCATGATGCCAACCTTGATCAGCGATTCGGTTGATGTTGTCGCTGCCGCTCTTGATGCGGTGGACGACGCCATTGAACAGGGCGTGCCCGGCATTGTCGGCGTTCATATCGAAGGCCCCTTTATCAACCCGGCGCGCAAGGGCATCCACAGCGAGGAGCGTCTTTGCGTTCTCGACGATGCGGCCATGGCTTTGCTCACCCGCCCTCGCAAGGGTGTGGTGATGCTCACGCTGGCTCCAGAACTGGCGGCGCCGGAACAGATCGTGGCGCTGGCCCGCGCGGGCGTGGTCATCAGCGCAGGTCACACCGATGCCACCTATGAGGAAGCCGTCGCCGGTTTCGAACATGGCGTGCGCGGCGTGACGCATCTGTATAATGCAATGACGCCTCTGATGCATCGCGCGCCCGGCATGGTCGGCGCGGCGTTTGATCGGGATGATGTCTATTGCGGCCTGATCGTGGATGGCGTCCATGTCGCCAATGCGGCGGTTCGTCTGGCCTGCCGGGTCAAGGGCGCCGAGCGTCTGATGCTGGTGACCGACGCCATGCCCGGTGTGGGCAATGGCGGTCAGCCGTTCATGCTGGATGGTCGTCCGATCTATGTGCGTGATGGCATGTGTACCGATGCCGCCGGAACGCTGGCAGGGTCAGGGCTGGATATGGCAACGGCTGTGCGCAACACATTGACCATGACGGGTTTGCCGATGGAAAAGATCTCGCAAATGGCCTCGGCCACGCCTGCGGCTTTCCTTGGGCTTGAAGGCCGGATTGGGCAGATTGCGCCGGGCATGACGGCGGATTTTGTCGCGCTGGACGCGGATCTGATCGTGACGCAGACTTGGATTGGCGGCGCCTGCCGTTTTGCGGGTTAAAGAGGCGGTGATGGATAAGGCTTTCGACCTGCTCGCCCCGATGGATGGCTGGATCAGCCCGCTGGGCGATGTTCCCGATGATGCCTTTGCCAGCGGCCTTCTGGGGCCGGGTTTGGCGATTGATCCGGTGTCCGACACGGTCCACGCGCCCGCCGATGCAGAGGTGCTGGCGGTTCACGCCGCAGGCCATGCGGTGACGCTGCGTTTGGCGCCGGGGCTCGATCTTCTGCTGCACTTCGGGCTGGAAACGGTCCGCCTCGGCGGCGCGGGCTTCACGCCTCTGGTCAAGGTTGGAGAGCAGGTCAAGGCGGGGCAAGCCTTGCTGCGCGTCGATGTCGCCTCGGTCGTTGCGCGGGCCAAAAGCCTTGTGATGCCGATCATCCTGATCGAGGCCGAAGGCTGGCAATGGCAGCCCTTGATTGAACAGGGCATGGTGGCCAAGGGCCGTATTTTGGGCCGCATCATTGGCCATGCGCAATCCGGCGCGGATCAGGTGATGGCGGGGGAACAGATCGAACGCAGCCTCCGCGTACCCTTGGCTCACGGCCTGCACGCCCGCCCAAGTGCGCGGCTTGCCGAATGCGCGCGCGGGTTTGCGGCCAAAGTGACCGTGGAGAAGTCAGGCGCAACGGCTGCGATCACCAGCCCCAGCGCCATGCTGCGTCTGGGCGTTGGCCACGGCGATTCCATCCGTCTGGTCGCACAGGGCGATGAAGCGGGCGAAGCGCTCGACGCAATTTGCGCGCTGATCGAAAGCGGGATGGGCGAATTTCTTGCCCTGTCGCAGGATGTTGTGATTGAAGCGCCCGTTTTTGCCGTTCAGGCTCCGCAGGCCGGGGACCGCATCACGGGCGTTACCGCCGCAACCGGCATGGCCGTGGGCACCGCATGGCGCCCGCGTCGCGCCGAACCGGAATTGGCTACCGTCTCACAAGGGGCGTTGGCGGAAAAATCGCTGCTCAATGACGCACTGACGTTGCTGCGCGCGCAATTGAGCGCGCAATCCATGAGCGGCACTGCCCAGCAAAAAGCGATCCTTGGCGCGCATCTTGCCCTGCTGGATGATGAAGAACTGATCGAGACCGCACGCGGCGCTATCGACGCCGGGGCGACGGCGGCGCAAGGCTGGCGCAAGACCCTTTGGGCGCAGGCCGAGGCCTTGCGCCAATTGCCCGATCCGCGCTTTGCCGAAAGGGCGGGCGATCTCATGGATCTGGAACTGCGCCTGCAATGGCAATTGGTGGGCGGCGAACCCGAAGCACCTTTGCCGCCGCATGGCGCGATCCTGATCGCCGAAGATCTGATGCCCAGCGAAGTGGCGGCGCTCGACCTGTCCCGCGTGGTCGGCTTGGCCACGGCGCGGGGTGGGCCGACGTCGCATGTCGCCATTATTGCATCGAGCCGGGGCCTGCCCGCCTTGGTGGCCTTGGGCGAAGGTTTGTTGTTGATCGACGAAGGCACGCCCTTGGTGTTGGACGCTGATGGCGGCGCGGTTGAAGTTGCGCCAGAGGCCAATCGATTGGTGACGGTGCGCAACATGATCGAGGCGCGCGCCACCCGACGCGCCGCGGCCATGGCCAGCGCGCATGAGGAAGGCCGCACCGCCGACGGCACCAGAATCGAGATCTTTGCCAATCTGGGCAAATTGTCCGAAGCCGCCCCGGCTGTCCTTGGCGGGGCCGAGGGTTGCGGCCTGTTGCGGACCGAATTCCTGTTCCTTGACCGCCAAAGCGCGCCGGACGAGGACGAACAAACCGCGCAATATGCCGGGATCGCCGATGCCCTTGATGGACGTCCGCTGATCATCCGCCTGCTCGATATTGGCGGGGACAAGCCTGCGCCCTATCTGCCCATTGCGCCCGAAGAAAATCCGGCGATGGGATTGCGCGGGTTGCGTGTTGGTCTGGCCCGTCCGGATGTCCTGCGGACGCAAGTGCGCGCCATCTTGCGCGCCAGCGTCGGGCGCAAGATCAAGATCATGGCCCCCATGGTGGCCCGTGTGGATGAATTGCGCGCCCTGCAAAAAGTGGCCGCCGAAGAAGCGGCGAATTTGGGCGTCGCGTTGCCGGACATTGGCGTGATGGTTGAAACGCCCGCGGCGGCGGTGATGGCCGATGCGCTGGCGGCGGAATGTGCGTTCCTGTCGATCGGCACGAATGACCTGACGCAATATACGCTGGCGATGGATCGCGGAAATCCGGCGGTTGCGGCGGGGCTGGACGGGTTGGACCCTTCGGTCCTGCGCCTGATCGGTCAGACCTGTCAGGGCGGCGCGCGTCATGGCAGATGGGTGGGTGTTTGCGGCGGTCTGGCCTCTGATCCTTTGGCGGTGCCGATCCTGATCGGTCTGGGCGTGGGCGAATTGTCCGCCGCGCCCGCCATGGTGGCGGAAATCAAGGCGCTGGTCCGCAGTTTGAACATCGCGGAGTGCCGCCAATTGGCCCAGCGTGTTCTGGAGGTTGCCGGCCCGGCGCAGGTGCGGGCCTTGGCGGCTGAATTTATTGGGGGGATTGCGCTGTGACGGCTTCATTCCACGTCTTTGCGCAAGGGTTGCAACGTTTGGGCCGCGCCCTGATGTTGCCGATTGCGGTATTGCCGGTGGCGGCATTGTTGCTCCGCCTTGGCCAACCCGATCTGTTGGGCCTGCCTTTCGTCAGCGCGGCGGGTGAGGCGATGTTTGCCAATCTGGGCCTGTTGTTTGCCATTGGTGTGGCGACCGGCTTTGCCCGTGATGGCAATGGTGCGGCGCCTTTGGCGGGCGTCGTCTGTTTTCTGGTCGCCTCCGAAGGGGCAAAGGCTTTGCTCAAGGTGCCCGCCGATGTAGTGGTGGGGGTTGCCGAAACCGCGCGCGGCGCCGTCGAAGGTGCGTGGCGTCAGGGCCAGATCGGCCGCGTCGCGGTGCCTTTGGGCATTATTTCGGGCATGGTCGGCGGGCTTGGTTACAACCGCTTCTCCGGCTTTCGACCGCCAGATTTTCTGGCCTTTTTCGGCGGCAAGCGTTTTGTGCCGATCATTGCGGGGGCCTGCGGCGTCGTGCTGGCGGCCATGGTCGGGTTCAGCCATGATGCCATCAATGCGGGCGTCGATGGAGCCTCGCGCGCGGCCTTGGGCAGCGGTGAGATTGGCCTGTTTGCCTATGGCTTGCTCAACCGCCTGCTGTTGGTGACGGGCTTGCATCATATCCTCAACAATATCGCGTGGTTTGTACTGGGCGATTATCATGGGGTGACGGGCGATCTGCGTCGCTTCTTTGCGGGCGATCCGGGCGCGGGCGCGTTCATGAGTGGCTTTTTCCCGGTGATGATGTTCGGCCTGCCTGCGGCCTGCCTTGCCATGTATCGCAGCGCGCGGCCGGAAAAGCGGCGCGAAACGGGCGGTATGCTGGCCAGCCTTGCGGCGACTTCATTCCTGACGGGCGTGACCGAACCCATTGAATTCAGCTTCATGTTTTTGGCGCCTGCGCTCTTTGCCCTGCATGCGGTTTTGACCGGGGCGGCCATGGCCTTGATGTCTGTGCTAGGCGTGCATCTGGGTTTTGGCTTTTCGGCCGGTCTGTTCGACTTTGTGCTGAACTTTTCCAAGGCGACCCGGCCCTTGGTCTTGATCCCGGTCGGTTTGGCCTATTTCGCGATCTATTACGCGGTGTTCCGCTTTGCCATCGTCAAGTTCGACCTGAAAACGCCGGGGCGTGAAGATGACAGCGCCGCTGTTGCCGATGTCTCGACCGAAATGGGACGCGGGGCGGCCTTTGTCTCGGCGCTGGGCGGCGCGGGCAATCTGGTGGAGGTCGGCGCCTGCACCACGCGCCTGCGCCTGGTCGTCTCCAATCAGGAGGCGGTCGATGAAGCCGCGCTCAAGGCATTGGGTGCGCGCGGTCTGATCCGTCCTTCGGCGCAGGGGCTTCAGGTCATCCTTGGCCCGCAGGCCGACAGTGTCGCCAGCGAAATTCAGGCGGCCATCGCGGGCGGCATCACGGTGGCCCCTGCTCCGGCACAACCGGCGGCGGACAAGGCCGAAGTCGGGCTGACTGATCTCTCCATCACCGCCTTGCCATCGGGTGTTCAGGCCGCGCTTGGTCCTGTTACCTTTGTGCGCGCTGGTCGCAGCCGTCTGGTTGTGGAATGCGTCGCTGCGCCCGATATGGCGGCGCTTGAACAATTTGGCCTGCGCGGGGGCGGCCAGTTCGCAGGGCAGTGGCATCTGCTTTTCCCCGCCGACACCATATCCGCCTGGACATCATAAGACATATCGACAGGCGTTTGCAGGAGGGGGCTTGGCAAGGCACATTAAAGCCTTGCCGAGCCCCATTCCATTTTGGATAAGACCGAAAGCAGACCACACCCGCCCCGGCATGTGGGCAAAGGAGTATTATGGCCTTTATCGATCAGGTAGGCACGTTGGATGACGATGAGGCCGGTCCGCGCTACCTGCGTCTGCAAAAACTGTTGCGCAACGCCATCGACAATCGCCGCCTGCCGGTGGGCAGCGCCTTGCCCAGCGAGCGGGAATTGGGCGAGGTCTATGCCCTGTCGCGCGTCACGATCCGCAAGGCAATCGACAAGCTGGTCGATGAAGGTTTGCTGGAACGGCGCAAGGGGGCGGGAACCTTCGTCGGCGGCGCGGCGCCTGCGTCATCGGGCCGCGTGGAAAAGAGTATTTCCAAGCTCTCCTCCTTTTCGGAAGACATGCTTTCGCGCGGGCGCAAGCCGTCCAGCCGGTGGCTGGATCGCAGTGAAGGTGCGGTTACGCCTGATGAGGCGCTCTCTCTGGGCCTTTCGCCCGGATCGCCGGTCTATCGGTTCCAACGTATCCGCTATGCCGATGGTGAAACCATGGCGTTGGAGCATGTGGCGGTTCCGGCATGGGGTCTGCCTTCGGCCGATGCGGTTGAGGAATCGCTCTATGATGCGCTGGACTTGCGTGGATTGCGTCCGGTACGCGTGTTGCAACGTGTGCGCGCCATTGGCTTCAGCGAGGAACATGCGGCGCTTTTGGGCGTCGAAAAGGGGGATCCCTGCCTGTTCATCGACCGCCGCGCTTTCCTGCCGGATGGGCGAGTGATCGAGGTGGCGCAATGCTATTATCGCGGCGATGCCTATGATCTGGTTGCGGAATTGAGCCAGTCGTGAGGGCTGGTACCGGCTTTCAAACCATAAATTGAGAATAATTCGCAAAAACTTGAGTTAAGCGGCTTGTCGCTGCTTGACCGTTCACGTCTTCACGCCTTAAACGATATTGCGAATCAATCGCAGTTTAAGGGGCCGTGTCATTTCCTTTCATTCGTCACCTATCCGCCATTTCCGGCGGTATCCGGTTGCGGGTTTCCTGCTCGCCGCAACCTGCCTTTCTTCGCCAGCCTCCGCGCAGGACGGCGATCCGCTCGTCACGCTTAACCCGATGAACGCGATCACCGTGACGGCGACCCGCCGTCCGACCACCATCGGTGAAGTGCCCGCCACCGTCTCGGTCATCACCGACCGCCAAATCGCCGACCAAATGGCCGCCGACATCAAGGACCTGATCCGTTTTGAGCCGGGCGTATCGGTCCATCGCGCACCCGCCCGCTTTGGCGCCGCCAGCGGCACGACGGGGCGCGATGGCAACGCCGGTTTCAACATTCGCGGACTGGAAGGCAATCGGGTGCTGGTTCAGGTGGACGGTGTTCGCGTTCCTGATGGTTTTGAATTTGGCGCGCAATCTGCGGGGCGAGGAGACTATGTGGACCTCGGCCTGGTCAAATCGGTCGAAATTCTACGCGGTCCCGCCTCGGCGCTCTATGGCAGCGATGGCCTGGCCGGCGCCGTCAGCTTCATCACCAGCGACCCGGAAGACTTCCTGAAAAATGGACGCAAGGTCGCCGGGCTTGGCCGCGTCGCCTATGATTCCGCGGACGACAAGGCGACCGAAACCGGCATCCTTGCGGGCAAATCCGGGGCGTGGTCCGCGCTGATCGCCTATACCCGGCGCGACGGGCATGAACAGGAAACCAAGGGCAGCAATAATGCCGCCAATTCCACCCGCACCGCCGCCAATCCGCAGGACACGCAATCCAACGCGGTGCTGGCCAAACTGGTATGGGCGCCGTCCGCGGCGCATCGCCTGCGCCTGACGCTGGATCATCTGGACAATCACACTTACACAAATGGGCTGTCCGGCGTCGCGCCGACCGCCTCCGCCTCAACCAGTGTGATCGGCCTGAGCGGGCGTGACACGATCCGGCGAGATCGCGTCAGCCTTGATTGGCGATGGCAGGGGGCGGGCGCGATCGAGATGGCGCAGATCACGGGCTGGTATCAAAAAGCCGACAATCGCCAATATTCCGCCGAGGATCGCAATGCGGCGGCGGACCGCACACGCCTGAACACTTTTGCCAATCGGGTGATCGGCCTGTCGGCGGAACTGCACTCCAACCTGAACACAGGCCCGCTGACCCATGCCTTCGTCTATGGCGCCGACGCCAGCTTTACCCGTCAGCAGGGGGTGCGTGATGGGACCGTTCCGCCCACGAATGAGACATTTCCCACCCGCGCCTTTCCGCCCACCGATTTTACGCTGGCCGGCTTTTATCTGGGCGACGAGATCGGCGTGGGGGGCAAGGTGTTAACGCTTTATCCTGTCCTGCGTTTCGACCATTATCGGCTCAGCCCCAAGGGCGATGGGCTGACCTCGAATTTCACCGGGCAGGGGCAGAGTGGATCGCGCGTTTCGCCCAAGATCGGGGCGCGGGTCAAACTGGGTCTGGTCAGTGTTTTCGGCAATTATGCCCAAGGGTTCAAGGCACCCGCCCCGACACAGGTCAACCAGTTCTTCGAGAACCTTGCCTTTGGCTATACCTCGGTGCCCAACCCGAACCTGAAACCGGAAACCAGCGAGACCTTCGAGGGCGGGATCCGTATTGCCCAAGGCGGCATCAGCGCAGGCATCACCGGCTTTACGGGCCGATATCGCGATTTCATCAGCCAGCAGGTGGTGAGCGGCGCCTTCACCCCCAGCAATCCGGCGGTCTATCAATTCATCAACCTCAACCGCGTGCGTATTTCGGGCGCGGAGGGCCAGGTGGCGCTGCGCGCGCGCAACGGCATTTCCGGGCGCTTGGCGATTTCCTATGCCACAGGCACTGTCACCGGCACCGATGGCGCGCGGACCCCGCTTTCCACCATCGACCCGCTCAAGCTGATTATGGGACTGGGCTATGACGCGCCGGGCGGGCGTATCGGCGGACAGATCATCATGACCCATTCGGCGCAAAAGGAAATGTCGGCCACCAATGCCGCCGATTGCAGCAACAGCCTGTGCTATCGCCCCGGCGCTTTCACGATCCTCGACGCCACCGCCTATGTCCGCCTTGGACAGGCGCTGACGCTGCGGGCGGGCGTGTTCAATCTGACCAACGCCAAATACGCATGGTGGAGCGATGTGCGTGGTCTGTCGGCCAGTTCGACCGTCACCGATGCCTATACCCAGCCGGGGCGCAATGCCTCCGTCTCGCTGACCGCCCGTTTCTGAACTTTAAGGATAATTCCCATGAAGAAAGCCCTTCTTGCATCCCTCCTGCTGGGTCTGGCCATGACCCCGGCAGCGCCCGCCATGGCCGACGGCCCCATCGCCCCGCGTTCAGCTCAGGCCAATGCCCAGGCCTTTACCGCTGATCGCGCCGCGATATTGGCCATGGCGGGCGATTACAAGGTGACGTTCGATCTGCGCGAAACGACAAGCTGGCGGGCTGATTACACGGCGATCCCGTCGAAACTGTCAGGCGGGCATGAGGTGGTGCGCGTGATTGAGGACGCCGGCCGCCATATCGCCTTGCAGCACCTGTTGGTGGTGAAAGATGAGAGCGGCAAGACCATGGTCATCAAGCATTGGCGGCAGGACTGGAACTATGAACCCGAAAACCTGCTGACCTATGCGGGCAAGGGGGAATGGAAACTTGAAACCATCCCGGCCACCATGCGCGCGGGCCGCTGGTCGCAAACCGTGTGGCAGACCGACGATTCCCCCCGCTATGGCGGATGGGGCCAATGGAGCGACGAGGGCGGGGTACGCCGCTGGCGTTCAAGCTGGACGCTCCGCCCGCTGGCCCGGCGCGATGCGGTGCGCCATCCGGCCTATGACCGCTATCTGGCCATCAATCGCCATTCGCCGACGCCGACGGGCTGGATCCATTGGCAGGACAATTTGAAAGAAGGCCCCGACCCGGCAGGATCGGGTCAGATCGTGCCCTTTGTGCAGGAATCGGGCCTCAACACCTATGTCCGCGATGGCCGGTTCGATGTCGCAGCGGCCGAGGCCTATTGGGCCGCGACCAAGGACTACTGGGCTGCGGTGCGCGGCGCATGGGGCGATGCCATCGCCAAAGGGCAGGGCGTCAAAGTGGCCGAGGTAGCCGAAACCGGATCGGCGGGCGCTGAAAGGTTGATGGGGCTGGCCGATGATATCCGGGCCGGAAAAATCACCACCGATAAAGCAATTGTCAGCGCGCGGGCGGTCATTGCCGAAGTAACGCGCTGACAGGGCGGGCGGGGGGGAGAGGCGACACCCCCCCGCCCGTTTTTCATGTCGCCTGCCATCCTCCGGCAAGGGCGCGGAACACATCGACCTCGGCAAAGGCGGCGGCGCGGCGGGCCGCGACTAGATCAGCCTCAGCCCCGGCCAAGGTGCGTTGCGCATCCAGTACGGTGAGGAAATCAATCTGCCCCTCGCGTTGACGGGCAAGGCTGATGCGGGCCGCGCGTGATGCCTCATCGCGGGCGCGCTGCAAAGTATCGGCGCGTTGGCGGGCATGGGACAGGTTGGACAAGGCCCTCTCGGTTTCCTCCAGCGCGATCAGCACCGCGCCGTCAAATTGCGCCAGCGAGGCTTTGGTTTCGGCCTTGGCCGCCGCGATCCGCGCCCGCGCCGCGACGATATTGGGGATGGTCCAGCTGACCAACGGCCCCAATGACCAGCGCGAGGCCGAGGCCCCCGTTACATCCATTCCGCCCAGCGCCGTGGCACCACCGGAGGCACCCAGCGTGATGCGTGGGAAGAGATCCGCCGTCGCCACACCAATGCGCGCCGTATCGGCGGCAAGGCGGCGTTCGGCAGCACGCACATCAGGACGCCGCGCCAGCAATGCCGCCCCATCACCCACTGGGATCGGCTGCTTCAATTCCGGCGTCACGTTTACCTGTCGCAGCGCCGCCGGAAGGTCCGCAGGTGTGCGCCCGGTCAACGTTGCAAGGCGAAGCAGGGCGGCCTGACGGTCGGCCTGCAATTGCGGGATCGATGCGGCCTGCTGATCGCGCAGCGTCGAAACGCGGATCAGGTCCAGCCGATCAGACCGCCCGACATCGACCCGCGCCCCGGTGATGCGGATCGATCGGTCGAGCAGGTCCACCGTTTCCTGCGCCACCTTTTCGCGCTCGGCGCTGGTGGTGGCGTCCAGATAGGCGCGGACCGTATCGGACACCACGGCCAGACGCACCGCATCGGCATCGGCCTGCGCAGCGGCGGCATCGCCTTTGGCGGCTTCTACGCCCCGGCGCAAACGGCCAAAGGCATCGACTTCATAGGACAAAGCCAATCCGCCATCATAGGCCCAGCGCTCACGCGATTGGCCCGGAATGGTCTGGATCGAGGAAATGCGCTGACGATTGCCCGAGGCCGACAATGTCGTTTCAGGCAGAAGGAGCGGCGCGCGCGCACCGGTCAGGCTGGCGCGGGCGGCCTCTACCCTTGCCACGGCGACACGGATGTCGGTGTTGGCGGCCAGAGCATCGTGAACAAGGCCATCAAGGACCGGGTCGCCATACATGGTCCACCATTGATCGGCGGCAGGGGCGGCGGCGAAACCGGGCGCTTCGGCCCCCGCAAAGGGGGCCTTGGCCGAGGAGGCGGCAACCGGGGCGTGATAATTCGGCCCCACCGCACATCCGGCCAGCAGACTGGTGGCCAGCAGGATTGGAATGATGCGTGTCATCGCAAATTTCCTTATTCGGCCGGTTGCATCGCGCCGCCATGACCGCGACGGGCCTTGGCAAAACGCAGCGCCATTTTCCGGCACAAGACATAGAAGGTGGGGGTGAAAATCAGGCCAAAGCCGGTGACGCCCACCATGCCAAAGAACACCGCCGTGCCCAGCGCCTGACGCAGTTCCGCGCCTGCGCCGGTTGCAATCACCAGAGGCACGGCGCCCAGGATGAAGGCAAGGCTGGTCATCAGGATCGGACGCAGACGGGTTTGCGAGGCATAGACCGCAGCATCGATGGGGTTCATGCCCTGCTCGTCCTCGGCCTGCTTGGCAAATTCCACCACCAGAATGGCGTTCTTCGCCGCCAGAGCGATCAGCACCACCAGACCGATTTGCGTCAGGATGTTGTTATCCATCCCCCGCAGATTGACCCCCAACATGGCCGCCAACAGACACATGGGGACGATCAGGATGATCGAAAGCGGCAGCGTCAGGCTTTCATATTGCGCGGCCAGCACGAGGAAGACGAAAAGAACTGCCATGCCAAAGACCATCGCGGCGGTATTGCCTGCATGGACCTGTTGATAGGCGATGTCGGTCCATTCGCCGCCGTAACCGGGCGCCAGCGTATCATCGGCCAGCTTTTCCATCGTGGCCAATGATTGGCCGGTGGAGAAGCCGGGCGCGCTGTCGCCATCGACCTCTACGGCCGGTTGCAGGTTATAGCGCACCACGCGATAGGGACCGGTCTTGTCCTCGAAATTGGCGACCGCACCAATGGGCACCATCTCGCCGGTGTTCGAACGGGTTTTCAGGTTGGCAATATCGGCCACGGTCGAGCGGTGTTCCGGGTCGGCCTGTGCGGTGACGCGATAGGTGCGGCCCAAAAGGTTGAAGTCATTGACGAAGGCTGAGCCGAGATAGACTTCCAACGCTTCGAAAATGCGTTCCGGCGGCACGCCCAGCAGGTCGGCCTTGCGGCGGTCAATATCGGCATAGACGCGCGGTGTGCCCACATCGAACAATGTATAGACCTGCTTCAATCCGGCCTGCGCATTGGCCTTGGCGATCAACGCCCATGCTTGCGCATTGAGAGCGTCATAGCCGCGCCCTTCGCGGTCCTGCAGCATGAAGCGATAGCCGCCCGCTGCGCCAAGGCCCTGAATGACCGGGGGCGGCACAAGGATGATGCGCGCCTTGTCATAACCGGCCATCGCCTTGTTGGCTTGATCCATGATGCCCTGATAGGTCACGCCCATTTCCTTGCGCTCGGCAAAGCTCTTGAAGGGGAAATAGATCGCGCCCGAATTGGGGGCCGATGTGCGCGAAGGGCCGTGGAACCCGGCAAACATCACCGCGCCGCGAATACCCTTGATGGGCAGGATACGCGCAGCAACGTCACGCACCACGCCGTCCGTGCGTTCCAGCGAGGCGCCCGAGGGCAATTGCACGATGGCGAGGAAATAGCCCTGATCCTGCGCCGGGATGAAGCCCGAAGGCGTGATGACAAATAATCCAATGGTTGCCGCAATCAGCGCGCCATAGGCCGCCATCATCCGCTTGGGGCTGCCCAAAAGGCGGCGGGTCAGGCGGGCATAGGCTGCGCTCATCCGGTCGAAGCCGGTGTTGAACCGGTCCGCACCCGTTTGCAGCATCCGCCGCCAGCGGGGCAAGTGCGCATGGGCCGCATCGACGTGCCCGCGCAGCAGGAGAGCGGCCAGAGCAGGCGAAAGCGTCAGGCTGAGCAGCAGCGAGATGACCGTTGCGGTCGAGATGGTGACGGCAAACTGCTTGTAGAACTGACCCGAAAGGCCGGTGATGAACAAGGTGGGGACAAACACCGCGCAAAGCACCAGCACGATGGCAACCAGCGCGGTGGCCACTTCATCCATCGACGTGCGCGAGGCTTCCAGCGGGCTCATGCCCAAAGCCATGTTGCGCTCGACATTTTCGACAACGACAATAGCGTCATCGACCACGATGCCGATGGCCAGCACCAGCCCAAAGAGCGAGAGATTGTTGAGCGAATAGCCCACCGCCGCCAACATCACCGCCGTACCGATCAGCGAGACGGGGATGGCCAACACCGGAATGATCGCCGCGCGCCAGCTTTGCAGGAAGATGAGGATCACCAGCACCACCAGCACCACCGCCTCGAACAGCGTGTGATAGACGGCATCAATCGACTGGCTGATGAATTCGGTGGGGTTATAAATTGTCGAATATTCCAAGCCCTTGGGGAAGGTCTTGGCGATCGTGTCCATCTCGGACTTGATGCGCGCGGCGGCGGCCAGAGCGTTCGAGCCGGGGCGCTGCATCACCGCGATCACCACGGTAGGCTTGTTCGAGAGATAGGTGTTGATGCCGTAATCCTGCGCGCCCAATTCGACGCGGGCCACATCGCGCACGCGGACCTGATGGCCGGCGGCGTCGGTGCGGATCACCACATCATAGAACTGCTGCGGATCGGTCAGGCGGCCTTGCGTTTCGACGCCAAGCTGGAAAGCCTCGCCTTTGGAATAGGGGGGCTGGCCCAGAGCGCCGGAGGATACCTGCACATTCTGTGCGCGCAGGGCCGCAACGATCTCGCCCGCCGTCAGGTTGAGCGCGGCGGCGCGGGCAGGATCGATCCACACGCGCATCGCATAATCGCGGCCGCCAAACAGCTGCACATCGCCCACGCCGTCAAGCCGGGCCAGACGGTCGCGGACCTGCGTCAGCGCATAGTTCGAGATATAGTCACGCGGCAGGCTGCCATCGGGCGATTGCAGATTGACCACCATCAGGAAGTCAGGGCTGGTCTTGCGCGTCACCACGCCCAGTCTTTGCACTTCCTGCGGCAGACGCGGCACGGCAATCGCCACTCGGTTCTGCACCAGCACCTGCGCGGCATCAAGGTTCGTGCCGATCTTGAAGGTGGCCGTGATCGTCACCTTGCCGTCGCCGGTCGACTGGCTGCTCATATAGAGCATATTGTCGACGCCGTTGATTTCCTGCTCGATGGGCGTGGCAACGGTGGCCGCCACGGTTTCGGCCGAGGCGCCGGGATATTGGGCCGAAACGGTGACTGTTGGCGGCACCACTTCGGGATATTGCGAGACGGGCAGGCCCACAAAGGCCAGCGCGCCCACCACGGTGATAAGCACCGCCAGCACCGCCGCGAAGATCGGGCGGTCTATGAAGAAACGGGAAAAGCGCATGGGAAAATTCCCCTGGAAATTATCGGGCCAGCGTGGCTTCGGCGGCGGCCGGGGTGGCGATGGCCGTGGGCTGCTGGGCGGGCAGGGCGGTGATGGTGGCCGGGCGGGTGTTGACCTTGGCGCCGGGCATCGCGGCCTGAAGATTGGTGATGGCCACGCGATCGGTGGGCGCAAGGCCCGAACGGATCACGCGCAATCCGCGCACGACTGGCCCAAGAATGACCGGCTTAGCCGTCAATGTGCCGTCCGGGGCGACGACCAGCACGGTTTTGCGGGCCTGATCGGACTGGATCGCTTCATCGGGCACCAGCAGAGCCTGCACCGTGCCGCCATGGCTCAGACGCATCGCGCCGAACATGCCGGGGGTCAGGAAAAGGCCGGGGTTGGCCAGCAATGCGCGGCCACGGATCGTGCCTGAATGCGGATCAAGCCCGTTGTCGGTGAAGTCCAATTGGCCCTGATGACGGTAATCGGGCTCGTCCTGAAGCTTGATTTCGACTTTGGTGCTGGTGTTGCCCGCCGCCTTGTCGCGCTGGGCTTTCAGGAAAAGCGCTTCGGAGGAATCGAAGGTGAAATAGATCGGATCGAGCGCGTTGATCGTGGTCAGCAGCGTGGCATTGGGGCCTTCGCCCGCAGCGACCAGATTGCCCACATCGACGCGACGGTCGGAGATGCGGCCCGCGATGGGGGCGCGGACCTGCGTGAATTCCATGTCCAGCGCGCGGGCCTGTTGGCGCGCTTCGGCAGCGGCGAGGGAGGCCTGTGCGGCCTGAAGCCGAGCCTTGAGGCCATCGAGTTCGCCCGCCGAAATGGCTTCATCGCCCGACAGGCGCGTTGCGCGGGCCAGATCATTGCGGGCCAGCGCCAGTGCGCTGCGCGCCGAGGCGACATTGGCCGATGCTTCGGCCAGAGCGGCGCGATAGGGGCGTTGGTCAATGGTGAAGAGCAGTTGCCCCTTTTGCACGATGTCGCCATCGCGGAAATGGCGGGCGGTGATCTGGCCGCCGACGCGCGGGCGCAGTTCGACGCTCTGGCTGGGGGCGAAACGGCCAACATAATCGTCCCATTGCGTCACGGGCGCGACAAGCGGGCTGGACACGCCCAGCGTCGGGGTGGGCATGACCGCGGCGGTGGCGGGTTCGTTATGAAGAACTTTCCAGCCCACGCCGCCGGCAAATGCCAGAGCAATCGCGGCCCAGGCCACGCGGCGGATAAGGGGGTTCTTTGTTGCCTTTGGCTCATGGGTTTCACGCTCAATCGCGTCGTCAATCAGGGTGGTCAGCATGTCCATGGGTCGGCTCCGGGCAGGCAGGACACGCGCCGGGGATGACTGCGTCGCGCGGGATGGGCGCGGCAACATGCCTTCCCCGGCGCGCCGGGTAGAGATGGATTACGAGGCGCAAAGGCCACGTGATGATGGATAAAACCGGTCCCGTCCGTGACACGGGGGGGTGGGGGGGATTGCGCCCCGGACGGGAACCGGTCTGGGCATCCGGCATTGGGGTGAATGCCGTGCCTTTTGGGTTGGACGCGCTGTTCAGGCGTCCATTGAAAGGGTCAGGTCGGGCAGGATGGGACTATCCTGCGCTTGGTGGACGGGGGGTTATCGGCCCGCGCCCTTTCAATACCAAACGGTATAGAATGAGGTGGCCTCAGCGTCAACCAGATTTTTATACCGTTCGGTATTTTTTATTCATACACCTGAATTTGCGGTGAATTAACTTACCTGCCCGGCCAAAGGGACAGGGTCGTCTGCACCAGACCTTCCAATTCCTTGGCCGAGGCGCCGGCGCGGGCATGGACCGACATGCCCTGAAGAACGGCGGTCAGGTAATGCGTCATTGCGGCCGGATCGATGTCGGATGAGAAATCACCATCGTCCCGTGCGCGTTGAAAACGTTCGGTCATGGCCCGCTCGGTCGCAACGCGAAGCGACACGATTTCGTCACGAATCGAATCGGCATAATTGGTGCAGGCCACAGCGCTCATCACGCCAAGGCAGCCGCGCGGATCATTGCCGGTTTGCATCGCCAGCGCCCCGCGCAAAAAGGCTTCGGCAACGCCCTTGGCCGTTGGCGCGGTCAGGCCGGCCCGGACATAGGCCATTTTGTCGCGTTCATACAGGTCCAACGCCTTACGGAATAAGGCTTCCTTATTGCCGAAACAGGCATAGAGGCTGGGTTTGGTGATGCCCATCGCCTCGGTCAATTCGGCCATGGAGGCGCCTTCATAGCCGCGCTCCCAGAACACTTTGAGCGCAGCCGTCAGCGCCGCGTCGGGACAGAACTGTCTCGGGCGCCCACGTTGCGCAGGGCCGGGGGCCACGAGCGTTTCAGGATCGAATTTCATACCAGACAGTATATAAGGTTTTTACGACATGGTCCATAGCATTCATTTCGGGTCGCCGGGCGAATGCAGGACGGCCTCCGATACATGCGCATTTTAACGGTGAGGCGCAAGCCTTGCGTGATCGACATCTTTCTGGGAAACTTGACGAATCGCGTGAGGAGAACCGGGTATGACGGGGACCATCGATCCATTGCAAGGGCGCGGGCCAACAGGCGGCGCAAGCGCGATCCTGCCAGCACGACCAGAAGCGATGCGCATCGATCCGGCGACGACCGCCGTGGTCGTTATCGATATGCAGAACGCCTATGCTTCGCCGGGGGGGTATGTCGATCTGGCCGGATTTGACATCGCCGGGGCGGCGGGCGTCATCGGCCGCATTGCGCAGGTCTTGGACACGGCGCGTGGGGCCGGTGTGCAGGTTGTCTTCCTGCAAAATGGCTGGGACGAGGATTATGTCGAGGCAGGCGGGCCGGGATCGCCCAACTGGCACAAATCCAATGCGCTCAAAACCATGCGCGCGAGGCCGGAATTACAGGGCCAGCTTTTGGCGCGTGGCGGTTGGGATTATGAACTGGTCGATGCTTTGAAACCCCAACCGGGCGATATTCGCGTCCACAAAACCCGTTACAGCGCCTTTTTCAATTCGCAGCTCGACAGCGTTTTGCGTTCGCGCGGGATCAAGACCATCGTCTTTGTCGGGATCGCCAGCAATGTCTGCGTGGAATCGACGCTGCGTGACGCGTTCCATCTCGAATATTTCAGCGTGATGATCGAGGATGCCACCCACCACCTCGGCCCCGATTTCGTGCATCAGGCCACGATCTATAATGTCGAAAAATTCTTTGGCTGGGTCAGCACCGTGGGCGATTTTTGCGGCAGCCTGGGGCAATTGCCTAAGGGAGGGGAATGATGCCTTTTGAACCGATCAATCCGCCACAGTTCCCTACCCCCATCGCGCCCTATTCCGCGGGCGCCAAGGCTGGCAACACGGTCTATGTTTCGGGCGTGCTGGCACTGGGCGAAGGGGGCGTGGTGCTGCATGTGGGAGACGCGGCGGCGCAGACGCGCCATATTCTGGACGTGATCGCCATCACGCTGGAGGCGGCGGGGGCGACGATGGCGGACGTGGCGATGAACCACATTTTCCTGAAAGACCTTGGCGATTATGCCGCTTTCAACGCGGTCTATGCCGAATATTTTCCGGGCGACAAACCGGCGCGCTATTGCATCCGGGCCGATCTGGTCAAACCTGATTGCCTGGTCGAAATCGCCAGCGTGGCGCATATCGGCTGATGCCAGAGGCGGCGAGCCTTTATTATGAGGAACATGGCCGTCCCGACGCGCAACCTTTGATCCTGTCGAGCGGGTTGGGTGGTTCGGCGGCCTATTGGCGGCCTAATATCGCGGCGCTGGCGGGGCATTTTCGCGTGATTGCCTATGACCATCGCGGAACGGGGCGCAGCGATCGCGCCTTGCCCGAGTTTGTGACGTTGGGCGATCTGGGCGCGGATATGCTGGCGCTGATGGATGCGCTCAAGATCACGCGGGCCAGCATGATTGGCCACGCCATCGGCGGTATGGCCGCGCTGGAGGCGGCGCGCATGGCGCCGGAGCGCGTGGACCGGATCGTCGTCATCAATGGATGGGCGCGGCTGGACCCGCAAACGGCGCGTTGTTTCGATGTGCGATTGTCGATTTTGCGCCATGCCGGACCGCGCGCCTATCTTGAGGCGCAGCCCTTGTTCCTGTTCCCGCCCGATTGGTTGAGCGATCACGACGCCGCCTTGCGTGAAGAAACCGAGCATCATCTGGCACATTGGCCGGGCGATGCGGTGATGGAAAAGCGTATCGCGGCGGCGCGGGCCTTTGATGCTTCGCGCTGGCTGGACGCGGTCGGTTCACGGGTCTTTGTGGTCAGCGCTTCTGATGATCTGCTCGTGCCATGGCGTAATTCGGCGGGTCTGGCGGCGGCTTTGCCCCATGCGTTGCACCGCCATGTGGATTGGGGCGGGCATGCTCTCAATGTCACCGCCTCCGAATTGTTCAACCGCGACACCATCGCCTGGCTCACCAATGGAGCCACGCCATTTTAGGAGCAGCCCCATGCAAGTCGGCGTTTTCGTGCCCATCAACAACAATGGCTGGCTGATCAGCGAGAACGCGCCGCAATACCACCCCAGCTTTGACCTGAACAAACAGATCGCCCAGAGCGCAGAGAAATATGGGCTCGATTTCCTGCTTTCGATGATCAAACTGCGCGGGTTTGGCGGCAAGACCGAGTTTTGGGAATATGGGCTGGAAAGTTTTACGTTGATGGCCGGATTGGCCGCGGTGACGGAAAAGATCAAGATTTACGCCACTTGCCCGACATTGATTATCCCGCCCGCCTTTGCCGCGCGGATGTGTTCAACCATCGACAGCATCAGCCATGGCCGCTTTGGCCTCAACCTGATCACCGGATGGCAGCCTCCCGAATATACCCAGATGGGCGTGTGGCCCGGCGACGAGCATTTCCGCAACCGCTATCAGATGCTGGACGAATATGCCCATATCCTGCGCGAATTGTGGGCGACCGGCGTCTCCGATTTCAAGGGCGATTATTACAAGATGGAGGATTGCCGCGTCCGGCCCCAACCGGAAGGCGATATGAAAATCATCTGTGCCGGATCATCGGATGCCGGTTTGGCATTTTCGGCGAAATGGGCCGATTATGCCTTCTGTCTTGGCAAGGGGGTGAATACGCCGACCGCCTTTTCCTTCAACAATGACCGTCTGGCCAAGGCGCTGGAGGTGACCCGGCGCGATGTTCAGGTCTTTGTGCTGGTGATGGTGATCGCGGCGGAAACCGATGAAGAGGCGATGGCCAAGTGGAAGAGCTATAATGACGGCGTTGATCTCGACGCGATCGCATGGCTGGCCGAACAGGGGGCCAAGGATACGGTCAACACCGACACCAATGTGCGCCAACTGGCCGCCCCGGAGGGTGCGGTGAACATCAATATGGGTACGTTGGTGGGATCTTATGCAAGCGTGGCGCGGATGCTGGATGAAATGGCCTTGGTGCCCAATACGGGCGGGGTTCTGCTGACTTTCGATGATTTTGTCGAAGGGGTGGAGGCTTTTGGCACCCGCATTCAGCCTTTGATGAAAAGCCGCCAGTAGAGCGTCAGGTGGCGTCGGCCTGCGTCTCTCCGGCGCGGGCCTTGCGGATCAGCATGATCGAACCATCGCTGCCCCCAATCGCGTCAATGCCCAGCGATTCATGGATGGTGGCGATGAAGTCATCGGAATTGCGCGCCGAAAACATGCCGCCCACCCGGATATTGGCGATGCGGGAATCGCTGATCACCATGGGCGTTTTGCGATAGCGGTTGAACTCTTCGACCGCCTGCGCCAGCGTTTCGCCCTGAAGATAGATTTCGCCCTGCTGCCAAGCGGTTTTCTGTGCCAATTCGCCCTTGGGCAGGGGGATGACCGAAATGGCGGCGGCGCGCATCATCGCGCTCGAACCCGAAGACACCTCGGTCAAGGTGCGCCCGTGATCCAGCACCGCGACCTTGCCGTCCAGCACGGTCAATTCGGTCAAGTCCGGTCTGACGCGCAGGTTAAGTTCCGTGCCCGAACTTTCGACGTCACCATCACGCGCGGAAATCAGAAAGGGCCGGGCGCTATCGCGGGCGATGCGGAAATGCGCCTCGCCCTTTACAAAACGGACCTGACGGATTTCCTTTTCAAAGGCCACGTCGATCGCGCTGTCCGTGTTCAGGCGGACCTTGCTGCCATCGGGCAATTGCACCATGCGGGTTTCGCCAATGCCGGTGCTGTATCTTTCGGGCATGACATAGCGCCATAGCGCCCCGCCAGCGACCGCCACCAGCCCGGCACCTGCGGTCCATGCACCAAACCGGCGACGGGAAACCTGCAAGGGAGGGTGGTCATCATTGACCGCATTTGCAATCTGGACATTGGGTTCGGGTTGATGGGCCATTGGCCCGGCCAGCGCCTTGGCCATGTCCCAACTCGCCTCGGCCTTGGCAAAAGCCACGCCATGGGCGGGGCTGCGTTCAACCCATCGATAGGCCGCATCCCATGCTTCGGGCGTATCGGCCTCACGCGCTTCGTGAAAAAGGCGCGCGGCTTCCTGCTCAATCGCCTGTCTTTGCTGCCCTTGCGGGGTCTGACCGGGCGTGGTCGAGAGTGTCAAAACGCGCATCCTCAAAATGGCCAATGGCCTGCATGACTTTTAAAGTGGCTTTGGCAATATGCTTGTCAACGGTGAAGACGGACAAGCCCATCTGTTCTGCTATTTCCTTGACCGGCATATCATGAACCCGCCGCAACAGAAACGCCTGTCGGCATTGCGGGGGCAACGTATCGACGATGGCCGACAATTTGCGAAGGTGATCGCGGGCCTGCAACATCCGTTCGGCCGAAAGCGTATCGGCCACCAGATCAAGGTCGGCGATTTCTTCGAGCGTGATGATTTTCTGACGACGCGCCTGATCGATCAACAGGTTGCGCGCGATCTGGAACAGATAGGACCGCCCATTGCCCACGCGCGTAAAATCGCTGGTGGCATAGGCCCGCGCCATGACTTCGGCCACGACATCTTCGACGTCCTGCGCCTGACGCATCACGCGGCGCATGCGGCTGCGCAGCGCGGCCTCATGGGGAAGGATGGCGGCTTTGAACCAATCGAGCCGAAGGCGAACCGGATCTGTCACGAAAATTGTGCCCCTGCATATCGGCCCATGCTGCGCTTGGGCGTGTCACTTCATCGAAGAGCTTGCGCATTGCCATACGCAAAAAACGCAGGGTAATGACAAATTGTCATAAGCAAAATAGGTGATGGCAGAAACGTTCGTCTCGTTCGTTCCCACCAATTGCAACGCTTTAAAACACGGGGGAACGTGAGTGGGCATTTCAAGACATCAGTTCTATTGCGCCAGCGCCATGGCGATCAGCATGGCCGTTTGTGCGCCCGCATCGGCGCAGGCCGGCGCGGTTGATTTTCATATTGCGCGTCAGACTTTGCCCGCCGCAATGGCGGAATTTTCGCGCCAGTCGGGCGTGCAGATCCTTTTCCCCTATGATCAGTTCAAGAACATCGTCACCAATCCGGTGGACGGTCGCATGTCGCCCGAACGCGCGGTGGCGGTGCTGATCAACGGCACGGGCGTCGCGGCCAGCAATGTCGGCAGCCGCTCGATTGCGTTGAAACTGGTCAAGGTTCCGGGGCGTCAGAATGCGCCGGAATTTCGCGCCATCGCCCTGACCACCAGCGGCGCCGCGCCGATTGAACAGAGCAGCGGCGGAATTGCCGCGCCGATTGAGGCCCCCGTTACACCTGAACAGGCATCCGCCATCACCGTCGTGGGCAGCCAGATCAAGGGCGCGAAGATCAACGAGGCCGTGCCCGTCACAGTCATGGATCTGGACCAGATCAAGGCGACCGGCGCGGTGTCGGGTGATGATCTGTTGCGCTCGATCCCACAGATGGGCGATGTATCGTTCAACAGCACCTCGGGTCAGACCAGCAGCAATTTCGCACGCGGCGACGTCGGCTCGATCAATCTGCGCAATCTTGGTGTCGGCAGCACGCTGGTTCTGCTCAACGGCCGCCGCATGGTGGCCCATCCGGGCAGCCAGGCCGACGAAAACCTTGCGCCTGTCATCACCTATAACTCGAATACGATTCCGGTCGCCGGGTTGCAACGGGTCGAGGTTCTGCGCGATGGTGCGGCCGCGCTTTACGGTGCCGATGCGGTGGCGGGCGTGGTGAATACCGTTACGCGCGGCAACGTCGAGGGCGGCTATGTCGATCTGCAATATGGCGGAGCGGAAGGGACGCATCTGCGCGATCTTCAGGTCAGCGGCTTGGTCGGGCACAATTTTTCCGAAGGGCGCGGAAATTTCTCGCTCAATTTTTCCTATGTTGACCGTACCGCGCTGGAGTCAGCGGATCAGGATTATACGTCCTCTGCCGATAAACGTGCCCTGTTTGCCGGGACCAGCTTTGAAGGTCTGACCTCGCTCGACCTGCGCAGCACTTTGACCAATTACGGCAGTTTTGGCGCCATCGGCCGCACCAGCGCGATCACCAGAAATGGCAGCGCGGTTACCAGCGCTTCGGGCACGTTCCATATTCAGCCCACCACCAATTCGGGGTGCAAGGCGGTTTTGGCCAATGGGATGTGTGTCGATACGGGCACATTGTCGACCTCCGGCACCGACCGAAATCTGCGCTGGGATGGCAATGCCAGGAATAATATCTCGATTTCGCCGGCGGTGCGTCGCCTCAATCTGTTCGGTACGTGGCACTATGATCTGAACGATGATGTCACCGCCTTTGGCGAATTGGGTTATTACATGGCCCGTTCGACCAGCGTGCAGGACAGCGTTTTTTCGATCAGTTCGATCCCGATGGTCATCCCGGCCTCCAATTACTGGAACCCGTTTGGCGCGACGACCTTGCCCAATGGCACGGCGAACCCCAACCGGCTGTCGGGGTTGAATATTGGCGCGGCGGGCCTGCCGGTCACGATTTCCTCGATCCGGCTTACCGATCTCGGGCCGACGTATGACGTGGTGAACAACAGCCAGTTCCGCGCCTTGGCGGGGCTTCGCGGGCAATGGCATGGTTATGACTGGGAATCGGCGCTGCTCTATTCCGAGGCCAGTGTCATCGACAAGCAGAATGGCGTCAGCGCCACCGCGCTGCAAAACCAGCTCGCGCTCTCGACGGTCGACGCGTATAATCCCTTCGGCACATCGGTGAACACTCAGGCCGCGATTGATGCGATCAAGGTCGTGTCGGTGCGCCGCGACCGTACCACGCTGGCTTCGGCCGACTTCAAGGCATCGCGCAAGGATCTGTTCCGGCTGCCGGGCGGCGATGTGGGCGTTGCCTTTGGTGGCGAAGTGCGTCGCGACACGCAGATGGACGACCGTGATGCGCGCGTCGATGGCACGGTCACATGGACCAACACCGTTACCGGCGTGACCCAGCCCAGCGACCTATATGGTGTCAGCCCCACCCCCGACACACGCGGCAGCCGTGTCGTGGCGGCGGCCTATACTGAATTCGCCATTCCGCTGATCTCGCCCGACATGCATGTGCCGCTGGTGCGCAGCCTCGATCTTCAGGCGGCGGGCCGTTACGAACATTACAGCGATTTCGGCAGCGTGGCGAAACCCAAATTCGCCGCCTCATGGGACATCGTTGATGGCCTGCGCCTGCGCGGTTCATGGGCGCAGGGTTTCAAGGCGCCCAATCTGGAGGTTATGAACGCCTCTATCGTTACCCGTGGCAATACGCGTGTCGACTATTCACGTTGTGAGGCTGATTTGCGCTCCGGACGCATTTCCTCCTTTGCCAATTGCTCGCAATCCTATGTCGCCACGGCCCAACGTTCGGGCAATCCGAACCTGAAGCCCGAAGAATCGACGAGCTGGTCTGTGGGCGCCGTACTTGAACCCAAATTCCTGCCGCCCAGCTGGGGCCGCCTGACGCTGACCGTCGATTATTGGGCGGTCAAGCAGAAGGGCATTGTGGGCGTATTCGGCGAAGGCAATGCGCTGATCCTCGATTATCTGTTGCGCCAGCAGGGGTCGAGCAACCCCAATGTCATCCGTCTTGCGCCCACGGCGGACGATATTGCGCTTTACGCCAACACGGGTCTGGCCGCGGCGGGGCAGGTGCAATATGTGAAGGATCAATATGTAAACCTTCAGCCGCAGGACGTGCGCGGGCTGGATATTGGCCTGTCGTGGCGTCTGCGCGGCACCCGCTTTGGCGATTTCACGCTGACGGGCAATGGCGCGCATCTGATCCGCTTCTATCGCTCGCCTTCGCCCCAGATCCAGCAATTGCTGGATGGGCGCGCGGCAGGCCTGATCAATTCGGGCACGATCATCACCGGCGGCGGTTCGCTGCTGGGTCAGGACGGTCGTCCGGCGTGGAAGGCGCAGGGCTCGTTGACGTGGAAGCTGAACGGCATCACCGTTGGCGGCTCGGTCCAATATACCGGCGCGGTCTGGGATACGAGCGCGGTCGATGCTTCGGGCAATTACTGGCGCGTAAAGGCCCAGACCACGGGCAATCTCTACGCACAATATGAGTTCGGCAAAGGCGCGCTCAAGGGCACCAGCATCCGCCTTGGCGCACGCAACATCACCGATGAAAAGCCGCCTTTGGCGATCAGCGCCTTTGGCTACATGGGCTCGCTCTATCAGGGCTATGGCCGCTATCTCTATGGCGGCATCCGGCGCGAGTTCTGATGCCACTCGGGCGGCGCGCATGGCTTGACGCGCCGCCCCCTCTTTCGCCTCCAGATGGAGAATTTTCGTGACGAAAACGCTTTCCCGATCCATCCGTGGCGGATGGGCGCTGGCCCTTGGCGTCAGCCTGTTGGGCATGGCGGCCAGCGCCGCGCCGCCCAAGCCTGTTGCCAATCCGGCGCCGATCGCATCCCCGCCGCCTCCTCCGCCGCCCGCCTATGCCAGCACCTATCGACCAGCAAAATCGGCGCCTTTCGCCATCGTCGGGGCCAATGTCTTTGACGGGGCGGGGCATCTGTTTGAGGGCGGAACGGTTCTGGTCGAGGATGGCAAGATCCGCGCGGCGGGCAAGGATATTGCCGTCCCGTCCGGTTGGCAGGTGATCGACGGGCGTGGCAAATGGGTGACGCCGGGCGTCATCGATTCCCATTCGCACATGGGTGTCTTTGCCGCTCCGGGGGTTCAGGGCCATGCCGATGGCAATGAGAATGTCGATCCCAACACCGCGCAGGTATGGGCCGAACATTCGCTCTGGCCGCAGGATCCCTCGTTCGACCGTGCGCGTGAAGGGGGGGTGACTTCGCTGCTCATCCTGCCCGGTTCGGCCAACCTGTTTGGCGGGCGCAGCGTTTCGGTCAAGAATGTGCCCTCGGCCACGATGCAGGGGATGAAAATTCCCGATGCGCCCTATGGCTTGAAAATTGCCTGCGGTGAAAACCCCAAAGGCCGGTATGGCAGCCGCGGCCGCTCGCCCGCCACACGGATGGGCAACATGGCCGGTTTCCGCCGGGCGTGGATCGATGCCACCGACTATCGCAATCGCTGGCGGTCCTATCGCAACAAACAGGCCAACGGTCAGGGCGGCGAAGCGCCCAAGCGTGACCTTGCGCTGGAATCGCAGGCAGGCGTGCTGGACGGCCAGATCATGCTCGAAAACCATTGCTATCGCGCCGATGAAATGGCGCTGATGGTCGATATGGGCAAGGAATTCGGTTATCGCACCACCGCATTCCACCATGCTGTCGAGGCCTATAAGATCCGCGACATTCTGGCCCGCGAAGGTATTTGCGTTGCCACATGGGCGCAGCGATGGGGTTTCAAGATGGAGGCCTATGACGCGGTGGAGGAAAATGCCGCCCTCTTGCAACAGGCGGGCGTTTGTGTGGCGATCCATTCGGACGAGGCCGCATTGGCACAGCGTTTGAACGTGGAAACCGCCGTAGCCTTGGCCGCCGGGCGCCGCCACGGCATCAATATCAGCCAGGCCGACGCGGTCAGTTGGTTCACATCCAACGCCGCACGCGTGATGGGCATTGCCGATCGCACCGGATCGCTGGTTCCGGGCAAGGACGGCGATGTGGTCATCTGGAGCGCCAATCCCTTCAGCATTTATGCCTTGACCGAAAAGGTCTTTATCGATGGCGTCCTGCAATATGACCGGCACGATCCGCGCTATCAGCATCAATCCGATTTTGAGAGAGGGCAGGTGGTCCATGCGCAGTAAAATCTCGCTTTTGGTCGCCGCTCTGCTGGCATCCCCGGCAATGGCGCAAACGGTGCCTGTGGCCATTGTCCATGCCCGCGTTCTGGCGGGCGAAGGGCGTGTGATCGAGGATGCAACGTTGGTTTTGCGTGATGGCGCGATTGCCGAAATCGGCGCCGGGATTGCCGCGCCCGCCGGAGCCAAGGTGGTCGATGCCACCGGCAAGACGATCACCGCAGGCCTGATCGCTTCTGACACGACACTGGGGCTGGTCGAGGTTTCGTCTGTGTCGGGCACCAATGATGCGCATCCCTCCGCCGGGGATCTGAGCATCGGGGCCGATGTCCAATTTGCCCTGAACGCGGATTCCACCGCGCTGGGCGTGGCGCGGGCGGGCGGGGTCACATCGGCCATCACCCTGCCCGATGGCGCGCGCGGGGATGCCGGGGGGCACCATCTGATGTCGGGGCTGGCGGCGGCGATTACGTTGGGTGATGGGGCAACGATCCTGCGTCGCGGCCGGATCGCGGCTGTGCTCGAATTGGGCGAGGCGGGCGCAAAGATTGGCGGCGGATCGCGCGCTTCGGATCTTGTGCTTCTGCGTGAGGCGCTGGACGATGCGCGTCTCTATGCCCGCAATCGCAAGGCCTATGAAGCGGGCAACCTGCGTTCGCTTTCCTTGTCGCATGTCGATCTGGAGGCGATGCAGCCGATCCTGTCGGGGCAAATCCCGCTGGTCGTCGGCGCGCATAGCCGGGCCGATATTCTTCAGGCGCTGGATCTGGCCAGTGAATTCAAGCTGCGCATCATCATCCGTGGCGGTGAAGAAGCATGGCGCGTGGCCGACCGTCTGGCCAAGGCCAAGGTGGGCGTGATCCTGAACCCGACCGACAATCTGCCCACGTCATTCGAGGTTTTGGGCGCACGTTCCGACAGCGCGGCTATCCTGCGCAAGGCCGGGGTACAGGTGGCCATCATCGGCAATGACAGCACCCATCGTGTGGCCGAAATGCGGTTCAACGCCGGTATGGCGGTGGCGCGGGGGCTGAATTATGCCGATGCCATCGACGCCATTACGCTCACGCCTGCCCGATTGTTTGGATTGGACGGTCAAATTGGCAGCCTTTCGAAAGGCAAACAGGCCGACATCGTGGTGTGGAGCGGCGACCCTCTGGAGCCTTTGACGCAGGTCGAGCAGGTCTTTGTCCGGGGCGCCCCGATCAGCACCGATTCGCGCCCCGAAGCATTGGCCCGGCAATACGCCAAATACCATCAGTGATCCCGCCCATGGTGGCTTGGCAATTGGCCGGCCCCATGAAAACAGGGACGTTCTCATCGGCATCGCCGGTGGGGTGACCAAGGAATGATGTGATGTCAAAGAAGTCTCTTATCCTGCTTTGCGGTGCAGCATTGATCCCCGGTATTGGATCGGCACAGGCGGCAGAACCGGCCATTGCCTTTATCGATGCCACGGTCTTTGACGGCACCGGCGCGGCGCCGGTCAAGGAAACGGTTCTGGTGCAAAATGGCCGCATCACGGCGGTAGGACCAAAGCTGAAACTGCCCGCCGGAACGAAGAAGGTCGCGGCGCAGGGCAAGGCGTTGGTTCCGGGCTTCTTTGACGTTCACACCCATTGGACGCCGGGCGGATCGCCCGACACTACGCCGCAAATTGCCACGGCCTATGTCCAATCGGGCATCACCACGGTCAATGATTTCCACCAGCAGCCCGAATCCTATGCGCCCCGCCGCGCATGGTTGGCCCAGATGGTAGCGCCCCATGTGAATTTTGCCGCCCGCATCAGCACGCCGGGCGGCCACGGCGCCGATTGGGCGGATCAGTCCACAACCATCTGGATCAACACGCCCGAAGCCGCCCGCGCGGCGATTCTGGGGCTGGAGGCGTACAAGCCTGATCTGATCAAGGCCTTTACCGATGGCTGGCGCTATGGTTCGGCGCCCGACAACACCAGCATGGATCGCTGGACATTGAAGGCGCTGACCGAGGAAGCGCATAAGCGCAACTGGTCGGTGCTGACCCATACGGTGACGGTGGAGCGCGGGGTGGCGGCATCCATGTCGGGGGTGGATTCGCTGGGCCATGTCATTCAGGACCGTTTGGCCACGCCCGAGGAAGTCGCCCAAATCGCCAAGAGCGGGATGGGCATGGCCCCCACGCTGGCCGTCTATGATCCCGATAAGCCCGGTCAGCCCAAGGCCGACGAAATCCGCCAGCGCAAATTTTCCTATGCTTTGCGCAATGTGAAGGCCTTGTTCGACGCAGGCGTGCCGATTTCGGTGGGGACGGATGCGGGCATGCCCGGAACGCCCCATGGTACGGCGACCTTGCATGAATTGGAATTGCTGGTTCGGGCCGGACTGACCCCGGCACAGGCCTTGGTCGCCGCCACGCAAACCAGCGCGAAGGTTATGCGCCTTGACGCGGATCGCGGGACGATTGCGGCGGGCAAGCGGGCCGACATCCTGCTGATCGACGGCAAGCCGTGGGAAAACATCGCCGACATCCACAAAATCACGCAGGTCTATATCGACGGCCGTCTGGTCAGCGGCGTTGGCGCTCCGCCCTTGCCCGCCGCCAATCTGGCCAACCGCCTGCCTTCGGTGAAGGTTGGGGCGCTGGTGGATGATTTCGAGCGCAAGGATCGCCGCTCCTCGCTTGATACTTTGCGTCTGGAAACCGGCGATGGCGGCATGGACCGCACCGTCGAGATTACCCAGACCGTCCCGCGTGATGGCGGAGGACAGGCGCTGTTGCTATCGGCCAAAATGGCGATGAAGGGCGATGCCTATGCCGGTTTTGCCGTGCCTTTGACGCGCGGTTCGGTGGTGCCGGTCAATTTGGCGGACTATAAAGGCGTCCGTTTCGACATCAAGGGTGATGGGGCCTATGTCCTTCGCCTCAACGGTCTGGACGGGGTGTGGAGCGCACCCGTTACTGGAAACAGCGCATGGACCAGCGTTGAAGTGCCGTTCTCCGCACTGGTGGCCGCGACCCAGCGCGGCAAGCCGGGACCGGCCTTTACTGGCGACGGCATTGTCCAGATCGAATTGGGCGGCACGCGTGGGGGCGGTCAGCGCCTTTGGGTCGAGGTGGACAACATCACTTTCTATTGATGGCGGCCACCCGGCGCTTCACGGCGGCCAGCAGGTCGGGCAGGTTTGACACCTGCTCGACCCCGTAACGGGTGCTGGTGATATCGACATTGCCCTTGCGCCAATATCCGGGCGGGCACAGCACGATCAGCTTGCCGCTTCGTGCATGCAGGCCCATTTCCAGCAGGCTGATCGGGCTTTGCGATCCGGGCGAGAAATAGAGGACAATGACATCGGCGCTTTCCAATGCGCCCAGTTCCCATTCGACCTGACGGCGAAATTCCGGTTCATCGGCTTCGGGCCGCCATTTTGGGTTCCAGTCGGGCCGGCGGGGATTGAGGATCACCACATCATCCCCTGCCAACGCCTCGATCATGCGCTTTTGCCAATCTGGCGCATTGCCCATATCGATGCTGCCGCCAAGGAATATGCGGGGGCGATCATGCTTGGCGGGCAAAGGTTCAGGCGATGTGATGGTCACCGCATGGGCCGCAGGCGCGGCAAGCAGGCATAGGGCGAGCGGCAGAAGAAATTTCATGCCTCGCCGATAGTCCGGTGGGCCAAACACGGCAAGCAATCAGCGACGGCTTGCCGCATCTTCCTCCCATGAAACCTGCGTGCAAAGCTGTTCGAATTCCTGCGGCCAGTGCGCGGACCATTCGGCCTTTTGCGCTTTGCCGACCCAACTGGCGCGGATGCCCGCCAGCATCATGGCGCGCAGGTCATCTCGGCTGACGCCCATATGGCTGTACATCAATTCCCATGCGCCCGCGGGGCTGACCCGGTGCAATTGCGGATCATCGCTGTTGGGATGCAAGGCAAGGCCCATGGCCAGCATTTTGCGGATTGGGTGATCTTGCGCCCATTCCTGCGGCGTCATCGTGCGCAGATAATAGGAATTTGTCGGCACCACCGTAAAGACCATGCCCATATCCCGCATGCGTTGCGCAAAATCGGGATTATCGATCACCGTATAACCATGATCGATCCTGTCCACACCCAACGCATCGACCGCGATGG
The DNA here is from genome assembly GCF_056279125.1 of Novosphingobium sp. Sphag1I. Classification (NCBI taxonomy): domain Bacteria; kingdom Pseudomonadati; phylum Pseudomonadota; class Alphaproteobacteria; order Sphingomonadales; family Sphingomonadaceae; genus Novosphingobium; species Novosphingobium sp. Sphag1I. The sequence goes on along the minus strand of NZ_JBWBQS010000002.1, from coordinate 221,917 downwards.
CGACATTGGTCCATGGCATGCCGAATTCACCCGCATGGGCCGTGGCGCGCAGTCCATTGGCGCGTGCCAGATGATAGGCCGACGCAAACCATTCGGGCGGCCCGTCATTCTCGCGATAATCGATGCCGATGCCGGGAACCTTGTCGTGGCGATGGGCCAGCATGGCTTCGACCATCGCTGTTGCCTCGGCGGGCGGGGCCTCGCGATCAATGGCCGGGATCAGGAGGGCGGAAATCTCCGCAGCCTCTATCGCTTCCACCATGGCCTGCTGGATTTCATCATAGGGCAGGCCATGGGCGGCCAGCGTCGCGGTTGGGTTCCAGAAAAACTCGGCATGGCGGACGCCATCGGCCGCGGCATCCTCCAGATATTCGCGCACCAACCGGGCCAGATCCTCGGGGCGGCGCAAAAGATGCTGTTCCATCGCGCGCAATGCGTGGAGGACGCCCACGGGTTTTCGCCCGCGGGTATAAAGCCCTGCGGCCATGTCGGATGGGATCGGCGCGTCATAGCGTATCGCCAGATCGCGAAAGGTCTCCTCGCGCATGGCGCCCAGCAGGTGGCAATGGATCTCCACCTTGGGCAGGCGCGTGAAAAACTTCCGCTGATCCGTGCTCACCACCCGGCCTGTGGCCGAGGGCGGCAGAACCGCCAGCGTTTCTTCCATGGCAATGGGCATGTGGATTACCGATGTCCGGTGGCGGTGGTGTAGAGATAATAGGCCAGCGGCAGTGAGAGCAACAACAGGCTGGGCGAAATCTGCCGCGCCCGTCCGCCGATCAGGCTGACCAGAACATAGGAGACAAGACCGACCGCGATCCCGGTGCCGAAACTGTTGGCGATAAGAGTGGCCATTAGCATCAGCACCGGAGGCAGGGTTTCATCCAGCCTTTCCCCGCCCAATTGACGCAGCGAGCCCATCATCCCCGCGCCTACCAGAATGAGGGCCGGAGCCGTCGCCTGTTTGGGAATGGCCATGGCCAGCGGAATGGCCAGCAAAGAAGCCAGATAGCAGATCGAGGCCGTGATCGGCACGAGGCCGGTACGTCCGCCCGCCGTTGCCCCCGCCGCCGATTCAACCAGCGCCGTGCCGCCCGGAATGCCCAAGACCGGGCCGAAGGTGGCCGCCAGCGCATCGACCAGAAAGGGCCGATCGATCCGGGGCAGATTGCCGTCCGCATCGGTCAACCCCGCCTTGGCCCCGACGGCCAGCGTGGTGCCCATGGTCGAAAAAAATTCCGCGACGAAATAGGCGAAAAGGTAAGGCAGTGCCTTGATGGTAAAGACCGCCGCCCAATCGACATGGCCCAGCACCGGCCCCACCGAAGGGGGCAAGGCAATGGGGCTGGCCGGGGCGTGGGTGACGCCCATCATGGCACCGATAACAGCGGCCGCGCCAATCCCGGCAAGGATGGCGCCGGGAACGCGCCGGGCCTGCAAGGCGACGGCTACGCCAAGGCCGATCAGGGCCATGATCGGTCCGGGTTGGGTAAAGTCACCCAGCGACAGGGCGTTCGTCTTGGCATTGACCGCCACCATGCCCGCATCGCGCGCGCCCAGCAAAGCGATGAACAGGCCAATTGAAGCACCAAGGCCGAGCTTGATCTCTCGCGGCACCAATCGCATCACCCAACCGCGCGCGCCTGTCACCGTCAGCAAGGTAAACAGCACGCCCGACGCCATGGCAATGCCAAGAGCCGCCTGCCACGAAAGATGTTCAACCTGTGTCAGAGTGATGCCCAAGAGGGCCGCCCCGCCGATCCCCGGCCCGACGATAAAGGGCAGGTTGGCGTAAAGGCCCATCGCCAGACTGCCCAGCGCCATGACGATCAGTGTAGCCGTTGTCGCTGCGCCCTGATCCATGCCTCCGCCCGACAGCAGGCGCGGGATCACCACCACCAGATAGGCCGAGGCCATAAATGTCGTAAGCCCCGCCACGGCTTCGCGCGGCAGGGTGGTGCCTCGTTCATCAAGGCGTTGGCGCCAAAGCTTTGCAATCATTGGCGGGCCTGTGCCGTAAACCTGGCGATAAAGCGAGGGACGTCGATGGTCTCGACCACTTCGACGATCTGTTCGCCGCGATGGGGGGCCAATTCGTCTTTCCACATCTGGGCCGTGCCATAGCCCGCGCCGGGCATCAGGTCGACATCCATGCGGGCGGTGAATTTCTTGGTCACCAGTGTCGGGTCCAGAGCCACGGCCACCGTCATTTCATCCCACAAGGGCTGATCAATCCGGGCATATTGGGCGATATAGCGCGCCGTCGGCGTGCCCGATGCGCCGATCTGGTCGGCCAATGCCTTGGTCATGCGGGCCGAAGTCGTCACATTGCCGACCACGGTGATCTTTTTCCAAGGCGCGGTCAGGACGATATGCGCGGCCTCTGGATCAAAGACGAAGTTGAAATCGGTGGCATAGTCGGCATTGTCCAGAACGCGCGCGCCCTGCATGTCATAGCCGCCGCCCTGCATGGTAATGCCTTTGGCCTTGGCCGCAATGTCGGGCGCGATGCGCAGCGCCAGCGCGATATTGGTCAGCGGCCCGGCACAGATGATCGTCACCTGTCCGGGGTGGGCGCGGACGGTGTCGATCAGGCGGTGGACGGCATCCTGCGCGATGGGTTTTGCGGTGGGCGCACCCTCGACCATGGGCGGGACCAGATCGGGGTCTTCGGGGTGATAGGTGCGGCCCGGCTTGGGCGCGTTCCATGCGCCCTTCCACGGGATGGGGCCGAAACGCGCCTCCCATGCCTTCATTTCGGGCAGGGAGCGGATCAGCGGCGTCTGAGCGCCCCGCGCCACAGGCACATCGGCGCGGCCGGCAATTTCGAGGAAGCGCAGGGCGTGTTGCGTTTCTTCCTCCAGCCATTGGTCGCCGGTGACGACGCCAATGCCCACAAGGTTGACCTGTGGGTCGCGGATCAAAGGGATCAGGGCCTGAAGATTGCTCTGTCCGGGGCCGAGGAAGTCATTGTCGAACCACACCATCGTGCGATTTTCTGGGGTTCGACTGTCCGCCTCGACCGGACCGCTGACGGCACGGGGCGGCGCGGCCATGGCGAGGGAGCCCATGGCGAGGGACGCGCTGCCCAGCAATGTCAGCCACAATTTCATACCCTGATCCCCCTCCTGCTTATTTCGCTTCGGCCAGAACCAGCACGGTGGCCAGTTCATTGTTGAAGTTGCGCAGGTTGACCGCCTTTTCGAGCTTGAGCCCTTCGTCCAGCGAGTGGTTGCGGAAGGTTTCAAAGCCCGAACCCAGCGTGAGAGCGGAAATGCCCTTGCTCATCGGGATGTTGCTGTCGGTCGAACCGGCGCTGTACTTGGGGGCGAAACCATTGGCCTTGGCCACGGCATCGGCGACCTTCACAATGCGCGCGTCCATCGGCGTGGTGCCGCCGGGGCGGTCGCCCACCAGCTTGGCGTCATAGGTGATCTTGCCCTTGGCGGTCGAGCGGGCGGCGTTTTCGGCGGCCACGGCTTCGGGCAGGATCGAGAGGAAGGTCTTTTCTTCAGCGTCCAGTTCCGCCTTGCCGTTCGAACGCATGTCGATGGTCATGGCCGTGGCAAAGGGGATCGAATTGACCGAGGTGCCGCCCTCGACGATGCCCACGTTATAGACCGTCTTGGGTTCGGTCGGGACCTGCATTTTGGCAAAGCCGACCATGGCGTTGGCCATCGCATAGGCCGGGTTGACCAGACCGAAATCGCCCATCGAATGGCCGCCCGGACCGTTGAACGTCACCTTGTAACGACGCGAGCCGGTGCCCGCATTGGTGATGCGTTCGGGCTGGCCGGGTTCAAAGCTGATGAAATGGGTGATGCGGTCCTTATACTTGCCCTTGGAGAACAGGTAGCGCACGCCGCGCAGGTCGCCCGGACCTTCTTCGCCCACATTGCCCATGAACAGGATGTCGGCCTTGGTCGAGAAGGCGCCCGCCTTCATCGCGCGGATGAAAGCCAGCAGGACCGGCAGGCTGCACGTATCATCGCCGATGCCGGGGGCGTAAAGCGTGTCGCCCTCGCGGCGGACCTTCACATTGGTGCCTTCGGGGAAAACGGTGTCGAGGTGGGCGGTGATGACGATCAGGGGCGTCGCCTCGTCTTTCGCAGCCCCGGTGCCGCGACGCAGGCCCATCACATTGCCCACGCCGTCCATCTCGACATCTTCCAGACCTTCGGCCTTGAGCATGGCCATATAGGCCTTGGCGCGGGCTTCTTCCTTAAAAGGCGGGGCCGCGATTTCGGTCAGGGTGATGATGTCGGCAACGATCCGATCATAATCGCCCGCCAGCGAGGCGGTCGCCTTGGCAAACTTGGGGCTTTTCAGCAGCGCCTTGGCGGCCGCCTCTTCGGGGGTGGCGGCGCTGGCCTGGGGCGCGATCATGGCGATGGTGGCCAGCGATGCAAAAGCAAACAGAGTGTTACGCATAAGGAGACATCCTCGCTTGGAAGATTTCCCGGTCAAGCCGAAACCTGACCGGGAAAATGGTCGTTCAGCAGATTAGAAATTGCCGCGCAGGTTGACGCCAATGGTGCGCGGGGTCTGGGTGGCGATGTAATCGGGCGTGCCGTTCACCGCCGAGTAGTAGCTGACGCCGCCTGCATCGAGCAGGTTGCGGACGTAGACATAGACGCCATAGCGCTCGTTCTCGATACCGGCGCGCAGGTTGACCTGCGAATACTTGCCATAGGTGCGATAGAGCGCGTTGGTCGGATTAAGCTGCGTGGTCATCTTGCCCGTATAGGAGAAGTCGGCACGCATCATGCCCTTCCACTTGTTGTTGATATCCCAGCCATATTCAGCGCCCGCGCTGGCCGTGGTGCGCGGAATGCCGGTCAGGATGTTACCCACGCGGCCCGCGGCGGTCACTTCCGAATTGACCTGATCGGCGGTCAGACGCGGATAGACGATCGAGAGCGAGCTGTTGAGGAACAGACCCTTGGTGGGCGTGCCGCTCAGTTCAGCTTCGATACCTTCGATGCGTGCCGACCCGACATTGCTGATATAGCTGAAATTGCCATAGGTCGCGGTGACCGAGGTCTGCATGTTCGTCCAGTCGATGCGATAGATGTCGGCGTTGAAGGTCAGCTTGCGGTCAAACCACTGGCTCTTGAAGCCCAGTTCATAGTTCCACAGCGAGTCCGCCTTGTACTGCGTGGCCGAGGCCGGAATGCCCGGCGTCAGGTTTGCGCCGCCGGGGCGAAAGCCCTGCGATGCGGTGGCATAGATCATCAGGTCGCGGGTGGGCTTCAGCTCGACGTTATACTTCTGGATGAAGCCGTCGGCATTGGCGTTGACCGTGGTATAGTTCATCGGCGTCTGGCCGTTGTAATAGTTGTAACCCAGATAGGCGCCGCCAACGGTCTTGGTATAGTGATAGTGACGCAGACCCGCCGTGATGTTCAGGATATCAATGGGGCGATAGGACAGTTCACCAAACTGAGCCGTCTGGTTGATTTCATTGCGCACAAAGCGCGAGCCCAGATCGACCAGCGGCATGCGCATCATGCCGGTGCCGGGAACGCCCGCGAATACGGTCGTGTCGACGCGGTCCTTACGGTTTTCAAAGAAGGCGCCCAGCGTATAGTTGATGCGACCCTTGCCATCGGAATTGAGGCGCAGTTCGTTGGTGACATTTTCCACCCAGCGCGGCTGATAATTGCCGATCGGCATCTGGCTGTTGGCCCAATTGAGGTAATTGGCGCGCAGTTGAGCCGAGGTGTAACCGCCAGCGCTCGAAGCGCAGTTGCTGGACGAGGTCGTGGTGCCCGCCGGGCCGGTTTGCAGCATTGAACCGGCATAGGTGTTCTGGAAAAGCCCGCAATAGCGATAGGAATTGGCCACCGACTGATAATTGTCGGAATTGTCGTTGGTCTGACGCACATCCCAACGGTAATAGCCGTTGGCCAGCGAGATCGTGCCGATCGACGTGTTCCACTTGGTGTCGAGCGAGAAGATCTTCTGCTTGTCGATGGCGGGCGTATAGATGCGCAGGCCCGATGTGTAATTGCCCACCGAAGGCGCCCAGAGCGAGGTACCGCCCGTGTGCTGATCCTGGATGATGCCCATGAAATTGATGCGCAGGTTGTTGGTCGGGCGGAAGCCCAGCATCACGCGACCACCGGTGGTCATCACGCTGTTCATGTTATAGCGACCGATGGACGGATCATCGACGAAACCGCCGGTGCGCTGACGATACAGCACTACGCGCGCGGCCAGCTTGTCTTCGATGATCGGCACGTTGACCGCGCCCTTGATGCTGTAGCCGGTGCCGCCATTCTTGGTGGTTTCCGCGCCCGCATCGAAAGAGGCTTCATACTTGCTCAGATTGGCCTGCTTGAACAGAACGCGCAGCGTGCCGCCCATCGAACCCGAACCATACAGCGTGCCCTGCGGCCCGCGCAGCACTTCGAGGCGTTCGGTGTCGAACAGGTTGAGGTTGGGGGTCGAACCCGAAGGGTCCGAGGTGGTGCCGGCGGGACCTGTCAGCGGAACTTCGCCGAAATAGATGCCGACCGTGGCTTCACCGGCGGTCTGAATGCCGCGGATCGACACGCGGGTACGGCCCGATTCACTGGCCAGCAGGTTGAGGCTGGGGACCGAACGCGCCACATCGGCAATACCGGCCGCGCCCATGTTGTTGAGCGTGTTGCCGCTCATCGCGGTGATGGCCAGCGGGGTGTCCTGCACGCGCGTTTCGCGCTTGAGCGCGGTAACCACGATGTCGTCGCCCTGACCCGCCGTTTGCGCCATGGCCGGCGAAACCGCCAGGCTGGAAACCGAAAGCAGCAGTGCTGCATAAAGCTTGTTGTTCATAAACCATCCCTCAATTGCGATCGCCAGACCGCCTCCGGCTCACCATGGTCCTTGCCTGCCTTCTGCCGGGCGGCGTGATCCATGGAGAGCTTATTTCGGTCCGCGAGCTATCCTGCCCGTCCTCTCGCTTTTCGGTGCTAGGGGGCGATGCCTGTCATCAAGCTGTCATGGATTTGGTCAGGGGATGCGCGTTTTACGTATTTTTTGACAAGAGATTGCCGTTTCATGGTAACAATCGTTCAGGGGCTGCCGCCTTTCGGCGATGGCATTGGGGTTTGGAGATGAAATCATGCGCGTTCTGATCGTGGAGGATGACCCTCGTTTGGCGCGTGGCATGGCGGCATCACTGGAGGCGGCCAGCTTTGCCGTCGATGTGGCCCATAATTGCGAAGATGCCCAAGCCTTTGCGGCGGGCGACCCGTTCAATGCGATAATCCTCGACCTTGGATTGCCCGACGGCGATGGCTTGGAATTGCTGAAAAAATTGCGGCGCAGCGGGGATACGACGCCAATCGTGATCGTCACCGCGCGCGATGCGGTGGATGATCGTGTGGCCGGTCTGGATTACGGGGCCGACGATTATATGGCCAAGCCGTTTCATCCGCGCGAACTCGAATCGCGGGTCCGGGCCTTGGTCCGGCGCAGTCTGGGCAGCCCTGATCCAGTGCTGCGTATTGGGGCGCTGACGCTGGATCGTTCGACGCGGCGGGTGGAATTGGGCAATTCGCCGATTGACCTGCGCCGCCGCGAAATGGCGGTGCTGGAAACATTGATGGGCCGCCCCGGAAAGGTCGTACCCAAGGATCGCATGGCCGCCGAAGTTTTTGCCCTGTCCGAAGCTGTCGCGCCCAATGCGTTGGAGGTCTATGTCGGCCGCCTGCGCCGCAAGCTGAGCCCGGATGGCCCGACAATCCATACGGTGCGCGGGCTTGGTTACATGATCGATGCCCATTAGAATGCGATGGATGCCCCGTTCTCTTCGGGGGCATCTGACCGTTGTGGTGATGGTACCGCTGGTCGTGCTGGTTTCGATTTTCGCGACGATCACCTGCTGGATGATCGATTCGTCGACCAATGATACGTCGGATCGCATTCTGGTCGGTTCGACGCGCCTGATCAGCCGCGCGGTCAATTACGACGAAATCCTGCGCGAAAGGCTGCTGCCCATGGCGGTGGCGTTGTTGCAACGGCGTTCCGCTCCGGTGACCTATTACAGCATCTATGACGGCGACAGGTTGATGGCCGGACGCGCGGATTTGCGCCCGCCGCCCGATTATGGCGCCGATGGCCGGTTGAGCGGGCCGTTGCATCCGGGCGCGCGTTTTACGGTTACATCGCGCGATCCGGCGCTGACACGCGGATATGTCGATCCGCGTGATGCCGAAGGGGTGGTCCAGCCCGCCTATCTGCGCGACGGCATGCTCAATGGCCGCCCGGTGCGGATCGCAACCGAAATGCGGACCCTGAAACATAACGGTCATCTGGTCGCGGTCCAGGTGGCCGATTTCACCGAAGATCGGGCCTTGGCCACGCGAGTGGCATTGCAACGCGTGGTCAGCGCCAGCGTGTTGGTGACATTGGTGGCTTTGCTGCTGTTCTATTCGGCGCTCGCTTGGGGCCTGATTCCCTTTGCCACGCTTACGAACCGCATCGCGGCCAATCCGCACGATCCGTTGCATTTCCAACGCTTGCCCGATGGCGATGGACCGCGTGAAGCCCAGATGATTGCGCGGGCCTATAATGCGCTGATGGCGCGGGCGGAGCAGGCGGTGAGTTCGTTGCGCCAATTCACCTCCAACGCCTCGCATCAATTGCGCACGCCACTGGCCGTCTTGCGGGTCCATCTCGATGTGTTGCAGACCTATGGCCCGCAAAGCCCGCAAGGCAGGATGGCGTTGGATGACATAGCCCATTCGGTCGATACGCTGGAGCGATTGTTGCAGCAATTGCTGGCCTTGGCGCGGCTGGACGAACAGGCCGTTGGCAAGGCCGCAGGGCGCAGTGGTGGCCAGTTCGACCCCGCGCTGGTGGTGACCGACGTGATCGCGGCGCGTTTACCCGCATTGCAACGGGCCGACGTCGATATCAGTTTTGAGGAACGCGGACATGGCATGGCCGCGGGCGAGGCGGCGTTGGCGGCGGAGATTTTTGGCAATCTGCTCGACAATGCGGTCGCCTATAATCGACCGGGCGGAAAAGTGGTCATTCGCGTTCTTCGCATGGGCCAGACGATGCGGGTTGAGATCGAGGATGATGGCCCCGGCATACCGCCCGGCGAACGCGAGAAAGTGTGGGAACGGTTCTATCGCATGGCCGTGAACGCCAATAGCAGCGGCAGCGGTCTGGGCCTGCCGATTGTGCGCGCCTTGGCCGATCGGTTGGGTGCCCGCGTCACGCTGGGCGATGGGGCGGATGGGCGCGGTACGCGTGCCACGGTTGATTTCGTGATGGCAGGGGATGCGGAAAGTTTCGTCATGGCCGCAAACCATAAGCACGAGGCCCAATCGTGACAGGGTGATGACAGGCGGATTGTTTCACACGCCAGGCTCCACAGTCGGTTTGCACCATTTCCATGGCATCATCGAACAATCCTCCCCCGTCCCGTTTTGCCCCATCACTGCGCTGGACAGAGCCTTTGCCGCATTGGCCGCTGCTGGCGGGTTTGGTGGTGGGGGCGCTGGCCGGGGCTATGGTGCATGTGCTGCCGGTGCGGCGCGAATGGCTGGACTTCGCGTTGGCCAATCTGGTGCGCCCGGTCGAACAATTGTTTCTTCAGGTGCTGTTCCTGTTGATCCTGCCCATGGTGTTTTCCGCGATTGTGACCGGGCTTGCCCGGCTGCGCGGGGGGCGGATGATACGCGATCTGTTGCTGCGCCTGTTTGCATATATGTTGGGCATGACGGTGGTTTCGGCGGTGATCGGCATGGCGATGGCCAATCTGTTCCGCCCGGGCGAAGGCATGGCCATTGACCTGCGCCAGAATGCCGGGGTCGCAGGGGGCATCAATCCCTCTGGCAATATCAGCGGCTTGCTTGATCTGTTGCTGGGCCGTCCGGTCACCGCTTTGGCGGTGATGTCGGTGCTGGTCGGCTTTGTCATCAGCCGCAGCCGCAATCGCAATATCCGCCATCTGGTCATGACGACCGAGGGCCTGTTCGAGGTTGGCATGTCCATCGTCACGCTGGTCGCGCGGTTTGCCCCGATTGCGGTGCTATGCGTGATGTTCGACATGACGGCGGTTTTCGGCTGGACGCTGCTGGTTCATCTCAGCAGCTATTTCAGCGTCGTTGTGGCGGCGCTGTGCCTCCACCTGTTGGTCGTATCGGCGGGGCTGGCGTGGATGGCGGGCGATATCAGCCCGGTTCAGTTCCTGCGTTCGTTGCGCTCGGTCATGGTGATTGCGTTTACGACGTCATCCTCCTTTTCCACTTTGCCCGCCGCGCTCCATACCGCCGAACAGGATTTGGGCCTGCCCGCGCGCGTCGCTCGGCCAACCTTGGGGCTGGGATGTGTGGCCAATCAGGGCGGAACGATTGTCTATACCACGGTGACGGTGATCTTTTTGTCCCAATGTTTTGGCATGGAATTGACCATGTGGCAGCAATTCATGATCTTTGGTCTGTCGATCTTGGCGGGTCTCGGCACGATGGGCGTACCGGCGGGAAGCCTGCCTTTGACGGCCATGCTGCTTGCCCTGCTGCATGTCCCCAATGAGGGGATCGGTCTGGTCATCGGTATCGACCGTTTGCTGGACATGTGCCGTACCGTTCCCAATGTCGTGGGCGATCTGGCCGTCGCCGCGGCCCTGCGCCACAGCGTCGAGGAACAGGGGCAAGAGGTCAGCGTGCGGCAATTGGCGTGACGGCCCGGCCTTTGGCGGGGTTGCGGTCTATGATGTCGCGCCCGTGGGCGTGACATCACGTTCGACAGAATTTCGGACCTATCCGCCTGTCGGATGATTGTCGCTTGCAGGGCGAAGCCTATGCTCGCAAGCTGAACCGATGACGGATCGCAATACCAATATCACCGCGCGACAGGAATTGGCGCGCCACTGGCCTATCGTGCTGGCCGCCGCGCTGGGCGTGGGGTTCGGCACAATGGGGATCGGCTTCTATTCGCTGGGCCTGTTTGTCAAACCGCTTCAGGCCGAATTTGGCTGGAGCCGGGCGGCCGTTTCGGGTGCGGCTACGTTTCAGCAATTGGGCATCTTTCTGTCGGCGCCATTGGTCGGGCGGTTGGCTGATCGTATCGGACTGCGGCCTTTGGCACTGGCCTCTTATGTCGCCATGCCGCTGGCGCTTTTGGCTTTATCCTTTGCCGGATCGTCGGTCTGGGGCTGGTACGGGCTGTGGCTGATGGTGTCGCTGGCGGGATGTGGGACGACGCCGGCGGCATGGGCGCGGATGGTTTCCATGCGTTTTGATAAAGCGCGAGGTCTCGCGTTGGGCCTCATGCTGGTCGGGACAGGCTTGGCGGCGGCCTTGGTTCCCGCGCTTTTGGGGCCGATTTTTGCCCAGGATGGATGGCGCACGGCAACGTTGGTGATGGCCGGGGCGGCGGCCCTTGTCGGGATTCCTCTCTCGTTCCTGCAAAGTCGGGAAGCGCCGACGCCGGAAAAGCGCCATGCCGGACATTTTGAACGCAATCGGGCGATCTTCATGTTGCTGGCCATTGCCTTTTTGGTGGGGGTGATTGTGGCCGGGTTGATCATTCATCTGGTTCCCTTGCTGGTTGATCGCGGGATGGACGCCGCTTTGGCGGCCAAGATGGCGGCCAGCATCGGTCTGGCGGTGATTGCGGCGAGGGTGATCGTGGGTTGGTTGTTCGACCGGTTTTATGCGCCCTTTGTCGCCGCAATCTTTTTGGCCATGCCGGTGGGCTCGTGCATCTTGCTGGGGCTGGGCGGACCGGTGTTGCCGGCTGCGCTGATGCTGGGGCTGGCCGCGGGCGCCGAGGTTGATATGCTGGCGTTTTTCACCAGTCGCTATGCCGCGATGAAGAACTATGGCGCGACCTATGGCGTCATTCTGGGCACATTCAGCCTTGGTGCGGCACTTGGCCCGATGTTGGTGGGGTTCAGTGTTGATCGCACGGGCGGCTATGGCCTGGCGTTGGGCGCATCGGCCGCCGGACTGGCGTTGGTGGTGGCTTTGATCGCGTTGCTTGGGCCTTACCGCACTCAGGACTGAACCTTTTCAAAGGGATTGCTTTAGACTGGCTTTGGCGTAAGAACCGATCTGTCCGGGGCTTGGCTCCGGGCAAAAGATCGCGCCGGTGCCCGAAAGGGCTTAATTCGGGAACACGGTGAGGGCTGGCCTGTCCAGCCCGAGGCCGAGGCTGTCCCTGCAACTGTAAGCGGTGAGCGCGATGCATAGGCTTCCTCACACATGGGGGAAGCAGCCACTGGGCCGGACGCTAAATCATGCGAGGTCTGGGAAGGCATGCATCAAGCCTTGACCCGCGAGCCAGGATACCTGCCGGCGTCTGGTCGCTCTTGCCTTGGCCCAGGGGATGGCCGCGGCACGGTGAACTCCGTCTGAGCGACGTGTGTTGGTCGGAATGGACGCAGGGCGCGCGGCGCTTTGCGAAAGGTCCGGCTGTGTCGTTCAAGGCCGGGGGTTCCTGCTTGTGAGAAAGAGATTTTTGTCAGCGCCTTTGCGCTGGCGTATCGGCGCGATGATGGCCGGTTTGGTGGCGGCCAATATTATGGCTTGGGTCTGGGCCTTTGCCCTGTTCGGTGCGCAGCCTTTGATGTTGGGCACGGCCCTTTTGGCATGGGGTTTGGGGCTGCGCCATGCGGTCGATGCCGATCACATCGCCGCCATCGACAATGTCACCCGCAAATTGATGCAGGAAGGCCAGCGCCCGATTTCCGCAGGCTTCTGGTTCGCGCTGGGCCATTCCGGGATCATCGCCGTTGCCTCGATCAGCGTTGCCCTGACCGCCAGTGCGCTGTCGCGGTTCAGCGCGTTCAAGGATTTGGGCGGCATGATCGCGACGGCGGTTTCGGCCCTGTTCCTGTTCACCATTGCGGGGATGAACTTGGCCATCCTGCGCTCTGTCTGGGCCAAGTTTCGCCATGTTCGCGCCGGGGGCGTTGTCGATGCCGATGATCTGGATATGTTGCCGGTGTCGCGCGGGATACTCTCGCGCCTGTTCGGGCCAATGTTTCGTTTGATTTCGAGGCCATGGCATATGGCGCCGCTGGGTTTTCTGTTCGGGCTGGGGTTTGATACCGCGACCGAGGTCGCCATCCTTGGCATTTCGGCCAATCAGGCGGCCAGTGGTATGTTTCTGGGCCGGTTGCTGGTCCTGCCCGCGCTGTTTGCGGCCGGGATGGCGCTGGTCGATACGCTGGACGGTGTGATGATGGTGGGGGCCTATGAATGGGCCTTTGTAAAGCCGGTTCGCAAGCTTTACTACAACATCACCATTACGATGATGTCGGCCCTTGTGGCGATCGTGATTGGCGGGATCGAGACGCTGGCCCTGATCGGCGATAAGCTGAGCCTGACCGGATGGCCATGGGGTATGGTGGCGAGATTGGGGCGCAATTTCAACAATCTGGGCTTTTCGATCATCGGCCTGTTTGCCGCCTGTTGGATCATAAGTTTCGCGATCTATCGCTGGAAGCGGTTGGATGAAATCGAGATTTCGCCCGCGCCGTGATTGCGCCGGGCGTTCTTATGGGCTAGATCCTCAATCGAGGGCTTGCCCCTCACATGATCGCGCCGGTGCCTGAAAGGGCTTAATCGGGAATGCGGTGCGGGCCGGAAACGGCCCAAATCCGCGGCTGTCCCTGCAACTGTAAGCGGATAGCGCGATGCACATGCCCCACGCGGGGCGGCCACTGGGTCTTGCTATGCAGATCTGGGAAGGCGTGCATCAAGCTGTGACCCGCGAGCCAGGAGACCTGCCGGCGCTCTGGTCGCTCTTGCCTTGGTCCAGGGGATGGTCACGGCACGGTCAACTTCCGTCTGAGCGACGAAACTGTGCGGCTGGGGCTGCACGGGTTGCGTGGTGTCGGGCGCTTTGCGCGTCGGCCCGCCGTCGCGCGCCGACCGGATTTTCCGGCAAGCCCCCGCCTGTTCTCGCTCCGAGGCCTGAATTGGGTCTCGTTTCGGCGCGCGGGGAAGTTATGACCATGAACGCATTGGCGGCCGATCTGGCCAAAGTGCCCGTTACCATCATCACCGGCTTTCTGGGCGCGGGAAAGACCACGTTGATCAGCCATCTGATCCGCAACGCGGGCGGGCGCAGGCTGGCCGTGGTGGTCAATGAATTTGGCACGCTGGGGGTGGATGGCGACATATTGCAATCCTGCGCCATTCCCGATTGCCCGGCGGAAAATATCGTCGAACTGGCCAATGGCTGCATCTGCTGCACGGTGGCGGATGACTTTATCCCGACGGTGGAAAAACTGCTGGCGCTTGATCCGCGCCCGGACCATATCCTGATCGAAACATCGGGCCTGGCTTTGCCCAAACCCCTGCTCAAGGCTTTTGACTGGCCCGCCATTCGCAGCCGGATCACGGTCGATGGCGTGCTGGCTCTGGCCGATGCCGAAGCCGTGGCGCAGGGGCGTTTTGCCCCCGACCTGAACGCGCTGGAGGCGCAGCGCCTTGCCGATCCGGGGCTTGATCATGAAGTGCCGCTGGCCGAAGTGTTCGAGGATCAGCTGGCCTGCGCCGACATGGTGCTGTTGACCAAGATTGATCTTGCCGGACCAGACGCCGTGGCCAAGGCCCGTGCGATCATTGCTGATCTTTCGGCCAAACCTGTTCCCATCATCGAATTGGCCGAAGGCTCGGTCGATCCGCGCATCATCCTCGGCCTTGGCGCTGCGGCGGAAGATGACATTGCCGCGCGCCCATCGCACCATGATGGCGAAGATGACCACGAACACGATGATTTCGACAGCACGGTGGTTAGCTTTGGTGAGATTGCCGATCCCGCTGATCTCGTCGCCCGGATCGAGGCTCTGGCCCGCGAGCAACAAATCCTGCGCGTCAAAGGCTATGCGGCGGTTCAGGGCAAGCCCATGCGCATGCTGATTCAGGCCGTAGGCGGTCGCGTGCGCCATCAATATGACCGCCCGTGGCGCATGGGTGAGCCACGTCAGACCACTCTGGTCGCGATTGCCGAGCGTGACCATGTAAAGCCGACTGCGATCCTCGCCGCTCTGGCGGACTGATCACCCGATGCATGTCATTTTCCGCGAAACGCACGGGATGGAGGAAATCGCCATCCCGCAGGATCTGGGGCAATCGCCCGCGGATCTGGTGGTCCTGTCGTTTTCGGACAGCGATCTGGGCGCGTTTGCGGGCGGGTGGCACAAGGCGCGGGCGCAGGACGCGGATTTCCCGACACTTCGCCTCGCCAATATCGCTTCTTTACAGCATCCCTTGTCGGTCGACACCTATATCCAGCGGACGCTGGCCGGGGCCAAGGCGATTCTGATCCGGTTGATCGGGGGCGCGGCCTATTGGCCCTATGGCTTGCAACAGGTCGAATTGCTGGCGCGCAATCAAGGGATTGCCTTGGCTGTTCTGCCCGGAGATGGGCGGCCCGATGATCGGTTGGCGCAGGCTTCGACCTTGCCCCCCGCCATATTGCACGATCTGGCGGCGATGTGTGATGCGGGCGGGGCGGATGGGGCTTATGGGGCTTTGACCTTGCTGGCCGGGGCGGCGGGTCTGACGGATCGGCGGGTGGAGCCTTTTGAGCCTTTGCCGACGGTGGGGGCATGGCACCCGGCAAGGGGTCTGTGCGATCCGGCGGCATGCGATTTCGACAAGCCGCTGGTCGTGATCATTTTCTATCGGTCTTATCTGGTTGCCGATGACCTCGATCCTTTTATCGCCCTCCACGCCGGGTTTGAGGCCAAGGGCTATGCCGCGCTTTCGCTCTTTGCGCCCTCGCTCAAGGAGCCTGCGGCGAAGGCACAGATAGAGGCGTGGCTGCGCCAGCTATCCCCCGTCGCCATCGTTAATGCCACGGGCTTTTCGGCGCTTGATGAACATGGGCACAGCCCGCTTGATATTGCCGGGTCGCCCGTGTTCCAGATCGCATTGGCGACCTCTGGCCAAGAAGCTTGGGCCGAGGGGGCGCGCGGACTATCTCCCGCCGATTTGGCCATGCATGTCGTCCTGCCCGAAATCGATGGCCGGGTGTTCATGGGCGTGGCCAGTTTCAAGGCCGGGGATCCGCGCGATGCTGCGCTTGGCTTTGCCCGAAACCGGCATCTTTCGCAAAGTGACCGTGTCGCCGCCATTGTCGAAAAAGTGTCGGGCTGGATCGCTCTGGCGGCCAAGCCTGTGACGGAGCGGCGCGTGGCGCTCGTGCTATCCACCTATCCGGGGCGGCCCGAGGCGATGGCCCATGCGGTGGGGCTCGATGCGCTCTCCTCGACGCAGGCCATTGTGGCCGACATGGCACAGGCGGGATATTGCGTCACGCCGGGGCTTGATCTGGCCATGGCGTTGCAGGCTCAGACGCTGTCTTGGCGGCTCTCGGAATATCGGCGGGCCTTGGCCGATCTGCCCGCGCCTTTGCAACAGGCTATCCATGATTGCTGGGGCGCGCCCGAGGATGACCCCGCCGTTATCGACGGGGCCTTTCGCTTCCTGGCGATCAACCTTGGCCATGCGATGGTGGCCCTGCAACCCGAACGAGGCGAAAGGGCCGCGCGCGATGGCGATTATCACGACCTCTCGCGCCACCCGCGCCATGCCTATGTCGCCTTTTACCTTTGGCTCAGGGCGCAGGGTTTCGACGCGATGGTCCATATCGGGGCGCATGGCACGCTGGAATGGTTGCCGGGCAAGGCGGTCGCGCTTTCCGATCAATGCTGGCCGGAAGTGCTGACCGCAGGCTTGCCGGTCATCTATCCCTTCATCGTCAACGATCCGGGCGAGGCGGCGCAGGCCAAGCGCCGGATCGGCGCCGTTACCATTGGCCACGTCCCGCCCCCGATGGGCACCAGCGCCCAAGGCGCAGGGCTGGGCCGGATTGAGGCGCTACTGGATGAATTTTCCAATGCCGGGGGTCTTGATCCCGCGCGTCGGACCCGGTTGCAGGCCAACATTGTCCATGAGGCACGAGCTTTGGGGCTGGAGGCAGAACTGGGCCTTGATCCCGATGCGACGCCCATGGAGGTCATCACCCGCATCGACCGCTTCGTGTGTGACATCAAGGAGAGCCAGTTTGGCGACGGCCTCCACATCTTTGGCCGCGGCGAATATGGCGAAGCCGAAAGCCGGGGCCTTTTGACCGCTCTGGCGGGGCAAAGGGTGGCGCCGGGACCGTCGGGCTCTCCCTTTCGCGGGCGGAGCGACGTTTTGCCGACGGGGCGCAATCTCTACACGATTGACCCACGGGCCGTACCCTCGCGCGCGGCCCATGCGCAGGGCGTCGTGCTGGCCGAGGAATTGATCCGCCGTCATTTGCAGGATCATGGCGATTACCCCAAGGCTTTGGTGGTGGACCTTTGGGGTTCGGCGACGATGCGCACGGCCGGCGAGGAATTTGCCGTGGCGCTGCATTTGCTGGGGGCAAAGCCGGTCTGGGATATGGCCTCGGACCGGGTGACAGGATTGGAGATCCTGCCTCTGGCCATGATGGACAGGCCGCGCATCGATGTGACCTTGCGGGTTTCGGGTCTGTTTCGTGATGCCTTTCCGATGCTGCCCCTGCTCTTTGGTCAGGCGGTACGGGCGCTGTCCCGGCGCGATGAACCGGATGACTGGAACCCCTTTGCCGGAAAAGACGCCGGGGCGCGTGTGTATGGACCGCCGCGTGGTCGCTATGGTCTGTCAATGGGCGATGCGACAGAGGTCTATACCGAGGAGGCGCGCCGGGCGGCAGGAGAGGCGTGGCTATCGGCGTCGCAATTTGCGCTCGATCATGGCGAAGGGGCGTCCGATCCCGGTGGCCTGCGCGCCCGCGTGGCCGGGGCCGATGCCTTTGTCCACCTTCAGGATTTGGCGGAAAGCGATCTGTTGCTGGCGGCCGATTATGCCGCGCATGAAGGCGGCTTTGCCGCTGCCCAGGCGATCACCGGGGGCAATGCGGCACTCTATCATCTGGACAGCCGCGATCCGGCGCGCCCCGTTGCGCGCGCCCTGACCGAGGAAATCGCGCGCGTTGTCCGCGCCCGCGCCGCGCATCCGGGGTGGATCGCGGGCATGATGCGGCACGGCTTTCGCGGCGCGGCGGAAATTTCGGCCACGCTCGATCATCTGGGCGCCTTTGCCCATCTGGCGGGCCATGTGCCGCCGCAACTTTTCGACCTCTATTACGAGGCCACCCTTGGCCAAAGCGATGTGCGTGAATTTATGGCCCTTGAAAATCCACTGGCGCTGGCCGCGATCGAGGCCCGGTTTGCCGCGCTCTATACCGCAGGTCTGTGGCCGACGCGCCGCAACGCCATTCTGGCCAATCTGAAACTGTCGGAGGGCAAGGCATGACCGGCTTCAAGGTGCAGGGATGGTGCCCCGATGCGTGGCATCCGATGGCGGCGGGCGATGGCCTTTTGGTTCGGGTCAAACCCTATCTGGGGCGGATGACGGCGGATCGGTTGCACAGCCTGTGCGGTCTGGCCATGACCTATGGCAATGGCATGATCGACCTGTCGCGCCGCGCCAATTTCCAGATCCGGGGCGTGCGCAGCGAAGTCTGGCCCGCCCTGCTTCGCGACCTGATCGGCCATGGGTTGGTTGATGCCGACGCGGTTCAGGAGCGCAAGCGTAATGTGCTGGTCGCCCCAGATTGGCAGGAGGGCGATGATACCTGCCGCATCGCGCGCGATTTGTTGGCCCGGATCGATGATTGGCCCGATTTGCCGGGCAAGGCGGGGTTTGTCATCGATGCTGGCGCGGCGCCGATCTTGATGGGGCAATCTGGTGATTTTCGGGTCGAACGCGGCGAAACGGGGGGCTTGATCCTACGGGCCGATGGCCAAGATTCGGGCGCGCCGTTGGAAAATGGCGGCGAGGCTGATGCGCTGATCGCGCTGGCCAACTGGTTTGTCGAAAGCGGGGGGCTGCAATCCAAACGCATGGCGCGGCACTTGGCCCCGATGCCGCCATGGGCGCAAGGCTCGATCCGTCCCGTCGCCGCTCGTCCCATCATTGCGCCGGGGCCATGTGCGATGGGCATGGCCTATGGCGCGGCCTTTGGCCATATAAAGGCCGAGGATTTGGCCGCGGCCATAGGGGATCTTGCGTTGCGCATCACGCCCTGGCGCGTTCTTGTCGCAGAGGGGGGAGAACTGGACGGAGATTGGCTATCCCGTCCCACCGACCCCTTGTTGCGGGTCGATGCCTGTTCCGGCGCCCCTTTTTGTCCGCAGGCCAGCGTGGCGACCAGACCACTGGCGCGCGCGCTTGCCCTGCATTTGGGCGGCAGCCTTCATGTCTCCGGCTGCGCCAAAGGATGCGCGCGTTCGAAGGAGGCCGATGTCACGATAACCGGCTGTGATGGCCGATTCGATCTGGCCTTTTGCGCCGTCGCCGGGGCGCCCGCCTGCTTTGCCGGCCTTGATGAAGCCCAAATCCTCTCGCATTTCGGAGTAGCCTGATGCCTTACGCCTATCAAACCGATGGGGCGGCGATCTATCGCCAATCCTTTGCGACGATCCGCGAGGAGGCTGATCTGGCGCGCTTTTCTACCTCGGAAGAGCCGGTGGCGGTGCGTATGATCCACGCGGCGGGCATGGTGGCTCTGGCCCCCTATATCCGTTTTTCGCCCGGTTTTGCGGATGCGGCGCGGGCGGCACTGGCGGGCGGGGCGCCGATCCTGTGCGATGCGCGGATGGTGTCCGAAGGGGTGACACGGGCGCGCCTGCCCGCCGATAATGCGGTGATTTGTACCCTGCATGACCCGCAGGTGCCTGCCCTTGCGATGGCTATGGGCAACACACGATCCGCCGCCGCGCTGGAATTATGGCGTCCCCATCTGGAGGGCGCAGTCGTAGCGATCGGCAATGCGCCTACGGCCTTGTTCCACCTGCTCAACATGTTGGAGGAACCGGAATGTCCACGCCCAGCCACGATAATCGGCTGCCCGGTGGGCTTTGTCGGCGCGGTGGAATCCAAGGATACTTTATGGAACGCGATACCCGCCCCATGCTGTATCGTTGAAGGGCGATTGGGGGGGAGCGCGATCACCGTGGCCGCCATCAACGCATTGGCGAGCCGCGCGGAATGATCATCGGCACCATTCACGGCGTCGGCCTTGGCCCCGGTGCGCCCGATTTGCTCAGCGTGCGCGCCGATCGACTGGTGCGCGGCACGCGCCACATCGCCTATTTCCGCAAGGCGGGGCGCCCCGGACAGGCGCGGCGCATTGCCGATGGCATGTTGCGCGCCGATGCGGTTGAAATCGCGATGGAATATCCGGTGACCACCGAAATTCCGCTGACCGATCCGCGTTATAATGAATGTCTTTCGGGATTCTACGCGCAATGTACCCAGAGGCTGCTGGATATTGCCGGGACGGGCGACGATGTTGTGGTCCTGTGCGAAGGGGATCCGTTTTTCTACGGCTCTTTCATGCATTTGCACACGCGCCTGTCGGGCGTGGCGCCGGTATCGGTCGTGCCGGGCATTACCGGCATGGCGGGCGCGTGGAATGCGACGGGTATGCCGATCACGTGGGGCGACGATGTCCTGACCGTGGCGATGGCGACTTTGCCCGAAGAAGAACTGGTGCGCCGCATTCGCGATACGGACGCGCTGGTGGTCATGAAGATCGGGCGCAACATGCCCAAATTGCGCCGCGCCATTGCCGCTGCCGGACGAGCGGACAGCGCGTGGCTGGTCGAATATGCCGCCATGCCGGGCCAGCGGGTGACGCCTTTGGCGCAGGCCGATGAGGTGACGCCCTATTTCTCGATCCTTTTGATCCATGGACAGGGGCGTCGGCCATGAGCGGTCGCCTCTCCATCGTCGGTCTGGGGCCGGGCGACGACGCCATGATCACGCCAGAGGTCAGCGCGGCCATCGCCGAGGCGGCGGATGTGATCGGCTATATCCCCTATGTCGCGCGGATTGCGCCGCGCGATGGATTGACGCTGCACCCGTCGGACAATCGGGTGGAATTGGACCGTGCGCGCCATGCCCTGACCCTAGCGGCGGCAGGGCGGGTGGTGGTGGTGGTCTCATCGGGTGATCCGGGGGTTTTTGCCATGGCCTCGGCCGTGTTTG
The DNA here is from genome assembly GCF_056279125.1 of Novosphingobium sp. Sphag1I. Taxonomy (NCBI): domain Bacteria; kingdom Pseudomonadati; phylum Pseudomonadota; class Alphaproteobacteria; order Sphingomonadales; family Sphingomonadaceae; genus Novosphingobium; species Novosphingobium sp. Sphag1I. The sequence continues at coordinate 200,891 of NZ_JBWBQS010000002.1, read as the reverse complement.
AGGCGTTAGAGGGCGGGGAGAGCGCCTGGCGCGATCTGGATATTCGGGTCTTGCCGGGGATTACCGCCATGTTGGCCGCTGCTGCTCGTGCGGGCGCGCCATTGGGGCATGACTTTTGTGCGATCAACCTGTCGGACAATCTTAAACCTTGGGCTGTGATCGAAAAGAGGCTGCGTCTGGCCGCTGAGGCCGATTTCGCGATGGCGTTTTATAATCCGCGATCCAAATCTAGGCCTGAAGGTTTCTCACGCGTGCTCGCCGTCCTGCGGGAGGTTTGCGGCGATAATCGCCCCGTCCTGTTCGCCCGCGCCGTATCAACGCCGGATGAAGTGTTGCGCGTCGTGGGCCTGCAATCCGCAACGCCGGAAATGGCCGATATGCGCACGATGGTGATCGTCGGGTCAAGCCAAACGCGGATCATCGAGCGCCCGCGCGGGCCGATCCTCTACACCCCCCGCTCAATGGCAGAGGTGGCGTCGTGAAGAATCCAGTCCAGCACCGCTTCGGGTTTGTGTACCTCGCGCCTTTCGGGCAATGCGGGGCGATTAATCATCAACACTGGCAGACCCAATTCGCGCGCCGCGATCAGCTTGGCCTGCGCCCCAACGCCGCCTGCATTCTTGCAGATGATCAGGTCGATGCGATGCTCCTCCATCAATGCGCGATCACCCGCGACGGAGAAAGGGCCGCAATCCACCACCAGACTGTGCCGAGGCAAAGGCGGCGGCACATCGGGCGCATCGACAAAGCGCAGCAGGTAATGATGCTGGGGATGGACGGCAAAAACCGTGGCATGCATTCGGCCCAAGGCCAGAAAGACGCGCCGCGCCGGTCCATCGATGGCGGCAATGGCCTGATCCATATCGGCGACATGGGTCCATTGGTCGCCTTGTTGCGCGGCCCACGCGGGGCGGGTCAGGGCGATATGGGCGATGTCGGCCTGTTTGGCCGCCGCGACAGCGTTGGCGCTCATTTGGGCGGCAAAGGGGTGGGTGGCGTCGACCAGATGGGTGACGCCCGCATCACGGATGAAGCGGATCAGGCCGTCAACACCGCCAAATCCGCCGATCCGCACCGGCACTGGCTGGGGGCGCGGATGTTGCGTGCGTCCGGCATAGCTGAGCGTGGCCTGCATACCCGCGTCGGCCAGCAGTCGGGCCAGAGCGCTTGCTTCGGTCGTGCCGCCCAGAATGAGGATGTGGTTCATGGCTGATCCTGCGCCCTGGTTGACGATCATCGGCATGGGGGAGGACGGGGCCGACGGCCTTTCGCCCGCGGCCCGCGAAGCGCTGGCGCATGCGGACGTGGTGATCGGCCCGCCGCGCCATCTTGCTCTTTTGCAGGCTCTTAATGCCCCGACCATCGAATGGCCAGCGCCTTTTGCCGATGGAATCGCGCGACTGATGCAACATCGCGGGCGGGCGGTGGTGATGTTGACATCGGGCGATCCGTTCTGGTTTGGCGCTGGGCTCAGCGTGACGCGGCATCTGGAACGCCATGAATGGGTGGCCCATCCCGCGCCATCGACATTTACTCTGGCGTCGGCGCGATTGGGGTGGGGGGTACAGGACGTTGTGTGTCTTGGGCTTCATGCCGCGCCTTTGACAACAATGCGTCCGCATGTGGCGCGGGGGCAAAGGATTATCGTCCTGTTGCGTGACGGCGATGCGGTGGGCGCATTGGCGGCCTATCTCGATGATCTGGGCTTTGGCGCGTCACGCCTTCATGTGATGGAGGCTTTGGGCGGGCCACGCGAAAGGCTGCGTGAAATTTTCGCGGCGGTTTATGATTTCACCGATGTCGTTCACCCCGTTGCCGTGGGCGTCGATGTTGCCGGTGATGGCGCAGCCTTGCCGCAAACACCGGGTTTGGCCGACAGTTGGTTCGCCCATGATGGTCAGATAACCAAGTCCCCCATTCGCGCCCTGACGCTGTCGGCTCTGGCCCCGCGCGCGGGGGAATTGTTGTGGGATATTGGCGCGGGCTCCGGCTCGGTTGCTATTGAATGGTTGCTGGCCCACCGCGCCAATCGGGCGATTGCGGTGGAGGCCGACCCCATCCGGGCAACCCGAGCGCGGGCGAATGCCGTTCAATTGGGCGTGCCGCGATTGACCGTGGTGCAGGGCAAAGCGCCCGACGCCTTGCCCGAAGGTTCTTTGCCCGATGCTGTCTTTATCGGCGGGGGCCTGTCTCAAACCATGTTGGAGGCTTTGTGGGATCGGTTGCCGGCGGGCGTGCGGGTTGTGGCCAATGCGGTCACGCTGGAGACCGAAGCCTTGCTGACACTCTGGCATGGGGCAAAGGGCGGGACTTTGCTGCGCATCGAATTGTCCGATGCCGCACCCATCGGCCCCCGTCGCGGGTGGAAGGCCCGCTATCCCATCGTGCAATGGAGCGTCACGCGATGAGGGGCGTCATGATCGTGGCCGGATTTGGCTTTCGCGGGGGCGCTTCACTTGCGTCCCTGCGTTGCGCCTTGGCGGGGCATGGGGCGGTGGAGATCACCCATCTGGCCACGGCGAAGGATAAGCTCGGCGCGTTGGAACCTTTGGCCCGCGAAATCGGATTGCCGGTCATCGGGCTCGACGCAGAGGCTTTGCGCGCCGCCCGGACCGCAACCGTTTCCAAGCATAGCCAGGCCGCGCGAGGCACAGGCAGCGTGGCCGAAGCCGCCGCTCTGGCCGGGGGTGGTGCGGGCGCCCGTCTGATCCATCCGCGCCGCATTTCCATCGACCGCATGGCAACATGCGCCATTGCCGAGGGGCACATCCTATGACCGTTCATTTCATTGGCGCGGGGCCGGGCGCGCCCGATCTTCTGACCCTGCGCGGGCGCGACCTGATCGCGGCCAGTCCGGTGTGTCTCTATGCCGGATCGCTGATCCCGAAGGCGGTGTTGGGCCATTGTCCCCCCGGCGCGCATATCGTCAACACAGCGCCGCTCTCGCTGGATCAGATCATGGCGGAAATCGCGCAGGCCCATGCGCGGGGACAGGATGTGGCGCGGCTCCATTCGGGTGACCTCTCGGTGTGGTCGGCCATGGGGGAGCAGCTTCGTCGGCTGCGCGCGATGGATATTCCTTTTACCATGACCCCCGGCGTGCCTGCCTTTGCGGCGGCGGCGGCGGCGTTGGAATGCGAATTGACCCTGCCGGAACTGGGGCAATCGCTGATCCTGACCCGTACGCCGGGGCGGGCCAGTTCGATGCCGCCGGGCGAAAACCTGCGCAATTTTGCGATGAGCGGCGCGACCTTGGCCATACACCTCTCGATTCACAATCTGGCCAAGGTGGTCGAGGATCTGGCCCCTTCCTATGGCGGTGATTGCCCGGTCGCGGTGGTGTGGCGCGCAAGCTGGCCCGATCAGCGGATTGTGCGAGCCACTTTGGCCACGGTCGCGGATGCCGTGGCGGGCACAATGGAGCGCACTGCGCTAATCCTTGTCGGCCCGGTTCTGAACGCCGACGGGTTTGGGGAGAGCAGCCTCTATGCCGCCAATTATGACCGTCGGTTTCGCCCGCAGAATGCCGCATCGCGTTTCGCGGGGGTCGAGGAATGAGTGTTCCGGGCCTTTTGATCGCCGCGCCCTCATCCGGGGCGGGAAAGACCACAGTGATGCTGGGCCTGCTGCGCGCGCTGAGGCAGGATGGGGTGGTGGTTCAGCCTTTTAAGAACGGGCCGGATTATATCGATCCGGCCTTTCACCGCGCGGCATGCGGGCGGCCATCATTCAATTTGGACAGTTGGGCCATGGGCGAAGGGTTGATGGACTCCATTGCCGCCCATTGCGTCGGCGCGGACATGGTGCTGGCCGAAGGGTCGATGGGCCTGTTCGACGGCGTGGCGGCGGCGGGCGCATGGGGCAATGGGGCCAGCGCCGATCTCGCGCGGCGGCTGGGGTGGCCGGTGGTGCTGGTCCTTGACGCATCGGGTCAGGCGCAATCGGCGGCGGCCACGGCTTTGGGGTTTCACCGCTTCGATCCCGATCTGCCTTTCGCCGGCGTCATCCTGAACCGTGTTGCCAGTGCGCGCCATGAAAGCCTGATCCGCAAGGGGTTGGAGGCCGTGGGCATCCCGGTGCTGGGGGTGTTGCCACGCCGGACCGATCTGACCCTGCCCGAACGCCATCTGGGGTTGGTACAGGCGGTCGAGCATGCCGACCTTGACCGGAAGCTGGATGACTATGCCGATTTCCTGCGTCAGCATGTCGATTTGGTGGCCCTACGCCAAGCGTCGCAAGGCAGGGTTGATAGCGTGCCGGGTTCGGCATTCGGTCAGCCCCCAGCTCAGCGGATTGCCTTGGCGCAGGATGAGGCGTTTTCCTTTATCTATCCCCATCTGCTGGCTGGATGGCGGGCGGCGGGCGCGCAGGTTCTGCCCTTCTCGCCTTTGGCGGACGAGGCGCCGGATAAGGACGCCGATCTGGTCTGGCTGCCGGGCGGCTATCCCGAATTGCACGGCGGGCGGATTGCGGCGGCGGAGAACTTTCTGTCCGGCCTGCGTTGTCATGCGCAAACCCGGCCCGTTCATGGCGAATGCGGTGGCTATATGGTGCTGGGCGAAGGGTTGATCGACAAGAACGGGGAACGTCACACCATGGCGGGCCTTTTGAGCCTGACAACCAGCCATGCCAAACGCAAGATGCACCTTGGCTATCGTCAGGCGCAATTGTTGGCCCCAATCGGCGGGATTGCGGCGGGATCGTCATGGCGCGGGCATGAGTTTCATTATTCCACCATCGTGGATCAGCGCGATGCACCTTTGGCCCATGTCACCGATGCCAATGGTGCGGCTGTCGCTGAAACCGGATCATGGCGTGGCCATGTCACGGGCAGCTTTTTTCACATGATAGCCCCGGTATGATGGAACTGTTCCTGATCGGCATTGGCACCGGCAATCCGGACCATCTGACGGCGCAGGCGGTGCGGGCCATGCGGGATGCGGAGCTGATTCTTTTGCCGCGCAAGGGCGAGGGAAAAGAGGAGTTAGTCGATGTGCGGCGCGAGATTTGTGCGCAGTTTCTCGATCGTACCGCCCGCATTGTCGAATTCGACATGCCCGTCCGTGACGGCGGGGCCGAATATGGGCGCGCGGTGCATGAATGGCACGATGCCATTGCGCAGGCTTGGCGGGATCAGATGGCGTTGCATTTGCCGCATGGCGGGCGGATGGCCCTGCTCGTCTGGGGAGACCCCTCGCTCTATGACAGCAGCCTACGGATTGCCGAAAGGTTGATGGCAGGCGGGATGGAGGTGGCGGTCAAGGTCATCCCCGGCATCACCAGCATTCAGGCTTTGACCGCAGCCCATGCCATTCCGCTCAACCCTCTGGCGGGGTCTTTGGTGATTACCACCGGGCGGTTGCTGGGCCGATATGGCTGGCCCGATGGGTTCGATACTCTGGTGGTGATGCTGGACGGTGGCTGTGCCTTTGACGTTCTGGACCCGGCGGGGATCACGATCTGGTGGGGCGCCTATCTGGGTATGCCGCAAGAGGCGCTCGAACATGGGCCTTTGAGAGAGGCCGCGCCGCGCATTGCAGAACGTCGGGCGGAATTACGCGCGGCGCATGGCTGGATCATGGATGTCTATCTGATGCGAAGGGAACGAAGTGGTGGAAACTGATAATGAGCGCCATGCCGAGAAAATGCGCAAGAAACAGGCCGCGCGCGACACGATCATGGAAACCAAAACCCGTGAAAAGGGCCTGCTGATCGTCCACACCGGCAAGGGTAAGGGCAAGACCAGCGCCGCCCTTGGCATGGTGGTGCGCGCCATCGGGCATGGGATGAAGGTGGGCGTCGTCCAATTCGTGAAAGGCGCGATGGTCACGGGTGAAAAGGCAGTCTTTGACGCTTTTCCCGACAATGTCGAATTCAAGCCGATGGGTGAAGGTTTTACCTGGAACACACAGGACCGCAGCCGTGACATCGCATCGGCCCGCGTGGCTTGGCAAGAGGTCAAGCGGATGATTGCCGATCCGGCCTATCATATGGTTCTGGCCGATGAACTCAATATCGTGCTGCGCTATGATTACCTGCCCTTGGATGAAGTGCTGGAGGTTTTGGGCGCCAAGCCGGAAATGAAGCATGTGATCGTGACGGGACGCAATGCGCCTGACGCCTTGATGGAGGCGGCCGATCTGGTCACGGAAATGGCGATGGTCAAACACCCCTTCCGCTCCGGCGTGAAGGCGCAGGCGGGCATTGAGTTTTGAGCGAGGGCCCGCCCCAATTTGACGCGGCCTTTGCCGGGCAGTTCATGCAACTGCTCCGCTGGCGCCGGGATGTGCGGCATTTTTCCCCGCGCCCGGTGGCGGAGGAGGATTTGGCCGAAGTGCTTGCCAGCGCCGCCTTGGCGCCATCGGTCGGCAATGCACAGCCGTGGCGCTTTGTCCGCTTGCGCAGCGCCGGTCTGCGCGAAGGATTGGCCGCCCATGTGGATGCGCAAAAGGCCCTGACGGCCCGACGCTATGCCGGAGGGGCGCAAGAGGAGGCCTATCTCGCGCTCAAGTTGCACGGTATTCGCGAGGCGCCGGAATTGATGGCGGTATTTTGCGATGAACAGGCGCAGGCAGGCCATGGGCTTGGCATAGCCACGATGCCTGAAATGCTGCGCTATTCCTGTGCCGCGGCGATCCAGACCATGTGGCTGGCCGCGCGTATTCGCGGGATCGGGATAGGATGGGTATCTATCCTTGACCCGCAAGTCGTGACGGCCATGCTGGACGTACCGGCCCATTGGTCCTTGGTGGCGGTTCTGTGCCTTGGTTATCCAGAGGAAGCCGCCGATGAACCCGAACTGGCGCGGCGCCATTGGCAAGCGCGCGAACCCTTGGCCGACCGCCTGTTCGAGCGCTAGGACGCGGGGCGGTTACCTTTCGAACTGACGATAGCGTCCCAGCAGAAGGAAGCTGGCCGCCGACAGCAAAAGCGCCACAGCCGATGCCGACAGGATCGCGTGGAAATTGCCGGTCGTGTCGTGGTTATGGCCAAAAATCATCGGCGAAAACCCGGCCCCGGCCGCAAAGCAGACATAGAGCAAGCCATAGATGGCCCCATAGCGTCGCAACCCGAAATAACGCGCGACGAAGAAGGCGACCATATCATATTCAATGCCCAGCGCGAAGCCGAGGACAAAGGTGGCAAGGCGCGCGTTGCCAACATCCAGAAGGCCGCTGCCCAGATACCACAGGCTGACCGCAGGCAGGGAGAGGATGACAAAACCCACCAGCGGCGCCCAGATGCGGTCAAGCAACCAGCCGCCCACCAGCCGCCCGATAATCGCGGCAAGCCCGATCAGCGGCGTAACCGTCAACGCTTGCTCCGCCGTCAGGCCGCCATCCTTGAGGATCAGTTCCAGATTGGGCACCGGCCCGCCCATGGCAAAGGATGTGGGCACCAACGCCGCCGCGATCAACCAGAAACGCCAGTCGCGCAGCGCCTCGGGCACGGTCATGCCGGGCCGCTCCACCGGCACATGGTTGCCATCGGGCAGGCTGCGATCATCCTCGCGGAACAGGAACCATGCCGCGGGAAAGGCAATCAGGATGGGAAGAAGTCCGACCGCCACAAACCCAAGCCGCCACCCATAGGCGGCCAGAATGGCACCCAAAAACGGCTTGCCGAAAATGCCGAACAGGCCGGTTCCGGTCATAGCCAGTCCCAAGGCCAGCCCTTTGGCCTTATCAAAGCCGCGGTTGACCGCGCGGGTAAAGGTGATGGGCAATGTCGCGGCCCCCACCAGCCCGATGGCCAGCCAGGTCAGATAAAACTGCACCAACGAACCATTGAGCAGCGCAAGCGAGATAAAGCCCAGACCCCAAAGCGGAATGGCCACCAGAATGATCCGCCGCGCCCCGATACGTTCCGCCCATGCGCCATAAGTCGGTCCGGCCCAAAGCGACATCAGCGTGATGATCGACATCGACGCCATGATTTGCCCCACCGACCAGCCGAATTCGCGAACCAGATGGGGCGCAAACAGGCCCATCGAATAGGTCGGCACCGCCGCCATCCCCAAGCCGATACCCAGTGTCGAGGCCAGAATGACACCCCACCCTCGAGAAAACTCCTCTTTCGAGGTCAGGGGACGGGCGGACAGATTGTTCATGGTGCCTCGGTGCAATAAGGTCGTGTGGGGCGGGTTAAGGAACGAATTGGCGCAGCAGGGCGGCCTTGCGGCAATGGCGGGGGCGGCGCAGTCCGCTGTGCGGATAGTTGGCGAAGCAGGCGGGGCATTAAGTCCGTTGCTGGGCAGTCTCTTGTGACCTATCAGGAGGTTCCCATGCGCCGCGCCTATACCGATGGTCCCTTTGGCCAAATCCATTATCAATATGCCGCATCTGCGCTGGGCGACGGTGCCATGCCGCTGGTTCTGCTGCATCAGGCCATTATGGCAAGCGGTCAGTTTGACAATGTTTTCGACCCGTTGATCGCCCATGGCTTTGCGCCTGTCGCCATCGATATGCCGGGCTTTGGCCTGTCCGACGCGCCGCCTTCACAGCCTTCGATTGTCGATTATGCGCAATGTGTTGCCCCGGTGCTGGACGCGCTGGGCGTCGGGCGCGCCGGGGTTGCGGGGCATCACACAGGGGCGCTGGTGGGGACCGAATTCGCCTTGGCCTGTCCGGAGCGTGTTACGGGTTTGATCATCCATGGGCCGATGATCCTGCCCGATGCCGAGCGTGAGGCGTTGGCAACGGATATTTGCAGCCGCGAAGTTGCCTTTGTCGCGCGGGCAGAGGGAGCGCATTTCCAGGATATCGCCCGCATCCGCGAGAGACTTTCCGAAGGCAGGGTCGCACCGGATCGCATCAGCGATTATGTGATTCAGGCGATGCAGGCCTATGCCATGGGGGCCTATGCCTATGGCCATACGGCCGCCTTTGCCTATGACCATACTGTGCCCTTGCAGCAATTGGCCCTGCCGGTGCTGATCCTGTCGAATACGGGGGATATGACCCATCCATGGGCACAAACGGCACGGGCCATGCGGCCCGATTTCGCCTATGCCGAGATTGCAGGGGGCGGCATCGACATTTGCGATGAGGAACCGCAGGCATGGGCCGATGCCATTGCGCAATTCCTGAAGGCCCTATGATCCTGTGCGGGCGGATTGCCTATCGCGATGCGACGGGGCGCGAAACGGGGCATGAGACATTCGACCTGATCTCAACGCAGGGGCGACGGTTGCTGCGCGCGCTTTGCGTGATGGAGGATATCGGACTGATCCGCGAGGTCTCCATCGGCATGGGCGATGATTGGCATCCCCAAGATGGATATTGCCGCATCTGGCAGGATGGCGCGGAAAGTCTGATGCGTTTTGATGTCGATGGGCACGGTGTGCGCTGTGGTGCAGAATATCTGCCTTTGGGGCGGGCCTTGCCCTATCTTGGGCTGCACCCTTTGTCCGGCGACGCGTTGATCATCCATCAGCGGGGGACCGACGCACCGGGTGAATATCGTGAAATTCTATGCGTCACCAACTCCATCTCGCCCAATGGCGAAGAGGATCTGCATATGCAGGCGATGCAGATTTCCGTCGCCTATATGGGGCAGGAAGATCTGTCGGTGACGGCCGGACAATTTGATGCATGGCACTATCGTCTTCGTTGGCGCGATGACTGGCCGCCGGCGGATCTTTGGGTAAGGGCCGGGGACGGAATGTTCCTCTTGATGCGATGGGATATGGTGCCTGCGTGGTTTGAATTGACCGATTGGTCCGAAAAATAGGCCCCGTTATCCGATCAGTGGATAAAATTGGCGCGAGGCGCTTTGTTCGGGCCTCTTGCGCAAGAATACGGATGGGCGCGCCCGTGCAATCGGGCCAACCGAACAATCCCCCAAAACCACAGGAAATGCCTGCGATGTCATCCGCCCCTGTTACAAATCAAGCCGAGCTTCACGATAAAGTGCCAACCGGCGTCGTGCTGCGCTATGGCATCGGGCAATTGGGCGCGCAAGTGTTCCGCGATACGCCCGCCGTGTTGCTGCCTCTGTTCATGACCACGATGTTGGGTGTTCCGGCCTGGCTGGCCGGTCTGGTGGTATTGGGGCCGAAATTGTGGCTGATCCTGTGCGATCCGCTGGTGGGTGCATGGTCGGATCGGGTCAAGGCGCTCTATGGCCGCACGCCCTTTCTGTTGGGCGGGGCCATTGGTACGGCGGCCTCGTTTGTGGCGCTGTTTGCGGCCACCAGTTTTTCCAGCCCCTATTGGGCGGCGGCAACGGTCTGCGCGCTGTTCTTTATCGGCTCGACGGCCTTCAGTATTTATTCGGTGCCCTATCTGGCGATTGCGGCCGAATTGTCGGGTGATCCGCATCAGCGCAACCGGATCATGGTGCTGCGCATGTTTTTTGCCACGTTTGGGGTGTTGATCGGGGTGGGCGTGGCGCAGCCGATCATCGAGCATTTCGGCGGCGCAGCAGAAGGCTGGCACATGATGAGCTATGTGCTGGGCGCGATCTGTCTGGTTTCCATGCTGATTACGGCCAGCGGATTGCGCCGCGTGCCTCTGATCATGGCAGGCGATGTGCCGGGTAATTTGCGCCAGCAATTGGCCGTAGTGCGCCAGAACAAGCCTTTCCTTGTGCTGCTGACCACCAGTTTTGTCTCGAACGTGGGTCAGGCCGCTTCCTATACGGTGATCGGCTTTGTGTTCCTTTACGCGCTTCAGGCGATCTGGCTGATCCCGATGTTCATCCTGTGCATGTCGGCGGCCAGCCTTGCGGCGCAACCGCTGTGGCTCTGGCTGCCGCGCCGGATTGGCAAGCCGCGTTCGTATATGGTTGCGGCCATGGTTTGGGTGGCTGTGACGGTCACCTGGCTGTGGGCGACGCCGGCCGATGATGTGGTGATGCATGTTGGCGCCCAGGCTTTGGGTACGCAGCATGTGCTGGTTCTGGTACGTGCGGTGATCATCGGCATGGTCAATGGCGGGTTTATCCTGCTGGCGCTTTCGATGATGACCGATACGGTCGATTATCAGCGCCGATTGATGGGCGTGGCGAATGAAGGGGTTTTTGCGGGCCTGTTCTCGGCCTTTGAAAAGCTGGCCTTTGCCATGGGGCCGGTTATTGCCGGGCTGGTGATGACCGCGTTTGGCTTCGTTTCATCGACCGGCGGCGCGGCCGCGCAAACTCCTCATGCCATCACCGGAATCGTTCTGCTTTACAGCGCCATTCCAGCCGCGATGCAGTGTCTCGCCCTGCTGGTGTTCAGCCGCTATCGCCTGCCGGAAATTGGCGGATAAGTCCTTGCCGCAAGGTGGCTTTTCACCATGTCGGTACACCTCTCCGCAGGGCGAACATTTTCTGCCCGCTCTGCGGAGAAAGCCCCCTGCGGCGATGGTTCGGTCTGTCATCTGACGCAAGTTTTCCCGGCGAATGCATGGGATAAACCATGCACGGGGAGTGACATCATCATGAGGAATTCTTACCGTTTTTATGCTGGCGCAGCTTTGCTTGCGCTGGGCATGTCAGGCGTAGCGAGGGCCGCCGAAACGGCGCCTGTTGCCGACAATGCCGAGATCACCGTGACCGCCACGCGCACCGCATCGACCGTGCAAAAGGTGGCCGTGGCCGTCACCGCGCTGGGTTCGGAAACGATCGCCAAACAGGGCATCACCAGCGTCAAGGACATCAGCCAGATTGCCCCCAATGTCCAGATCCGCACCGTGTCGGGCGGTTCGGCGGGGATCACGCCCTATATCCGTGGCGGCGGTGTGACGGATGGCGCGAATGTCACCTCTGAACCCGAAGTCGGCATCTATATCGATGATGTGTATCAGCCGCGCGCGGCTGCATCCTTCATCGACCTGCTGGATATTGAACGGATCGAGGTTCTGCGCGGGCCGCAGGGCACGCTTTATGGGCGCAATTCCTCGGCCGGCGCGCTCAAGATTGTCAGCCGCATACCGGGCAATACGCCGGGCCTGAAAGTGGAAGTGGGGACCGGCAGCTGGGATGGCCGCAGTGTCAAGCTGGTTGGCAACACGCCGCTTTCCTCGGACGGGGTATGGCGTGCGGGCGTTTCCTCGCTGTATCGCGGTCAGGATGGCGGGCGTCAGTATAATGCCACGCTGGCCCGCAAAGTGGGCGCGGAAAACTATTACGGCATCAAGGGCGATCTGGCCTATGTCGGGTCCGGCCTGACGGCGCGCCTGTCGGGCTATTATTCGACACTGGATGGTGATGGGCTTTATCCGTCGGCCCTTTCCCCCACCTATGCGGGCAATGACTATCTGGCCGTAACCCCCACCAGCGGTTCGTATCAAACAGTGTTGAGCCCGTCCAAAAGCTTTACCAAAGTGGTACAGTATGGCGCCAATCTGAATATCGAGGCCGATGTCGGCAATGCCAAGCTGACCTCGATCACGGGATGGAGCCATTTGCGCGACAATTGGGCGCAGGATTTTTCGGGCGGCGTGCCATGGTCGGCGCTGGGCTTGTCGCTGCCGGGCTATACCTCGCTGTTCGACCGTACCTCGTCGCTGCATGACACTTCGTTCAGTCAGGAACTTCAGCTCCATGGCGATGTTCTGGACGGCAAGGTCAGCTATGTCGGCGGTCTCTACTACTTCCGTGAAACGGGCGCCCAGACGCTGAAGTCCAGCATCTTCTTCACGCCTTCGACGACGGTCTTCAACATCGAGACCAATTCCTATGCCGCTTTTGGCCAGATCGGCATTCACTTTACGCCGAAACTGACGCTCTCGCTGGGCGGTCGCTATACGCAGGACGACAAGAAGCTGAACGCGACGATCACCGGCATCGCGGTCAATCGCAAGGACAGTTGGGGCACTTTCCTGCCCAAGGCGGCGCTGGAATATCAGATCACGCCGCGCATTCTGGCCTATGCCAGCTTTTCCGAAGGGTTCAAGGCGGGCGGCTATAATGGTCTGGCCAGCGATGCGGTGGCTTTGAATTCGCCTTTCGCCCCGCAGAAGATGAAGGCCTATGAAATCGGCCTCAAGACCGAATTCCTTGACCGCAAGGCCAAGCTCAACATCTCGGCCTTCTTCAACGATTATTCCAGCCTGCAACAACAGGGCGTGACCGGCACGGGTGCCTTCATCACCCAGAATTATGCCGCCGACCACAAGGGGATCGAGGCCGAATTCTCGATCAAGCCCATCACCGGCCTGACGCTCTGGGCCAATGGCACGTATAATGACGGCAAGTACAAGGCATCATCGGCCACGATCGCGGGCGTTGGTTCCTATGTCGGCAATGCGATGACCAATGTGTTCAAATATCAGGCATCGTTCGGCGCCGACGCCAGCGTCCCGGCCCATGGCGGCGAAGTGTCGATGGGTGTGAACACCACGGCGCGTTCGGATTATTATTCGACGCCGGACAATCTCTATATCGGTCATGTTCCGGCCACCACGATTGCCAACGCCTATTTGGGTTTTGGCAAAGATAACTGGTCGCTGCGCGCCAATGTCAAGAACCTGACCAACCAGATCGTCTGGACCACGGGCTTTGGTTTCTCGGTTGTTCGCCCGCGTTACATGAGCGATCCGCGTACTTGGCAGCTAACGTTCACCTATAAGATGTAAGATAGGGACGGGCGGCGTTGATGGGTGCCGCTCGCCTCGTAGAATGGAGGAAGTGGAATGGTGGATTCGCGTTTCAAGGGGCTGACCGCTCTGGCCTTGGGCCTGGCGGCAGGTATGACGATGGCCGGCAGCGCGCAGGCGCAGGGCGCCAATCCGGCGGTTCGTGGCAAGTTGCTGTTCCTGCAATGCGGGGCATGTCATGCGGTGGTGCCGGGCGCTCCGGCCAAGGTTGGACCGAACCTGTCGGGCGTGTTCGGCCGCAAGGCTGGCGCGGCCGCCAATTTCAAATATTCACCCGCCATGGCCAAGGCCGGCTTGACCTGGGATGAAGCCAATCTCGACAAGTGGCTGCTGGCTCCCGCCAAGGTGGTGCCGGGCACGATCATGCTCTTCCCCGGATTGCCCAAGGCGGAGGATCGCAAGGCTGTGATCGCCTATCTCAAGACGTTGAAGTGAACGGCCCCCGCTTTTCACGCCGCGCCCTGATTGCATCGGGCGCGGCCTTGGGCGCTGGCGCGGCTATCCCCGCGCTGGCGACGGCTTCATCGCATGTGTACGAAATCGAGGCCGCAGTCGGGCGCAAGGTCCGCATCACCGAATGGCGTCCCGCCCACAGCGTCGGGACGATCCTGTTCAGTCATGGCGCGGGATCATCGCCCCGCTTTTATGATGCGCTGCTTGGCCCGATGATCGCGGCGGGGTGGCATGTTCTGGCCCCGTTGCATGTGGATTCGCGCGAACATCCCGACACGGCAAAATTTCCCGGTCTTGCCAGTTGGAAGGCGCGGTTGGAGGATTTTGCGGCCTTGACGGCGCATATTGGGCATCGTCCCTATGTGGCGGTGGGCCATTCCTATGGCGGGCTGACCGCGCTGGTTCTGGGCGGGGCACAAAGTGTGGCGCCGCAGGGCTGGGCCGGGCCGCAAAGCGATGGCATGGCCAAGGCGGTGATAGCGTTTTCACCTCCCGCCGCCATTCCGGTCCTGATCACCCGTGAAGGCTACGGCAAGGTTTCTGTCCCTGCGCTAGTGCAAACCGGGACACTGGATCTGGTGCCGGGCATGACGGCAACGGATGCGGATGGGTGGAAAGTGCACCTCGACGCTTATGAGGCCGCCGCACCGGGTGGACATCGCTATGGTCTGGTTTTGTCGGATGTCAGCCATTATTTTGGCGGGCTGATCTGTGACTTTTCGCAAAAGGGCCCGCCTGCGGTGCAGGGGATCAAGGATGCGAACCGTATCGCTGGTCTGTTCCTGAACGCTTACGGGCGGGGTGACAAGCGTGCGCAGGTCAAGCTGGATGGCGCTGTGTCGCCAGACCTTCCGGTTCGGCTGATGAAAAAATAAGTGTCGCAGGCTTTTTGGCCTGCGACGCTGTGTATTTTAAACCAAGGCCCAACCCTTGGTTCAACAAAGACAGTAACGGGAGCGCGAGGGACAAGTCTCTCGCATCCTCATCTTACTGCTCTGCAATTTCCTCGATGGTCTTGGCAAAGCCAGCGCCGGTCTCCGCATCGCGCGCTTCCTGCGCATCCTTGCGGGCCAGATAGAACAGGCGGCCAAGGAAGTCCTGACGGCGCGCTTCGCGTTCCTCCAATGCTTCCTGATCCAGCACCAAAGCCTCGATTCCGGCGGCCAGGTCGATCCCTTGTGCCTTGGCGGCGCGTTCGGCGCTGTCGAGACGGTCACGCAGGGTCGATATTTCGCTCGCCAGCACCATGATCATCGACATGGCCGTATCCAGCCCGTCGGTGTCATAGAACTGGGGGCGCTTGCCCTTGGCGTCACGGATGACGTGAGGGCGGTCCATCGTATCGTTCATGTCCAATCCTCTTATGCAGCCAGAGCCGCGGCATCGGCCTTGCGTGCGATCAGCACTTCCCAGCCTCCGCCGGGGGCAAATTCGCCGGCGGTGAATTCGCGTTCGGCGACATCTTCGGCGGCCTGCTGGCTGTAACCATCGGCGGCGGCGGCAAATTCCATCACGGCCATCGGCGCGGTGTCGAATTTCACGGCAGCGCGGTCAAACCCGACCTTTTCGGCCAGAGCGATCTGGTCCATATCGCGCATCGCGCCCCAGAACGGTTCGTTATTGTACCAGGTTTCATTGTCCAGAATGAACTGGGTGAACGGGTCCATCAGGTCGAACGGCGGCAAGTCAGCATGGATCATCAAACCGCCCGGCGCCAGCACGCGATGCGCTTCGGCAAACACGCGGGGCATGGCCTTGCCGCTGGTTTCGTGCAGCAGGATGTGGCTGACCACGAGGTCGAAATAGCCGTCTTCGAAGGTGGTTTCCTCCGCATTCATCGCGGCGAAATTGACCTCCAGCCCCATCCCGGCGGCGCGGGCATGGGCGTAACGCACGCAAGGCACGCCAACGTCAATGCCCCAGATCTCTGCGTCGGGGAAATATTCCTTATAGGGCAAGGTGGAGTGTCCCACCGTGCAGCCCATGTCGAGGATGCGGCGCGGTTTGAAATCGGGTGCGTTGCGGCGCAGATAGTTGCAGACCGACCGGCCCATGTCATCATTGTCCGGGCCGGTATAGCCCATCGCATAGAGGAACACACCGCGATCATAGAGCGCGCCGGCGGCCACGTCATCCTTGGCCACTTCGCTGCAATAGCCGCCGGGCATGCAGTGGATGTCAAAGGCCGTCACATAACGCGGCGGCACGAAATCGGGCGGGATGCGCAGTTCCGCCTTGGTGCTGGCCGAAAGTTCACGGGCGCGCTCGATCAGTTCGGGCAATTGGCGATCGACCGAGACATTCACCGATTCCCACAGCAATTCCTGCGCGATACGGTTGGTCGCGGCATAGTGCTGGAAATAGGCGTCCTTGACCATGCCGTTGCGGATGTCGCGACGGTTCTGGGGCTTGCGGCCATGTTCTTTTTCAAAGGCCGCCGAAACGCGCGTGTTATAGACCGGCGTCAGGCCGGGGAGCAGGGTGCTTTGAACAAAGCCCTTGAGGCTCTTGGCAAATTCCTGCCGCGCGGCTTCATCGGCCGTCGCGGTGGGGAGCATCTTGTGGCTCGCTTGCTGAAACGTGTTGAGCATCTCGACTCCATCGGTAGGGGCTCTGATATAAGAGATGGGTTGCACGCGCGCCAAAGGCAAGGCGGCGGGGCATGTGCTATCCGTCTGGTGGACAGCGTAAGCCTGCCGCCGTGTGGCGGCGGCGGGAATACGGAAAACTGCGCCCCGGAAGTTCCCCCGCTTGGGCGTACTAGGAGTCGGATGAAGATGGACGATATGAAGCTAAGTCGGCGCGGCGCGCTGGGTATGGCCGGAATGGCTGCCGGGGCGGCCTTGGTGCCGGCGGCGGCTGAGGCCGCGGCCAAGAAGGCAGCGCCCAAGGGCAAGCCGCCGATCGATTTTGTGACCAAGATCGACTTCAAGGACCCCAAGTGGACCCGCGATACCTATGCCCGTCTGGACGCCGACGTTGCGCCGGGCAAGGAAAAGTGCGGCTGGATCCGTGGCAAGATTTTTGGCGTGCGCGACAATGAGCCTGTGCGCCCGCTGATGAATGTCGAAGGCTTCTCCTTCGTCCGCATCAATCGTCAGGCCGATGGTTCGTGGCGCCGCCTGTTGCGTGAAATCGTGTTCTATCGCGACATCAACACCAATGAAATCCTGAAGGAATGGGACAATCCCTACACTGGCGAGCGCGTCAAGGTCGTGCCTATTGCCAATGACCCGTTCAATTTCACCATCAGCGAATTCGTGCCCGAACCGCCCAGCTATGGCGGGTTACAGACGGCAAAGCGCGAACCCAAGCCGTTCCTGCAGGATTGGCAGTGGGGTCCGGAAGGCACGATGATCCTGAACACCGGGATCGACATGATGTATCCCAACGCGCTGCAACCGGACAAATGGCCGCGTGAAAGCTCGGGGTTCATGAACCGTGTGTCGGAACAGTTCATCTATGTGGTCAAGAAAGAGGACGTTGAAAATCCCTATCTGACGCACATTCCCCACACCGGTTCGTGGAGCCGCGTGACGCCTTGGCTGCCGTGGATGCTGATGGGTCAGGCGCCGGGTCATATGAATTATTTCACCCACTTCTCGACCATCCCCAACGGTATTGCCGGTCTGCCCAAGGATCTGGTGGCGGCTGCGCGCGCGATGGATGAAAAGTGGCTGCATGCGCCGGAAACGGATTACGGCCCGTCGCTTTCCAGCCTTGAGAACTATGCCCGCGAGCAGAAGCCCGCGCCGGTTCCCGCCGGTTGGAGCCCGCCGCAGCCGCCCGCGCCGCGCAATCCCTTCGCCAAGTAAGGGTTAGGGGCAAAAAAGGGGGGCGGGAAGGCTGAACCTTCCCGCCCCCTTTTTTGTGTCCGGCAGATTAGAAGCCCAGCGCGCCGGGGTTCATCACGCCCTTGGGGTCCAGCTGATCCTTGAGCGCGCGCACCAGCACCGAGGCTTGCGGCGTCAGACGCGATTGATAGGGATAGGCGCGACCGATCTGGAAATGACCAGAGCCATACTCCTGCATCAGCGCGACAATCGCTTCCTTCAGCTCATTGGCATAGGCCTTGGCCTCGGGATTGGCCGGATAGTCTTTCAGCCCGGCGATCCATTCATCACCCAGCGTTTCCAGATGATAGGGCGTGCGCGCATCGGGCCAGTACAGCGCGATCTCATAGAGGAACCCGGCCGAATTGACCGGAGACGCCATGGTCCCGGTCCAGATGCCCAGTCGGTCCATGTCGGCCTTGCGGGCGTCCAGCATCGCCTTGAACGCATTGTGGAACGGCACGGTCTGTTCATGCGTCAGCACGCCATGGATCGGCACCCAGCGTTCGCCATCGGGACCAAGGATATTGCCAAGCGGTGCAAAAGGCATGGTGCGAACAAAGGCTGGGATCGTGTTGGCGATCTCGCGCCCATCGTCGCCGATAATCCGGCGCAGCCTTTCGGCCTTGTGGGCGGCATCGGCGGCGTCAAAGCCTTCAACGATGAAATGGCACATATATTGGCCCGAACGCATCGGGTCTTCACCGGCCAACGCCATTTTCAAAACCTGGGTCAGGCCCTTGATCTTGTTGGGCGCCTTGCTGAACACGCTCCATGCGATTTGCATCCGGGCGCCCATGCTTTGCTGGCGCCCGATCTGGCCTTGTGAAAGGGCAAGGTCGATCATGAAATGGCTGTCGTCGATCCGGGCGATTTGTGCGCGGCGGATGGCGGCGTGATAGGCATCGAAGGTGTCAAAGGCAAAAGAGAGCGCCTCGGCATGGGGCAGGGCGGCGATCAGTGGCAGGCGGATGCGCGCCTTGACCCCCAGTGTGCCGCAATCGCCGGTGAAAAGGCCGGTGATGTCCGGGCCATAAAAGCGCATCGATTCGGCCGCATTGGTGGTCAGCAATTCGCCATTGGCCAGCACCACATCCAGCCCCAGCACGCTTTGCGCCGAAATGCCATGGGCGGCTGTGCCGTGGCTGACGCTGTTCTGGCTGATTGAACCGCCCACGGTGGCCGCGATGCCAGAGAACGGCCCCCAGAAGGGCGTACGCAGCCCCCGCGCATCGAGCGCGGCCTTGAGCGCGGCCCATGTCACGCCCGCCTCGACGGTGACGATGGCGTTTTGTTCGTCAATTTCCATCGCGTTCAGCGCGCCGGTGTCGATCAGCACATGGCCGCCCGCCGGAAACAGATAGCCATCGGTATAGGATGCCCCGCCCCCACGCGGGACAATCGCCACGCCCGCCTCGGCGCAGAGGCGAACGGCGGTTTGCAGGGCCTCGACGCTGGCCGGGCGCAGGATGCACCAGGGCGTGCCGCCTGTGCGGTAAACGTCATTGGCCACATAGGCGAGGCGAGCCTCATCATCGACCACCGCGTCCGCGCCCAGCGCCTGAACCAGCCGGGCCATCAGCGTCTCATCCTGCATTATCGCGCTCATTGGTTGTGGCCTTTCATCTGTCGGGGGAATATCCAGCCTCTATCGCTGGCGCAAGCATGGGGGGCGGGCGAGGTGCGGGGGTGATTTATCCGGTCTGCGGGCAAATTGGGCGAGGGACAGTGGGGGAGGCAGTATCACATGCATCCTCCATCATAAGCCGCACATCATACGCGGCGGGAGAAAGAGTCGCCCATGGGAGTACCCGCAGCATCAGGCTGGAACCGTATCGCGCGCGCCCTGCATTGGGGAACGGCGTTGGCCGTGCTGGTCGAGGTTCCTGCCGGTTTCATCATGAGCTGGACCTATGCCGCCCGCGATGCGGGGGGCAAGGCGAGCCACATCCTATCCAGCCAGATCCATCACACGCTGGGTTTGTTGATGCTGATGGCGGTGGCCTTTCGTATCGTCTGGCGGTTGACCCATGCCAGCCCGCCACCGCCTGCCACATCTTCGCGCTTTGAGGTCGTGCTGGCCGCTGCGGTGCAGGGGTTGCTCTATTTGTTGCTTTTGGCCCTGCCGCTTTCGGGCTGGGCCGCGCTGTCCTCCATGGCGGCGGGGGCGGGCTATCCCGCGCCGGAAATGTGGTTTTTCTGGACGGATGGCTTTGGGCCGGATGGGTTTATCCCGCATATCGTGCCGCCCGTCGCATGGAACGCGCCGGTTCTGTTCAAATATGGCTTCTTTGCACGCATGCATGTTTATGGCCTGTGGCTGGGCGGGGCCTTGCTGGTGCTGCATATCGCGGGCGCTTTGAAGCAGCATTTCGTGGCGCGCAGCGATGTCCTGATCCGCATGTGGAAGGGCGGAAAGTGAGCGAGATCATTACCTTAACCCCCGAACCAGCCACGGCCGAGGCTCTGGCGCCGTTTGGCGCGATCATCGGGCCCGGAACGGGCGTCAAAAGCGTGGCGGTCGATTTCTATAAAGGTGCGGTGCGGATGAGCTATCCCGCCCCGTTCGAATGTGACCATCCGGTCGACATCAGCCTGGCCAGCATGGACCCGCGCGAATGCGAGGTCCGTTACATGGAGCGCCATGCCCAACATACGCAGGCCTTCATCCCATTGGGGGGCAAGCCTTTCGTGGCGGTGATGGCCCCGCCCAGCGACGGCGATTTGCCGGATCTTTCGGCGGTGCGCGCCTTTTATTTTGACGGCGGCGCGGGTTTTTCGATGCACCGCGGCACATGGCATGAATTCCCCTTTGCCATTGTCCCCGATACGCAGATCATCGTCTTGCTTTCCAGCCAGACCGGGTATGATCTCAAATCCAAGGATGCCGTGACCGAGGAGGCCCATGGGCCGGACCTCGACAAAAAGGATATTCGCGCCCGGACCGGGCGCCTGTTTCGTTTCAGTTTGGAGCAAGATCTTGGTTGAACGCAAAAATCTGGACCGGACATCCCGTTCCAAGGGCAGCCAGCCCGTTGTGCTGGAAAGCGCGACGCAGGATGCGCTGGCCGGTATGGTGTTGGCCCTGCTGGGCGAGGTGATGGTGCTGAAGGATCGTCTGGACGCCAATGAGCGTTTGCTCAAGGCGGCGGGCCTGCACGGGCCGGACGACATCGATGCCTATCACCCTGATGCCGACGCTCGCACCTATCGCGGGGCCTATAAGCAAAAGGCCTATGACCGCGTTCTGGGTGTTGCCCGCGACCGGCTTTTGCCGGAAGCTCTGGCCGATCAGAACGCTTACGAAAACGAACTGGCGCGAGTCGCCGCTGACGCTAACTGAGGAGGTTCCCCCATGGCCACTCTTGCCGATAACGCCCGCCCCAATTCCACCCATTACGGCCACGCCGTCATGCCGCAGGCCACCCATGACGAACAGGCGATGGAAGATCACTTCCTGGCCATGCGCATGTGGACCAACATGAAGATGGATCCGCTTGACCGCCGCCTTCTGGACGAAGTGATCGTGCCCGAAGTGACGGCCAAGAACGGCAAGGCCCCCACGCGCAGCGGCGAAGTCCGCAATGCGCTGGAAAACCATCCTTTGCATCAATATTGGCTGACGCTCTCGTTGTTCTATCAGGATCGCATCTGGCACTCGCTCGATGGTTCAATCGACCGTCAATATGATGAACTGGCCGAAAAGGTAGCCGAACAGACCGCCGCGCCCAAGGGCTCGCTGCGTCTGAACCCCGATCTGGTGATGCCGCGCTATATCAGCTCGATTGACCATCACCGTATGGCGGGCGGCTATATCACCGACACGTCGGATCAGGATTTCCGTGCCGGCGCGCTTTATGATCGCTTCGCCTCGACCTATTTGCGCAATCTGAACGGCGGGTGGAAGAATGACGGGCGCGGCCATACTCTGGCCAGCCATGTTCAGGGCTTCTATCCCGATTTCAAGCCCAAGCGCATTCTCGATCTGGGTTGCGCGGTGGGTCATTCGACGGTCGCCATTGCTCAGGCTTTCCCGGATGCCGAAGTTTACGCTTTGGACGTTGGGGCGCCGATGCTGCGCTATGGCCATGCCCGCGCCGAAAGCATGGGCGTTGCCATCCATTTCAGCCAGCAGGATGCCGAACACACCGATTTTGAAGACGGCAGCTTTGACCTTGTCTGCTCCTCGGCGGTGCTGCACGAAACTTCGGCCAAGGGCATGCGGCAGATTTTCAAGGAAAGCCACCGCCTGCTGCGTTCGGGCGGGATCATGTGCCATGTGGACGTGCCGCCGCGCCACGAACATCTCAGCCTGTGGGACCAGATGCGCTGCGATTTCGAATCGCATTACAATAACGAACCCTTCATGACCTCGCTGGCCCGTACCGACTGGATGAAGGTCGCGACCGACGCCGGTTTCGCAGCGGACAAGGTGGCCGTAGGCTATCGCAAGGGCAGCTATTTCCTTAACCCCAACACGGATGACTTCTTCACCGAAGGCCATCCCGAAGGGCGCACGTTGATGGGCAGTTGGTATGCCTGTTCGGCGATCAAGGACTGATCCTGTCCGCCTGACGAAGATTTGCTTGAGATCCCAACCGGCCGCCAATTTGCCCTGCATCATCGGGCATCTTGGCGGCCGTTTTGTCTGGGCGAGAGGGAAGTGATGCGTAAAGCTTTGGTTTTGATGGGGCTGTGCCTGTCGGTTTCGATGCCTGCTTGGGCGCAGGATGCCGTGGTCAAGACGCCGCCTGCACCCGATTACAGCGCAAAGGCCAATTGGTCGGTCTTTGCCTCCAAAGGCTGGGCGTCGGCCCTGCCCAAGGGCGCGGTCAAAGCGGCGGTATCACCCAAGGTTGCGGTGTTTTTCCTGCATCCCACGACTTTGCGCAGCGCCACGGGCGAGATGAACCAGAATACCGCCGATGCGCAGGCCAACAAATGGACCGACGAAAGCAGCATAGCGCGTCAGGCCAGTGTGTTTGCCGCATGCTGCGATGTCTATGCCCCGCGTTATCGCGCCGCGACCTATAACAGTTTCGCCAGCGGCCCTGCGCGCGAGGCGGCCTTTGCCTTGGCCTTTGGCGATGTTGAACGCGCCTTTGACGCCTTTCTCAAGCAGATCGGCGATCGCCCCTTTATCATCGCGGGACATTCGCAAGGGGCGTTTCATTCCGCGACCTTGCTGGAAAAGCGTATCGACGGGGCGGCGCTGCAAAAACGTTTGGTGGCGGCCTATATCATCGGCATCAATCTGGCCGAGGGTGAGTTTGGCAAAAGGTTCAAGAGTGTGAAACCCTGCGCCACCCCGGATCAGACCTCATGCGTTGTCCAATGGAATGCCTATATCGACGGGGTTGCCGATGTGGCCAAGATGGCGGGCTTTTCGCAATCGACCTATGTGCAGAAATATGGCGATGATGCCGGGAAGATCACCCTTTGCGTGAACCCTTTGACCTTTGATGCAAGGTTGAAGGAGGCGCCCTCTGCGGCATCCAAGGGGGCTGTTCCGGGCAGTCCCGGTTTCGGCGCGTTGCAACCTTTGAAGGCTGGCGCTGTGTCGGCGCGTTGTGCATCCGGTCTGTTGCTGGCGCGTGTGGATAACGGGCTTGATCTCGAACCGCTGCCGGGTGGGGCCATGCATTATCACGATCTGGGGTTGTTCTGGGCCGATACGAGTGCGAATGCTACGTTGCGTGTGCGCTCCTATCTTAAGGGTCGGAAGTGAGGGCCGCGCGCTGGGCGGGGGCCGCGTTGCTGACGGCGGTCCTGGGTGTCGGCGCCTATGTCGGCGCGGCGCGGGCCGGATGGTTGCGCCCGGATGAGCAGGTGATGGTGGCGCGTTATGCGACGCCTGCCTCACGTTTCATCACGGTTGGTGATCAGCGGTTGCACGTTGTCGATGAAGGGCCGGCGCGCGCCGACGCGCCGGTCGTGATGTTGGTCCACGGGTCATTTGCCTCGATCCATATGTGGGATGCGTGGGCCAAAGAATTGAAGCCCCACTATCGCGTCATTCGGTTTGACCGTCCCGGCATGGGGCTGTCCGGGCCGCAGCCGCAGGGCATGTATAATGGCGATGCCGAAGCGGAACTGATTGCGGCCCTTTCGGCGCAGATGGCCTTGCCGCCTTTTGTCCTGGTCGGCACGAGCAGCGCGGGTGAAGGGGTTGCCCGTTTTGCTGCGCAGCATCCCGAGACATTGCGCGGGGTAGTGCTGGCCAATATTGCCGCCGGACCGCTAAAACCTGATCCCCATTTCTCGCCATGGTTCAAGGCCGTGCTGGCCTTTGACGCAATGTTGGGTGGTCATCATATTCCGGCTCTCTGGGCTGGAATTTTGCGTATGAATTATGCCGACCCGGCGCGGGTTTCGCCCGATGTCATTCGCGAATGGACCGAGTTGAACAATCGAGCCCAGGGGTGGCCAAGGCATTTTGGTACCAAGCCGCCGTTTGCCGGTACCCCCGATGATCTGGCGGCGATTAGCGTGCCCTCGCTGGCGCTTTGGTCGGACCGTGACCCGGAAGTGCCCTTGGCCAAAGATGGCCGCCAAACCTTTGAAAGATTGGGTTCGAAGGATAAGTCATTGATCGTGGTCAAAGATTGCGGCCACATGATGCCGCTGGAATGTCCGGCGACTTCATTGCCGCCGTTTCAGGCGTTTTTGCGCCGGATTTCCCGATAATGATTAATTATCGCTAAGGATTCCTGCGCATTTGACCCAAAGGCCGCCGTCACTAGCATTCGAATGTGACCATTTTGCTCAATCCTCGCATCCGACAGGCGAATACGCCTCATTTCTTGCGCCAAGTAATACAGTCGCAAGGCACTCTCTGCTTAGCCGATAGGGACAAGCGGAATCGGCCAAACCGGGGGGTTCAAGTTATTGAGGTCAATTATGGGCCAGGGTATTTTGCGTCAGGCGTAAATCACCACCTCTCGGTTTGGACGAAAAGCGCCGCTCGGTGCCGGGTAATTAAACGGCGATAGAATTTTATAAGAACAGATAGCAGCGGGAACTAAAATAATTTCTGGATCGGTATTTGCCGACTTAACAATTATCCAGTGAGGGAAAAATGGAAACTCGCTTTTTGAAAGCTTCTGTGGCGGCGTCAGCCTCAGCTATTGCAATTTTCGTAGCGCTTGGCGTTGCCGCCCCGGCCATGGCTGCCGAACCGGCCGCCGCCGCGCCTGTTGACGATGCGGGCGCCATCACGGTGACGGCGCGTAAGCGCAGCGAAGACATCCTCAAGGTTCCTGTCACTGTCACGGCGTTGACGGCCGAGACTTTGGCCCAGAAGGGCGTCGTGCAGATGTCGAATCTGGCGCAGTCCACGCCCGGCATCAACATCAACGACAACTCGTCCGGTCACGCCGACCGTTCGTTCCAACAGATCGTGATCCGTGGCTTTACGCCTTCGACCACGCTGGCCACGACGACGTCGATGTTTATCGATGGCGTGGCGGTTGCCTCGCCGTCGGCCATCATGTCGATTTCCGATCCCAAGCAGATTGAAATCGTCAAGGGTCCGCAAAGCGCCTATTATGGCCGTAACACCTTTGCCGGCGCCATCAACATCAGCACCAAGGATCCGACCAGCGAATGGCATGGCAGCATGCTGGGCATGGTTGGCACGCGTAACAACTATCGTCTTCAGGGCTCGGTCGAAGGGCCGATTTTTGGCGATGTGTTGACCTTCCGCGTCACCGGCGAACGCTATGCCAAAAATGGTTCGTGGGTGAATGGCGCCGCAGGCGGCGGCACGCTGGGCGATCAGAAGAGCACGATCGGCACCGCGACCCTGTTGTTCAAGCCGGCCTCGAATTTCACGGTCAAGCTGTTCGGCCTGATGAGCGAAGATCGCGACGGTGCCCCGGCGCAGGCTCGCATCTATGGATATGATATCAAGTCCAGCTCGGGCGCGGTCATTGCGCCCAGCCAGTCGAACTGTTCGTTCCAGGGCAATAGCCGCGGCGTGCAGGGTCAGGGTACCGCAGTTACCAATGCCTACATTTGCGGCGTTGCACCCAAGCTTGCCTATCCGGTATCGGCCAACGTGACCAATACCGACGCTATCCGTCAATGGCTTGCATCGGGCACCAACCGTGTCGTCAGCCCAAGCGAAGGCGTGGACGGCTATGGCCTTCGTCGTCTGAGCAGCCATGCGCATGCGACGGCGGAATGGGTTATCAACCCGAACATCACGGCGTCGGTTTTGGCGGGCTATAACCGCGAAGTCTGGTCGACGCTGATCGATCTTGATGGCCTGGATACCAGCAGCATCACTTCGACGACCAACCCCAAGGGCTATTGGGACTTCCCTTACCTGATCGAGCGCAAGACCAATGACTGGTCGATGGAAGGGCGCGTGAACTATAAGTTCGGCGCATTGCGTGGTGTTGTTGGTGCCTCCTACCTCAAGGCGCAACAGGTTCAGGGCGGCGGCGGCGGCTTCGCCGCGCTCAGCAGTGCTTTGCTCATTCCGGGTGGCAAGGCTGAAAGCCGTACCACGGGCCTGTTCTTTGGCGCGACCTATGATTTCACGGACAAGCTTTCCGCCAGCGTTGAAGGCCGCTATCAGATCGACTGGCTGGGCGCGTTCACCCGTCCTGCTGGTCAGACCATTCAAGCTGGTTATCTGCCTGCAGGAACCTATGCTGGCGGCAGTCTGTTGGCGTCGGCGAAGTATAACAACTTTGCTCCTCGCGCCATCGTGAACTATCAGTTCACGCCGCAATTCATGGCCTATGCTTCTTGGGCAAAGGGTGTGAACCCCGCGCAGTTCAATACCGCCATTCTGGCCACGAGTTCGGCAATCCAGAATGCGGCTATGGCAGCCGGTGGTCAGCTCTCGATCCGTCCTGAAAAGATCACCAACTATGAAGTGGGTGTGAAGGGCAAGACGATGAATGGCGCGTTGCGTTACACGGCGGCGCTTTATTATGCCCAGTGGCGCGATCAGATCAACGCGATCTCGATCATCGTGGCGGATCCGACCTCGGCAACAGGCACAAGCTTCCAAAACGTCGCTGCGAACACCGGCAATGTTGATCTTTATGGTATCGAGGGTGATTTCTCGTTCAAGGTCAATGATATGATCACGCTGGACGGTGCCGCCGCGATCAACGCTTCGGATATCAAGCAGTATCGCAGCACGACTGTCAGCCAGTTGACCGGCATGTTTGACTTCTCGGGCAAGGAAATGAAGAATACGTCGAAGTATTCGGCCAACATGGGCATCATGTTCCGTGGCAGCCTGCCTTCGGACATCGACGGCAATTGGTTTGCCCGCTTTGACTGGAGCTATAAGTCCGGCCAGTGGTCCAACGAGGCCAATATCCTGCGCACGCCTGATCGTCATATCTTCAATCTGCGCGGCGGTGTGTCGAAGGGTAACGTGACGGTTGAGGCATTCGTCAACAACCTGTTCAATAACCACACTTACACGTCGATCTCCGACAATTATGCGATCGATAATACTTTGGCTCGTTTTGGCTACAGCTCGGCCGCTCTGGTCGGTCTGCCCGATTTGCGCACCCTGGGCGTGCAGGTCAAAATCAAGATGTAATACCAGGATGAGGCCGATGGCTGGGTTGTCGGCCTCATCAATTTAAATCGATCGGGCTGGCTCTGTAAAACGGGGCCGGCCCTTTTGCATGAGAGGAGAGCGATATGACAGCCTATATTTGGGCCACCGTGAAAGGTGGCAAGGCCGAACAGTTCATGGCCTATGCCAAAGCGGCGGCGGTGGTCGCGGCGGAATTCGGTGGCGAATATATTGTCCGTGGCGTGATCGAGGAAGTTTTCGAAGGCGAATGCGAGGATGCGGGGCGGGCCATCCTGATCCGCTTTCCCGATGCCGATGCCGCGCGCGCCTATATGGCCAGTGATGGGTATAAAACCGCCAAGGCCCTGCGCGAAGGGGCGGGGGGCAGCGTCAACTCGCGCCTTGTGGTGCAATCGTGAGCGGCGCGACCCGACGCAGCATGCTGGGTGGGCTTGGCTTGACCATGGCCGCTCCGGCTTTGTCACGTACTATCATGCGCCAACCGCTGCTTGATCTGTCCAAACCCAAGGACCGTCTCAAGGCTTTCGTAAAAATGCGCGGTTGCCTTGACGACAGGCTGATCAACAGCTGGGTTTCAGCCCGCTATTACGGCGTCACAGGGGACGAGATGCGGCCCCTGTTTAACGTCCGGTCTGCGGTATTTTCGCGTTATCGGCCTTCGGCTGATGGCGGATATGAAGCGGTCAATGCCGAGATCGCCTGGTTCACAGACCCGGAAACGGGCAATGTCCTCACCAATTGGCGAAATCCCTATACCGGGCGCGATGTCAAAGTGCCGATGGGCGGCTATGCTCCATCAAAGATTTTCATCCGTCCGGATCTGGGCTTTGCCTTGGCCAAACCTGTGCCGGGGCTGGAGATCGATCATGAAGTGCTACCCTTTGAGGTGCGCGGCGATGATCTCTACATCACGGAAAGGTCGCGAACGGCCATGCGTTTCGCCCCGGGGGCCAAGCCATTTCGCTATTCGGAAAGCAACACCTTCCACGCGCGGCTTTCCGATGTTCGGTCCGGCGCCCCGCATGTGCCCAGCGATGTCAGTTTTACCAATGTGTGCAGTTGGCGACCGTGGATGGAAATGGGCGATATTGCGGGCCATTTGACCGCCATTGGCGTCGGCAAGCAGGGCGCCACCATGGAAAGCATCCCGGAGGAATGGAAGGCTGCAACCCGCCAATTCCGTCCGGAAGTGCTTAAAGATCCCGCAGCGCTGTTGGCGCCACTGTGGAATTCCAAATGATCAGGTGAAAAGCAGGGTGGCGGTATCGCTGCCCTGCACAACCGCGCGGTGCATGGCGCGGCGCGCGAGGGTAAAAAGTCCTGCGGCCACGATGACGGCCGGACCGGCGACCATGGCAATGGCCCAGCCCACTTTGGCCGGATCATGCAGGATGCCATTGCTGACACTGGCCACCAGCAAAGGACCGCAAGCCGCGCCGAGCAGGGTGTTCAGGACAAGGGTCAGGGCAATTGATGTGCCACGCATCCGTGCCGGAACGATCGCCTGCAACGTGGCGAACATCAATGTGCCGCACACCGCGAAGACCGCATTGCCCGACGCCACGATAAAGGCGGCAAGTTTCGCATTGCCCGCCAACACCGCCAGGGTGGATGGCAGCGCCAGCAAGGGCATAAAAGAGAGCAGGCCAAAGCGCAGCATAGGCTTGCCCGCCTTCATCGAACGATCAACCAGCCAGCCACCGATCAGCGGCCCGGTGGCCGAAAACAGCATCGAGAGCGGGCCAAGCCACGCCCCGACAAATTGCGGTGTCACGCCAAAGCCGCGCATCAGCATAGTGGGCTGCCATGCCGCGCCACCATAGGCCGCGATAAAACACACGCCAAAGCCCAGATAGAGCGGTGCCAGAACCGCCCGATTGCGCCAGAACCAGACCGCGCTTTCCTTTGTCCCCGGATGGGCGGCCAGTGGCGACAATCCACGCCGCGTCGGTTCGCGTGTGGTCAACATGCCCAACACGACAAACAAACCAAGCGAACCTGAAATGACAAAAACCGTGCGCCACGGCGCCAGGGTGGCCAGCACGGGCCAATGGACAAAAGCACCCTTCGCCGCCGCGCTCAGGACAAAGCCGGTAAAGGCGATGCCCAGACCCTGCGCCAAAGATTGGCCCATCATGTAGATGCTGATCGGGCGGCCGCGTTTTTCCGGAGCGAACAGGTCGGAAATCAGCGAGATTGCGCAAGGCCCCAGCGCCGCTTCGCCCAGACCTACCAATAGACGGGCGGCGAACAATTGGCCAAAACCGGCGGCAAGCCCGCTGCCGATAGTGGCCAGCGACCAGAGCGCGATGCCCCCCGTCAACAGGTTGCGGCGCGACACCCGGTCCGCCGCCAAACCCATCGGCATGCCCATAAAGGCATAGAACAGACCAAAGGCCAGCCCCTGCAAAAGGCTGATCGCGCCATCGCCGATGCCCAGATCATGGCGGACCGGATCGACCACCATGTTCAGGATCGCCCGGTCAATGACCGAGCAGATCCCCGCCAGGAACAGCAGCGTCACCATCCACCATGCGGTGGAGGCGCGAGGCCAGCTTTCGGTCTGCGCCAACATCAGAGCAGGCCGCAGGCGCGGGCGCGCGTCTTGATGTAATCGCCCAGCCAGTCAAGGTTGCGGAAACGCAGCGTGCCGCGCCCGACCGCCGTGCTGGAATGGGCCATGCCCGCCACCAGACGCAGCGCCTTGCCCATCAGGAACAGTTCCTTGTTGGCGATTTCCTCCGCCGTGAAGGGACGCACCGACTGATAGCCGTCCTCAAAGGCTGTGCCATAGCTTTCCGAGAAGCCATAGAACAGGTTGCCCCAGACGAAGTTCTGCACGTCCTGCATCAGGAAATCCTCGCCCGCAGCATCGAAATCGAGCAGGGTGATCCGGCCTGTTTCATCGACATGGACGTTGGAGGGGTGAAAGTCGCGGTGGCACACGCCCAGTGGGACCCCCGCAGCGGCCAGTTCGTCAAGGCGCTTGTCCATGTTGGCCGCGATGATCGGATAGTCGCGCAGATCGTCGGGCCGATCATACACAAAGTCGATCAGCGCCGGCATGCAGATATTGTAATCCTTGGCCGTCTCGGTGGTGAACTTGTGGTCCTTACCCGCCCATTCATAGCCCAGCAGGTGCATATTCGCAAAAGCCGCGCCGATCTTGAACGAGGTTTCTTCGCTCAACATATCACCGAATTTGCGGCCCGGCGCCCAGTCATACATGGCAATCGCGCGCGCGCCTTCGGGCGTCGCGGCTTTCCAGTAGAGCGAGCCGTCATGCTGGGGAACGGCTACGCTGGCCGGGAAAGCCTTGTCTTTCAGGAAGGCAAGGAAGTCGAGTTCATAGGCAACATCATCGACATCGCGATAGGTCTTGCGCCACACGCGAAGGGCGTATTTCGTCTTCTCATCCTGAACCAGATAGACGTCATTCATGCCGCGATAGAGCAGCCACACGTCCAGCTTGCCCACCACCGGATAGCGCGCCTTGACCTCGCGAGCGATAAAGTCAGGGTGCAGCACCGAATGCGAAATGTCGGCAATCGGCAGGCCGGATTCAACCAAAGAAGTTACGTAATTCACGGGCAAGTACCTCTGGAGCAATGTCGAAAATATCGCGATCCAATTCGGGCAGATCGCGGATGGAGACGTCCGGTATCAATGCCGCCGCCGCCAGCGCCGGTTCACGCAGCGCTTCATGCGGTTGGAGCAAAAGTACCGGACAGGTGATCTGGCCAAGGCGAGCATAGTCATAGGACCATACGCCGCGATAGGCCCATGTGAAGCGGTCAAGGATGTAAGCCTTGTCCGCAAAATGACGGATCGCGCGGGCCAATGGCTGGCGCGGGTCGCGCGCCTTGACCACATAGGCCCACAGACGGGTGAGGAGGTCGAGGATAACCGTGCCATCTTCATCGGGCGCGGGAAATTCCTCGGCCTCGCGCAGTTTTTTGGCGCGGATCTCGGCCGGATACATGGGGACGCCGGTCAGGCCCATCCGCCGCACCTGATCGGGCAGCGCCAGCGCCAGTTCCACCGCCAAAAGCGATCCGGTGTGATAGCCATAAAGGTCAATCGGCCCATCCACCCCCAGCGAGGCCAACCCATCGGCAAAGGCGGCGGCATAGCCCGCCATGCCCGGCGGCGCGGGCGGCGCATCGCTCATCCCATGGCCGGGCGTGTCAAAGGCGATGACGCGCCGATCCTGTGCCATGGCTTCGATCAAGGGTTCATATTCCCAACCAGAGGATGGGTTTTGATGCAGCATCAACAGTGGCGGATGTTCGCTGTCCACGCCCGCCTGCCGATAATGCAGTTGGCCATAGCGGCAGGTGGTATAGGCGCGCGACATTGTCATGGCGGATCGGGGTATCCGTATAGTTATGCCGACAGGATGGAGGCGCCATGATTTGGCAACAGGGGATGGTGTGCGACTCTCCGCAGGGCGGAGAATCGGGCGATGTCGGGCTGGATTTGGTGAACATCGCGCCATCCTGAACACTTGCCGCATCAGGAGGATATAAGATGAACAGGCCGCTTGGTTTAGCGCTGGTGGGTTGCGGGCGAATTTCGGGCGCGCATCTGGGCGCGGTCCGGCAATTGGCGGAAAAGGTTCGTCTGGTTGTGGCGGTGGATCGCGATTCCGCCGCAGCACAGGCCGCAGCCGAACCATTCGGCGCGCAGGCCACGACCGACTTTGCATCGGCGCTGGCGATGGAGGAAGTCGAGGCCGTCCTGATCGCCAGCCCCAATGCGCTACATGCACAGCAGGCCATGGCCGCGATTGCGGCGGGCAAACATGTGCTGGTGGAAAAACCTGTGGCCCCAACGGGCGTAGAGGCGCGCGCCTTGGCCGATGCGGCTCAGAAGGCGGGCGTGGTCTTTGCCGCCGGGCATACGTTCCGTCACTGTCCGGCGGTCCGTTATCTTCAGGATCATTGGGATGATTTCGGCACGTTGCGGTCCGTGCAATTGTCATCCTGCGTCCATTGGGATGGTCCGCAAGCCCCGTGGTGGGCCGAGCGCAAAGCCGAGGAAGGTCTGATCCTCTCGCTGTTCGCACCCCATTCGCTGGACTTCCTGCAATTATGCATGGGGGGGGATGACCCGATCCGCGTCCATGCAGAAGCGGCCCGATGGCAGAGCGGGTGGCAGGGTGAGGATGAGGCGATGATCCTGCTGGCCTATCCGGGGCGGCGTATTGCGCAGATCCACATCAGCTATAACCAGCCCAGCGTCTATGATCGCAAGGTGCTGCATTTCTCCGGCGGTGTGGTGGAGATTGAGGATACAGAACGGCTGCTTTTCAACGGCAAGGTTCTGGTCGAACCGGCCCCCGGCATTGTGCGCGATGGTCGGGCGATGGGTGGGCGCGATCTGGCCCATTACTTCCGCATCCAGATGGAAGAGTTCATCGCCGCCACGCGCGGATTGCCCAATCGTATCGTGCAGGGCACCGATGCGGCGCGCGGGATCGATCTGATTGACCGCGTTCTGGCCAGCGCCCGCACGCATTCGGTTGACGCCATTGATGGAGCCTTTGCGCCATGCTGATCCTCGCCCTTCTGGCCGCTACCGCGCCCGCCTTGCCCGAGATCAAACCCGCGCCGCCGCCGCCTTTCCCGCCGGTATACGCGGGTGCTGCTTTTGCCGATGGGCCGGATCTTCCCGAAATGGTGGTGATCGCTGCGGGCAGCTTCACCATGGGGTCGACCGCGCAGGAGCGTAAGGCGCTGGGCGTCATCGCGATGTTCGATCATATGGAGGAGCCAAGGCACAAAGTGTCGATCGGCTATTCCTTTGCCGTGGGGCGGTATGCCGTTACTTTTGCGCAATGGGATGCCTGTGTCGGCGATGGCGGATGCAATGGATACCGGCCCGATGACGCGGGATGGGGGCGCGGTCGCCGCCCGGTCATCAACGTCAATTATGCCGATGCGAATGCCTATGTCGCCTGGTTGAAGAAGAAAACCGGCAAAAATTATCGCCTCTTGTCCGAGGCCGAATGGGAATATGCCGCCCGCGCCGGAACGCAGACGTGGTATCCGTGGGGCAATACGCCTGATGCCGCGCGTGCCAATTTCGGCAATAACCATGATCGCACGGCGCCTGTCGGTTCCTATCCGCCCAATGGCTTTGGCCTGCACGATATGATCGCCAACGTTGCGCAATGGGTGGGGGATTGCCACCATGAAACCTATGACGGCGCGCCCACCGATGGCACGGCATGGGATGCGGGGCAGGAGTGCAAATTGCGCAATGTGCGCGGTGGTGGGTGGAGCCTGAAGGATTGGAGCGTACGCGTCGCGCAAAGGATCGGTGATCCGATCGCGGCGCGTAACACCCATCTGGGCTTTCGCGTGGCGCGGGATTTGCCCTGAAATTTCCGGGCCTCGCGGATTTCGCGAGGCCCGGTTTCCCTTACCCCTTGGGCACGGTCTTGAGATAATCACCCATGTCATTGCGGAACCCGGTCCATTCCTTCCATTTGAAGATGTCGGGCGTGTGGCTTTCCAATGCTTTGCGAGCGCCCGCCGGGATCTCATCCAGGCTTTTGATCTTTGCCCCATAGGCGCGGCCCCATGTGCGGCCCGATTTGGTTTCCGCTCGCCCGCCCATGCCCAGCCAAGGGTGCCACGTCGCCATGTTCTGGAACGTGCAGAAGGCGGGCGCGCTGGTCAGCTTTTCGTTGAGGGCATCCTCGGCCCTTGCGCCATAGGTTGCGTGGCTTTCCCAGAATATCGTTTTGCCTGCGGAAAGATGGGGATAGGCTTCGGGTGTCGCCGCATTGGGAAAGGCCGCCGACGAAGACGTGGGCACAATCACCATCCCGCCCAGATCCTCCATAGGCAGGACCACCGGGTTAAGGTCGGCACCCTTCGTCACGATGCCGTCCGGGCCAATCATCACGCTGAAGGGGCCGCCATAGAACTGCCAGACCTTGCGCTTTTCGCCGGTGATCGGGTTGACCCATTCGTCCAGCGGTTCATCACTGTTGAACCGGCAATAGACGCCCGCCTCATAGGTGCGCGATTCATACTGATTGTCGGGCATCGGCGTCCATTCTGACACGTTGAGGTGGTTCATCGTGAAGAAGGGGACGAGATTTCCATCGCCGGTATAGCCGTAAATATGCAGGCGATAGAACAAAAACACCGTTTCGCGCGCGCAGGAACCGATGACGCGCGCGCGCATCCGGGCGCGAGTGGCCGGGTCGGCCAAATTCGGACGCGGCGTCGCCCCCATTGCGGCGGCGGGCAAAAGGCCAAACCCCGCCACGGCGGGCACCCCGGCCAATAGAGAACGTCGGGTGATATCATCCATCTCTTCAGGCTCCTCGGTTTGAAATTATCGCCCGCCCGCCACGTCCAGCGTGGTGCCGGTGATGTAGCTGGCCTCATCGCTGGCCAGAAACAGGATCGCGTCGGCCACTTCTCGCGATGTGCCAAGGCGATGCATCGGCACCATCCGGCTGGGGGCATATTCCAGCCCCTTTTCATCCATTGCGCGCAAATAGGGCCCGGCGAGTTCCGTATCGATAGGGCCGGGGGCCACGGCGTTGATGGTGATGCCCGTATCGCCCAATTCGATGGCCAAGGCCCGGACAAAGCCGATCACCCCGGCCTTGGCGGTGGAATAGGGCGAGGAGCCTGTATAAAAGGCGTTCCACACCGTGCCGTTACGCGCGCCCGATGACAGGCATACGATCCGACCATAGGCGCGCTGGGTCATATGGGGTACGGCGGCGCGGGTGCAAAGGAACATGGAGCGCAGGGAAAGCGCCATTGTCTGTTCCCAATCGGACAGCGATAGATCCGCAATCCGGCCCGACCGGCCGCCTCCGACATTGTTGATGAGGATGTCGATTGGGTGCCACGCGACAGCGGCCGCAAACATGGCCGCAACTTCGGTCTCGCTTGTGACATCACAGGGAATCGTCAAATGTGGCGTATCGCCCAGCAATTGGGCCGTTTCGGCAAGCCTTGCCTCGTCTCGGTCAACAAGAACCAGGCTCGCGCCCTCTTCGGCAAGGCGCAGTGCGGAGGCGCGCCCAATGCCAAGGCCCGCGCCGGTGATGAGGGCGGTCTTACCGCCAAGTCGTGACTGGATCATGGTGCAGCAGGCTATGAATGACGGGGCGAGAAGGGATTTGTTTGCGCACTCTATCCGCTGGTCGGAAAAGGGCGTGCCCTGCGTTGCGATGGGTTGGAACGGGGCGCAGCGATAAGGGATGATCGCATTGAACAATGGTTTCGAAGAAGCGGTGGCAATTGTCGCCGACGCCCATGCAAGCGCGGCGCGACTTTGCGCGGCAACCGGCTTTGTGCCACTGGCCCAAGGCGCGGTGGATGGCGGGGCGCTGGCGTTGCTGGGCGTAGAGGGCGGGGCCAAAGAGGTTCTGATCGGCCATCCCGATGTGGCGCGCGGTCGTATTCGTCTGATTCAGATTGATGGGCCGGTCGCGGGTCTGAACCGCGAAGGTGGGCAGGCGTGGGATCCGGGCGGTATCTTCGATATCAATCTGCGCGCTTTGCCCTCTATCGAGGCGCTGCAACAGGCCATGGTTGCTCAGGGGTTTGTTGCCCATGCGCCGATCACCGATTGGGACTTTGGCCCTCTGGCTGTGCGTGAAGTGGTCAGCAGCGATGCCGATGGGATCTGTATCGCCTTGATGGAACGGGTGCGCCCGCCGTTGCAGGGCTATGATGGCGTATCCGGCCCGGCCAGCTATGTGTTCAATTCGACCCAGGTGGTGCCCGATTTCGAGGCCGCCCGACATTTGTACCGCGATTGTCTGGGATGGGTTGCGGTACAGGAAACCGACGGCATGGCGGCGCAGGAAAGCGGGGCCAATTGCATGGGGTTGCCCGAAGGTATTGCGGCACAGATACCGATGCGGATCGGCATCTATCACCCGCAAGGGCGCATGGAAGGTTCGGTGGAAATCATCGAATATGGTGTGCGCGGCCACGATTTTTCAGGCTTTGAGCCGCCGATGCGGGGTTGGGCCGCGCTGCGCTTTCCGGTGAGCGACGTGGATGATTTCATCAATCGGGCAAAGCAGGGCGGTTGCCGGATCATCGGCCCGCTGCCATCGCATTGGGCGCCGCATGGGGCCGGATTGGCCGCCGCCGCGATCACCCCTTGGGGTGCGCGGCTGGAGGCTTTTGAGGAAATTATAGCGTCTTAAGGTAAGCGATGGCTTCGGCCTCGCTGACCACATCGGCATATTTGGCGTTCATGTCGAACAGGTTGGCGTCATGCGGCCCGGCATGACGGTCGCCGCATGCGTCCGCGATGACGGCGGTTTTGAACCCATGGCTCATCGCATCGACGCAGGAGGCGCGAACGCAGCCAGAGGTTGAAAGGCCGGTCAGGAACACGCTGTCCACACCCATCGCGGTCAGAGTGCTGGCCAGCGAGGTGCCGAAAAAGGCGCTGGGATATTGCTTGGGAATGACCAGTTCGTCCTCAAACGGTTCGAGGCCCGGACCCCATGCGGCCATCGGATGCCCCTTGACGAAATAGCGCAGGGGAGCAGCCTTTTCAAAGAAGCGCCCGCCATCCACGCCGCTGGCATGATATTCGACGCAGGTCAGGATGACCGGGACGCCCGCCTCGCGCGCCACTTCGCGCACGCGCAGGGCGCTCTCGATGGCGTCGAACACGGGCTGGCCGCAATAGAGGTCGCAATCTTCCTCGAAGTAGGCGCGGCAAAAATCGATCATTACCAGCGCGGGCTTTTTCCCGAAACCAACGCTTGTGTTATAGGCGCGCTTGTAATTTTCGAGCAGGTCGTCGCTCATTTCGCTTCATCCTTGGCATAGAGCCAGGGCGATGCGGCCTTCTGGCTGGTTTCAAAGGCGTCGATCGCACCCGCATATTGGTTGAGCAGCACCGCGGTTTCATCCCAGCCGTTGAGCAGGGCCAGTTTGCGTTCCGGCGCGATATCAAAGTCAAAGGCGCGGTTCCCGACGGTCAGGCTCTGCGTCTCAAGATCGACGGCGAAATTCTGTTCGGTTTGCGCGGCCACCATCAATTCGGCCACCGTTTCGGCGGGCAAGGTGATGGGCAGGATGCCGTTGCGCTGGCAATTGGAATGAAAAATCTCGCCAAATCCGGTGGCGATGATGCAGCGCACACCAAGGCCCGCAATCGCCCAGACCGCCTGTTCACGGCTGGAGCCGGAACCGAAATTGGCCCCGGCCACGATAAAGGGCGCGGCGTTGAAGGGCGTACGGTTCAGAACGTAATCGGGGATTTCGTTGCCCGCGCCATCATACCGGCGATCATGGAACGCATAGCGGCCCAGACCGGCCTTGGCCGTAATCAGCAGGAAACGCGCGGGAAAGATGATATCGGTGTCGATATTCTCTTCCGGCATCGGTGCGGCGTGGCCCGACAGGGTGGTGAAAGGCTGGCTCATGCCGCAAACTCCCGTACATCGGCAATATGGCCCGCGATGGCGGCGGCGGCGGCCATGGCCGGGCTCATCAAATGGGTGCGACCGCCCGGACCCTGACGGCCCTCGAAATTGCGGTTGCTGGTGCTGGCGCAGCGTTCGCCCGGTTTCAGGCGGTCATCATTCATCGCCACGCACATTGAACATCCCGCAAGGCGCCATTCAAACCCGGCCTCGATCAGAATGCTGTCCAGCCCCTCGGCCTCGGCGGCGGCGCGGGTGGCGGCGGAACCGGGGACGACAATGGCCTTGATGCCGGGGGCCACTTTGCGGCCCTTGGCGACGGCTGCGGCGGCGCGGATGTCCTCGATCCGGCCATTGGTGCATGACCCGATAAAGGCATGGGTGATGGGCACGCTGGTCAGACTTTGCCCCGCATCCAACCCCATATAGGCCAGCGCCTTTTCGGCCTGACGACGTTCTGTCCCTTCGGGCAACAGCGCGGGGTCGGGCAGGGGGGCATCGACGGG
Organism: Novosphingobium sp. Sphag1I; assembly: GCF_056279125.1. NCBI lineage: Bacteria > Pseudomonadati > Pseudomonadota > Alphaproteobacteria > Sphingomonadales > Sphingomonadaceae > Novosphingobium > Novosphingobium sp. Sphag1I. The sequence goes on along the minus strand of NZ_JBWBQS010000002.1, from coordinate 162,513 downwards.
CAATGTCTGATCGGGCGTCGTGCCCCAGCTGACCTGCGGGACAAGGGTGGCGACGTCGATCTCGATCACGCGGTCATAGGCCGCGCCCTCGTCGCTGGCCAATTGGCGCCATGCGGCGACGGCCTGATCCCACAGCGCGCCCTTGGGGGCAAGACGACGGCCCTTGAGGAAGGCGAAGGTGACGTCATCTGGCGCGACCAGACCGACGCGGCTGCCCGCTTCGATCATCATGTTGCACAAGGTCATGCGCTCGGCCATGCTCATGGCGCGCACCGCTTCGCCGGTGAATTCCACCGCATGGCCTGTCGCACCATCCGCACCGATGCGGGCGATGATCGACAGGGCTATGTCCTTGGCAAAGACCAGAGGGTTGCGTTGACCCGACAGCTCGATCCGCATGGTCTTGGCGCGTTTTTGGCGCAAACATTGCGCCGCCATGACGGTGCCCTGTTCCGAAGCGCCGATCCCGAAGGCCAAGGCTCCGAAAGCACCATGCGTGGTGGTATGGCTGTCGCCGCAAACGATAGTGGTACCGGGCAGGGTGAAGCCGCTTTCCGGCCCGATCACATGGACGATGCCCTGTTCCGCGCCATCCAGTTCGGCATAGGGCACCGCAAAATCGCGGACATTGCTTTCCAGCTCGGCAATTTGCGAGGCGGCCTGCGCATCCTCAATCGTGCCATGGCGGATGCCATCGGCGCGCGGGCTGCGTGTTGGTACGGCATGGTCGGCCACGGCAATATGGGTTTCCGGGCGGCGCAATTGGCGCCCCGCCTCGCGCATGGCGACAAAGGCCTGCGGGCTGGACACTTCGTGCAGGATTTGACGGTCGATATAGAGCAGCGTCTCGCCGCCGGGCAGTTCGGCCACGGCATGGGCGTTCCACAGCTTTTCGTAAAGCGTTTGGGCAGTCATGGACATCTCAGCGTTTGGGGGTGCCGGCCTCGACATAGGCGGCGATAAGTTGGGCAAAGCGGTCGCCCACTTCGAGCGGAGGATAATGGCCGACATCGGGCATCAGCACGCGGCTGATCGTGGCGTTGGACAGGTAGCGCGCGATGTGGTTGGCCGCGATTTCCGGCAAAAGCGGGTCACCCGTACCCCAGATCAGGAAAGTGGGGGCCTTGACCTTGGCCATTTCAATCGTGGCCTGTTTGCCGTCGCCAATGCGGGCGACCAGAGCGACGGGGTACTTTTCTGGAGTACGGCGGTTGAAATCATAATATTCGTCGCGGGTTTTCTTGCTGATCCGCTTGGGATCGCCCGCGAAATAGCCCAGATAGTCGTCCCAATAGGGGCGGTCGTTATAGCCACCATTGGCCTTGGCACGGGCAATCCCGTCGACAAAGCTCTTGGGCATGACCAGATGGCTGGTGTCGACCGGATCGCTGGGCGTGTTCGACAGGATCAGCCGTTCGACCAGTTCGGGGCGTTTTGCGGCCAGATACATGCCCATCGTGCCGCCGCTCGACACGCCGATAAAAGTGACCTTCTTCACATGCAGCGCGTCTAGCAGACCTTCGGCAATCTCGACCGGCTGAACATTTTGCGCGACGTCATCGGAAATCCGGCCCGACAGGCCATAGCCGGGAATGTCAAAACGGATGATGCGATAGCGGGTTTTCAGCCGCGCCGTGATCACGTCCCATGTGCGCAGGGTCGAGACCGAACCGTGGACCATATAGAGGACGGGGGCATTGCGCGGGCCTTCGTCCTTGTAATGGACCTCAACGCCCTTGATCGTCGTGAACCGGCTTGCCGGATCGCGATATTTGGCGCGCAATTGTTCGACCGACAGATAGGGATGGGCCGGGGCGACGGAAGGCACCGGCGCGCTCTGGGCGTGGACCGGCAGGGCGCCGACACTGGCGGCCATCATCGAGCTGATCATCAAAGCAGGGCGCAGGCACTTCATCGCTTTCTCCACCTATATCGGGTGCGAATACCTATTGGGTCGCTTGCGCTTTACGGCAATGCGTCCAACAACGGCCCCGAACAGGCACCCGCGTTGCAAGGGACATGATGATGGCTTTGCCCGTCAATTTCCGAAACGGAAAGCACGCTATCCGACAGGTGGTGATGGGGCGGGCCCGGATCGACAGGCTTGCGCCCAAAGTGTGCATTGCAGGCAAGCAATTCTTGGAGTTTGACAATGGGCGTTGACCGGCGCGGATTTACCTTTGGCCTTGGCATGGCGGGCCTGATGGCGGCAACGCCCGCGCTTGCACGGGGGGCGGCCAGGGTCGCCAAGCCCGCCGCTCCGCGGGGCACCGATGTGATCGTGCTGGGCGCGGGGATTTCGGGCCTGAACACGGCCTGGCTGCTTGAGCAACAGGGGCTGAAAGTCACCGTTCTGGAAGGGCGTCAACGCGTCGGCGGGCGGATCATGACCCTGATGGATCAGCCCGGCTATCCCGAAATGGGCTTTAACTCGATGGCCGAGGGGTATGGGCGCGGGATTGACGCGGCGGCCCGTGCTGGCGTGGCTCTGGAGGAAGTGGGCGCGCGCTATCGCATCGGCGGGGCGCCGGGGCTCTATATTAACGGCAAGCTGCTGAGCCGTGAGGAATGGGCCAAGCATCCGGGCAACCCGTTCCCCGATACGATGAAGACCTTCATGCCCGCCGAACTGGTCAACACGCTGATCGCCAAACACACGCGATTGAAGGACTGGAGCCAGTGGGCGGACGCGGCCAATGCCCCGCTCGACATCTCGCTCTATGAATGGCTCAAGGCGCAGGGCCTGTCGGATCAGGCGATCCATCTGGCCAATGACGTTTCGCCCTATTACGGTTCGAATGCCTATGATGTTTCGGCGCTGATGCTGGAATATAATGACGGCTTCGTAAAGGCGCAGATGGCGACGGGCATGAAGTCGTTGGCCATCAAGGGCGGCAATCTCAACCTGCCCATCGCCATGGCCAAGCAGTTGAAGGGCGACCTTCTGCTGGGCAAGGAAGTGGTGGCGATTGAAACCACCGCCACCAATGCCACGGTCACCTGCGCGGATGGATCGGTCCATACGGCGGGCCGGGTGGTTTCCTCGCTGCCTTTTTCGACGCTGCGCCATGTGCATGTGATGCCGGGTCTGTCGGGGGTTCAGGCCCGCGCTGTCGCCACCATGCCTTATCAGCCGCTCTCCATCGCGTTCCTGACGGCCGCCGCGCCTTTCTGGGAAGAGGACAAGCAGGCCCCCGGCATGTGGACCGATGGTGTGACCGGCGTGGTGACGCCCCAGCGTTTCGGCGCAACGCCGGAGGAAATCACCGGCTTTACCGTACAGGCGCGCGGCGCGATGGCCCATTACTGGGATGGTATGGGCAAAGAGGCGGCCTTGGCCACCATCATCGCCGGGATCGAGGCGATCCGCCCCTCCACCAAGGGCAAATTGCGCGGCGCGGCCTATTTCAGCTGGGTGGGCGAACGCTTCAATCAGGGCGATTGGGCCTATTTCAGCCCCGGACAGGTGGCGGGCGTGATGACCGAGATCGGCAAGCCTGCGGGCCGCCTGCATTTCTGCGGCGAGCACACCGCCACAGGCGCGCGCGGGCTGGAAGGCGCGCTGGAATCTTCCGAACGCGTCGCGCTGGAGATCCTGTCCGCCTGATGCGCATTTGTTCGCATTGCGGAGAGTCGTCCCTTGATGATGGGATCGGCGGGTCAATAGTGATTGGGTCGCCACAACATATTTTGCCAAGCGAGTAACGTCTCATGGAATATGACTACATTCCCCTTCCCGCCCGCCAGCCTTTGAAGTGGCCGAACGGGGCGCGGGTCGCGCTGATCCTGACCTTCAACCTTGAGACGTGGGATCTAACCAAGGACAGCGACAAGCCCTATTATGCGGGCGGGCCCGCAATCCTGCCGGATTCGCTGCCGGCCAACACGCCCGATTTCCCCAATTTCACCTGGCGCGAATATGGTCAGCGGGTAGGCATTTGGCGTCTGTTCGACCTGTTCGACGAATTGGGCGTCAAGGCGAGCTGCACCACCAATGCCGTCACGTTCGAACGCCGCAAGGCGATGACCGATGCGTGCCTTGAGCGTGGCTGGGAATTGCTGACCCACAATTGGGAACAGGGCGAATTGTTGACCTCTTTCGCCCATCAGCCGGAAAAAGAGCGCGACATCATCCTGCGTTCGTTGGATCAGTTCGAAAAATACACCGGGCGCAAGTCGAAGGGCTGGCTCTCGTCCTCGCTGCGCGGGACGATGCAGACGGCCGATATTCTGGCCGAATATGGCTGCAAATTCTACTGCGACATCATGAACGATGATCAGCCTTACCTGCTGAAGACGCCGAACGGGCCGATTGTTTCGGTGCCATATTCGAATGAAATCAACGATTTTACCTTCATCACCCGCAAGAACTTCACCACCGATCAGTTCCGTGATGCGCTGATCGAGGAACTCGACGTGCTTTATGCCGAGGGCGCGAAGACGGGCCGGATCATGAATGTCGGCCTCCACCCGCATGTGTCGGGTCGCGCCCACCGCGTCCGGGCGCTGCGTGAATTCATCGAACATGCCAAGAGCCTGCCCGGCGTGTGGTGGGCCACGCGCGAAGAGATCGCCGAATGGTATCTGGCCAATCATGAGAGCCACATCCCCGGCCAGCTTGAAGGCGGTGCAAAGTGAGCAAGCCGCAGACCATCCTGATCGTTGGCGGCGGCGTGGCGGGCATGACCGCCTCGGCCGCGCTGGCCCAGCAGGGTTTCAAGGTGACGCTGCTCGAATCCGCGCCCCAGTTCGGCGAAATTGGCGCAGGGTTGACCCTGACGCCCAACGCGATGAAGGGGCTGGATTTCATCGGCATCTGTGAGGAAGCGGCAGCGGTTGCCGTTGAACCCACCCGCCAGCGCATCCAGCACTGGCAGGATGGGCGCACGCTGGTGGCATTTGACCGCTCGACTCAGCGTGAGAAATATGGTGCCCCCTATATCACCGTTCACCGGGCCGATCTGCACGGGGTGATGACAAGCGCGGCGCAGCGCGCCGGGGTGGAAATGATCGCCGGAGCGCAGGTCGTTTCGAGCGAGGGAACCACCGTGACGCTCGCCGACGGGCGGCAATTCAGCGCGGATGTTCTGGTCGGCGCGGATGGCGTAAAGAGCGTTATCCGCCAGCGCTTTGGCGATGATGCCCCGCATTTCACGGGCCATGTCGCATGGCGCTGCCTTGTGCCGGTGACGCCGGAAATTCAGGATCTTTCCGATTTTCCCGGCATCATCATCGGTCCCGGCGCGATGATGAACCGCTATAATGTGCGCGGTTCAAAGGTGATGAACTTCGTCTTCTTCGCCCGGCAGGAAGGCTGGAATCAGGAAGGCTGGACCACGCCCGCCGATCCCGAAGAGCTTCAGGCGATTTACGGCCATTGGTGTGAGGATGCGCAGCGCCTGCTGAAGGCAGCGATTGCGCAGCCATTGTTCAAATGGGCGATTAACGCGCGTAAGCCAATGCCGACCTGGGTGCTCGACGGCAATGTCACGTTGATCGGTGATGCGGCCCATGCGATGACGCCTTTCCTTGGCCATGGCGCGGCATGCGGGATCGAGGATGCGGTGGTGTTGGCCCGCGCGCTGGCCGCGGCTGATTCTGCTGCCGAAGGCCTTGCCCGTTATGAAAAGGCCCGCCACGAACGGGCCACGTTCATCCAGCAGGAATCGAACGCCAACGCTGACCGCATGCAGGGGCAGAACACCGATTTCTTCGGCCTTGAAGGTATGAAGGATGAGGAATCGCTTGGCCTGTTCCTGTATGATCCAAGGAATGTCGAAGTATGAACGTGCAGCCCTTTGACGGTCACGCCATCGCGCCCGAAACCGCCACCTTTCTGGGCCAGCAGCATCGGCTGCTGATCGATGGGGCATGGGTTGATGGCAGCGGCGAGCATGTCACCCGCGACCCTGCCACGGGCCTTGAACTGGCCCGTTTCGCCACGGGCGGTGCGGCGGAAGTCGACGCTGCCGTAAAGGCCGCCCGCCGCGCCTTTAATGGTGCATGGGGGCGGATGACGGTTTCCGACCGCACTGCGATCCTGTTCCGCCTCGCCCGGATCATGGAGGCCAACGCGCAGCTTTTGACCGAGCTGGACATCATCGACAATGGCATGCCCAGCTTTATCGCGGGGCTGACCACGGCCAATTGCGTGGAAATGGTCGATTATTACGCCGGCGCCGTGATGCGGATCGAGGGCACAACCACCGCCCCGCCGCGCCATATCGCCGCCGAGACCGAAGCGCTGACCTATACCTTGCGTGAGCCGGTGGGCGTTGCAGGTCTGATTGTGCCGTGGAATGTTCCGCTGTCCACCGCCATCCTGAAACTGGCGCCTGCGCTGGCGGCGGGTTGTACGGTGGTGATGAAGCCTTCGGAGGAAACCCCGCTTTCGGTGCTGGCGCTGGGGCAGATGATTTTGGACGCTGGTTTTCCGGCGGGCGTGGTCAATATCGTCAATGGTTTTGGCGGTGATTGCGGCGCTGCGCTGGCGGCGCATCCCGACGTGGACAAGATCAGCTTTACCGGATCGACCGTGACGGGGAAGAAGATCGTTCAGGCCGCCCTTGGCAACCTCAAAAAGGTCAGCCTTGAACTGGGTGGCAAGTCGCCAGTGGTGGTGATGCCCGACGCGGATCTTGCTCTGGCGGTGCCGGGCGTGGCGCTGGCCACTTTCTTCCTTCAGGGGCAGAATTGTATGGCGGGCACGCGCATCTTTGCGCATGAAGCCATCCATGATGCGTTGGTCGAAGGCGTGGCTGCGTTTGCCGCGAATATGAAGCTTGGTCACGGCCTTGATCCTGCGACGTTACAGGGCCCTATGATCTCGGACGCCCATAGCGCCAAGGTGATGGGCTACATCGAGGCAGGCAAGGCAGAAGGCGCGACGCTGGTCTGCGGTGGGGAAAAGCTGGATCGGCCCGGCAATTTTATCCCGCCCACGATCTTTACCGATTGCCGCCCGGATATGTCGATCGTGCGTGACGAAATCTTTGGCCCGGTCATGTCGGTCCAGAAGTTTTCGACCACCGACCTCGACGGAATTGCCGAACTGGCCAATGACACGCCCTTTGGCCTGTCGGGCAGCGTGTGGACCAAGGATCTTTCCACCGCGCATCGCATGGTGAAACGCATCCGTTCGGGTCATGTCTCGATCAACTGTCACGGGGCCGTCGGCACCAATATCCCCTTTGGCGGCTTTGGCCAATCGGGTTGGGGGCGCGAATTTGGCAAGGATGGGCTGGACGCCTATCTCGAAACCAAGGCGGTAACGGCGCGTCTTTGACGCCATCGTCGAAAAATAAAGGAAAGGCGGCGGGAACGGTCGGGTCCCGCCGCCTTTTTTCTTATGCGCTGCCCAGCGGCGCGCCGTTCGACAGATCATGGCTGATGGCCGCCGCCGTCGCCTTCAAATCGTCGAGGTAGCGTTCGAGCGCGGTGGACAATTTCATCGCCGCGACAAAGAAGGCCAGCGTCATCGCCGCTTCAAAATGGCCGTTCTTGAAGATCGGCACGGCAATCGACGAGGTCTTGCCCGGCGTCAGATTGTGGTGGTTACGACCCTGTACCGCATAGCCTTCCGTGCGGATACGTTCGACGTCCAGCCCGACTTCGGCGGTGGCCAGATAGTTGAGGTCGATATCCTGTGACACGCGCATGAAGCGCAGGATCATCTCGCGATCTTCATCATCGGCAAAGGCCATCGACACTTTGCCCGATGCGCTGTCCAGAATGGGCAGGGTGAAGCCGGGATAATAATGTTCAAAGGTCAGCGAGGAATTCGCGTGGGTGGAATCGCGCAGCATCATGTCGCGCCCTACGCGAATGGCCACCGATACCGGCCAACCCACGCGCTTGGTCAATGCAACAATATGCGGGCGGGCGATGCGCACCAATTCATCGTCATGCTGAAACCCGGTGGCCAATGTCTGGACCAGCGCGGTGGCGCGGTAACGCTTGCGGGCCGGCTCCTGCTCGATCAGGCCTTCATACAGCAACGTCTGCACGATACGACATGCCGTGGGATAGGGCACCTGGCTCGCCTTCGCGATTTCCATCATCGAAAGCGAGCCGTGTCTGTTGATCGCCTTGAGCGCTGCAATCGACCGCGTGATCGAGCGAATCGGAACTCCCTTTTCCATGACCGTATTCTCCCTGAAACTCTGTTGAAACGAGAGTGTCAGGAGATTGTCATTTTTCCGAATTCCGCGCCACTTTATCCGACAGGCGGATACGCAGTCTGGCGTATGTCCGATCAGGCCCCCGGAATAACCACCTGCCGGATCGCCGCACCGCTGGCCAATTTGTCCATCAAACTGTTGATTTCCGACAGCGGACTGATCGAGGTAAGCAGCTTTTCGACGGGCAGACGCCCAGCGCGCCACAAAGCGATGTAGCGAGGAATATCACGCGACGGGATCGAGGAGCCCATATAGCTGCCCATTAACACTTTGCCGTCGGCGACCAAGGAGAGCGCATTGATCTCCAGCGACTCGGAAGGATTGGGAAGGCCGACCGTGACGATTCGCCCCCCGCGCCGCGCCGCCTTATAGGCGGTGGCCAAGACAACCGCCTTGCCCACGGTTTCAACGACGACATCCGCGCCCAGTGCCGCACCTTCTTCGCCCGGCGCAAAGGCCCCCGCCGCGCCCAGTTCGAGCGCCAACGCCCGCTTTTCCGCGCTGGGATCGACGGCATAGACAGGCTGCGCGCCGGACGCCAAAGCGCCCAGCAGCGCAGCCAGGCCCACCCCGCCAAGACCATAGATCAGCACGCTTTCCCCCGGACGAACGGCGGCGGTGTTCATCACCGCGCCCACGCCCGTCAGCACCGCGCAGCCGAACAAGGCGGCGGTTTCGGCCGGAATGTCGGCGTCCACCTTCACCACGCTGCGCCGGTCCACCACGGCGTGACTGGCAAAGGCCGAGACGCCCAGGTGGTGATGGACATGCGCACCGTCACACGACAGGCGATGCCCCCCGCGCATCAATTCGCCCCGGCCATTGGCCGCCGCGCCATTGGGGCAGAGGTAGCCTTCGCCCGATTGGCACGCGACACATTGGCCGCAGGAGGGCAGGAACACCAGCACCACCCGGTCGCCCACGGCGATGTCCCGCTCATTGGGATCACCAATGGCCAGCACCGTCGCCGCCGCCTCATGCCCCAGCGCCATCGGCATCGGGCGGGGGCGATCCCCGTTGATGACCGACAGATCCGAATGGCACAGGCCCGCCGCGTCAATCCGCACCAGCAATTCGCCGGGCAGCGGATCGGCCAGTTCGACCGATTTCACGTCCAGCGGCTTGTTGGCGCCATAGGGCGCGGGATTGTTGCCGCTCTGGTTCAAAACAGCGGCGGTGATGGTGCGGGTGTTCATGGCTTTACTTCGCCCACTTCTTTTCAAAATCCCAGACTTCGTTGAAGCCGATCAGGCCGCAGAATTCCTTGAAATTGAAAATGCCTTCGGGCTCGCCAATGCCGTGATCCTTAAGATCGCGCAGGCACTTTTCCATGGCCGTGGCCGCCACCAGCGAGGTCAGCGAGGGATAGATGGCATAGGCATAGCCGATCTCTTCCAGCACGCTGGTATTGGGGATGGGGGTCGAACCGCCATTGGCCATGTTGGCCATCACCGGCTTTTCAAACATGGCGCAAGCCTTGGCCATTTCCTCTTCGCTTTCCAGCGCTTCGGGGAAGATGATGTGGGCACCGGCCTTGTCATAGGCCTCCATGCGGCGCATCAGGGCGTCGAAACCTTCGCTCTGGCGCGCGTCGCTGCGGGCGATGATGAGGAAGTCTTCGCTCTCACGCGCGGCGACGGCGACCTTGATCTTGTCGACCATGTCTTCAACCGGGATGCAGCGGCGGAAGGGCGTGTGGCCGCACTTCTTGGGGAATTCCTGATCTTCGAGCTGGATGCAGGTGACGCCGGCCGCCTCATAGCCCTTGACCGTGTGATGGACGTTGAGCAGCCCGCCGTAGCCGGTGTCGCCATCGGCGATCACCGCGCTGTTGCTGGTACGCACCAGCGTGGTCATGCGGTTGAGCATTTCGGTATAGGTGGCGATGCCCGCGTCCGGCAGGCCCCATGCGCTGGCCGTCAGCCAGTAGCCGGTGCCATAAACGATGTCGAAGCCCACCTTGTTGGCGATGGCGGCGGTGATCATGTCCTGAATGCCGGGAATGACGAAGAATTTGCCGCTTTCCAGCTTTTGGCGAAGGATAGGATTAGCCATTATGTTCTTCCTGCAAATGGTAGATCGGCCCCGGAAGCGATGCGCTGCCGGGGCCGGGAATGTTAGGCAACAGTGGCCCACTTGGGCGCTTGCGGCGCGGGCAGGCCGGTTTCGGCCAGACAATTGGCGCGCAGCGTTTCGAGGTCCGGGCCAAAGTTGAAAGTTTCGATCGAGCCGCGCTCTTCGCGCATCTTGGCGCGCAGAGCTTTGGTTGCGGTTTCATCCACCGCGCCGTCGACCAGCACGACGCCGTAACGCAGCGCGCCCTTTTCGGTCACCAGCCCCTGCGCCAATTCCTTGGCCAGCAGCGCGGGGTCGCGATCGAGCGGGTCGCCCCAGCCGCCGCCGCCCCAGGTGATGAAGTGCAGGCGATCGCCGGCCTCGACCGGATAGTCCTCCAGCTTGTTGCCGACGACGATCTCGGTGCCGTCCTTCTTGACCAGAACCTTGCGTGCGCGGGCGCCCGGTTCGCCGCCGTTCACGCCCCAAGGCGGCACGAACCAGCGGTCGTCATGGATAGCGATCACGCCGTCTTCAAGGAAGCGATAGACCATGTCGATGCCATTACCGCCGCGATGCAGACCCGCGCCGCCCGAATCGGCCACCGTTTCATAACGCTCGATGATGAGCGGGAAGTAGCGTTCGAGGAACTCGTTGGGCACGTTGGTAAAGCCGGGGAAGAGCGAATGGCCGTCCGGCCCGTCGCCCATCGGACGGCCCGGAATGCCGCCAAAGCCGATCTGGAACAACTGGAACCACTTGCCCGCCTTGTCCGTGCCCGCATAAAACAGGTGGGGAGACGACGAGAAGCCCGCGGCGTTGAGGAATTCCGGCGTCTTCTGGCCCAGCAGGCCGCCCAGAATGTCGAACAACCGGCCCAGGACGTGGGTACGGCCCGACAAAGCGGCGGGGAACTTGGGCTTGAGGAGCGAGCCTTCCGGAATGCGGACATCGATGAGGTCGTAATAACCGTCATTGAACAGGATCTGGGGATCGAAGACCATGATCATGTAGATGCCAAAGAACATGCGCATCATGTTCTCGTTGAGCAGCATGTTGATCGAGGCTTGCGACTGGGGGTCGGTGCCGTCGAAATCCAGCACCACGCGACCGTTTTCGCGCCACATCGTGCACTTGATCTTGTACGGGCCAAAGCCCATGCCGTCGTCGCAGATATAGTCTTCGAAGCTGACCTTGTCCTCGCCGATCGAGGTCTCGATCAGATGCTTCATCGCGCGGTAGTTGCGTTCAAGCAGCAGGTCCGTCGCCGAGGTGAACATGTCGTCGCCAAAGCGTTCGGCCATTTCCACCACGCGGGCGGCCGCCACGCGGCAGCTTGCGATCAGCGCGTTAAGGTCCGCCTTGCACCAGTCGGCCGTACGGCTTTGGTGCATGACCAGCTTGATGAGGTCTTCGTTATAGACGCCCTTCTTCCAGATCTTGACAGGCGGAATGCGGACGCCTTCCTGAAAGATCGAGGTGGCGTGGATCGGCATCGATCCGGGCACCATGCCGCCGATGTCGCTCTGGTGGCCGAACATCGAGGTATAGGCGATCAGGCGCCCGTCCTTGAACACCGGCAGCAGCACCAGCCAGTCGTTGCAGTGCGAGATCGCCCCGCCCACCGAATAGGGGTCGGACAGGAAGATCAGGTCGCCATCCTCAACCGTGCTGTCGAACCCTTCGAGGAAGGGGCCGATGTACGAGCCGAACTGGCCCACAATCATGCGGCCCTGATAGTCGGCGATCAGAGGGAAGGCGTCGCCCTGTTCGCGGATGCCGGGCGACATGGCGGTGCGCACCAGCGTGGCATCCATTTCGATGCGGGCGTTGCGCAGGGCGTTTTCGATGATGTCCAGCGTGACCGGATCTACGGCCACGGTGGCGAAAGGCGTTTCATTGGCCTGAATGATCTGTGCGGGCATGTGCTTTGCCTCCTTCTCAGGCGAGGTTGATGAGGATGTTGCCGACGTGATCGACGGTGCCGTTACAGCCCGCTTCGATCAGCGTGGTGGAGTCCATTTCGACGACGATGGCGGGACCGGGGATGACATCGCCCGATTGCAGCAGCGCGCGGTCATAGATCGCGGCGGGCACCATCGCGCCATCGGCCCAAAGCTGATGATCGCGGATCTTGGCGCGGTCGACATTGCCGTCGGACTTGGGCAATTCGGGCGCGGGCAGATCGAGCGCCGGACCCATGGCCACGGCGCGCAGGTTCACCAGTTCGTGGGCCGAATCCATGTTGAAGGTGAAGAGGCGCAGATGCTCGGCATCAAAGCGATCCGTCACAGCCTTCAGACCATCGCGCTTGAGCGTTTCCGGATCGATCGAGAGCGGCACTTCAAAGGCCTGGCCTTCATAACGCACGTCCAGTTCGAACTGGCTGGTGATGTCGGCATCATCAATGCCTTCGGCGCGCAGTTCGGCGCGGGTCTGTTCGGCCATTTCCGACAGGATGGCGATGACCGCGTCTTCGGCCGTATCGGCAACCCGCTTTGAGAACGAACGCGCCGTTTCGGTGCGCATACGCGTCGTCGCATCGCCCAGAGCGCACAGCACGCCCGGCGAAACCGGCGACACCGCAGGCCACGAACCCGTTAGACGCGCCACGGCGTTGACGTGGAGCGGACCAGCGCCGCCAAAGCCCATCAGCGCGAAGTCACGGGGGTCATAGCCCTGCTGAACCGAAATCATGCGCAGCGCGCCGAACATGTTTTCGTTGACGATGTCGATGATGCCGCGCGCCGCTTCCATCAGGCCGATGCCCAGCGCGTCGGCGATGGTCTGCACGGCCTTCTTGGCGCCTTCGCGGTCCAACTGGAACGTGCCGCCCAGCAGGTTTTCGGGCAGATAGCCCAAAACCACGTTGGCGTCGGTCACGGTCGGCAGCGTGCCGCCCTTCTGATAGGCCACCGGACCCGGCACGGCGCCCGCCGATTGCGGACCCACGCGCAGAGCCTTGGTCAATTCGGGCACATAGGCGATCGAGCCGCCGCCCGCGCCTACGGTCTTTACGTCCAGAGCCGAGGCGCGAACCTTCAAATGGCCCACTTCGGTGTCACGCTGGCGGCGGGCTTCAAGGCCCTCGATCAGCGCCACGTCGGTCGAGGTGCCGCCAACGTCCAGCGTCAGAATGTTCTTGATGCCCGCATTGCGGCCCACCCAGATCGCGCCGGTCACGCCGCCCGCCGGACCCGACATCAGCAGCGAGACGGGATGCTCTTCCGACTTTTCCGAGGACATCAAGCCGCCGTCCGAACGCAGCAGCGAGAGCGACCCGGCCATGCCCGCACCGCGCAGCTTGTCGCGCAGGTTGCGGATATAGCGGCGCATCACCGGACGGACGCTGGCATTCGCCACCGTGGTCAGGGTGCGCTCATATTCCTGCATTTCGGGCAAAACTTCGTGGCTGAGCGAAACTGGGATTTCCGGCATGATTTCGGCGGCCAGCTCGCCCACGCGCTTTTCATGCGCGCCGTTGAGGTAAGCGTTGACGAGCGAAACGGTCAGCGCCTGAACACCCGCATCGCGCAGGGCGGTCAGCGAGGCGCGGATTTCGTCTTCGTTGATGGGGCTGATTTCATTACCGTCGGCATCCATGCGACCGGCGATTTCGACCGTATCCTGCAACGCGGCCAGCGGTTCGGGCTTGGGCCACACGATCCAGCCGGCAAGGCCGCCGGGTACGAACGAGCGCGCGATCTGCATCACCTGGCGATAGCCCTGCGTGGTGATGAGGCCAACGCGCGCGCCCTTGCCTTCAAGGACGGCATTGGTGGCAACCGTGGTGCCGTGCAGGAAAAATTCGACATCCGAAGGGCTGATCCCGGCCTTTTCGCAGATCGCGGTCACGCCGTTAAGGATGCCTTCCGAACTGTCATGCGGCGTCGAAGGCGTCTTGTGGCGCCAGAATTTGCCGCTGGTCTGATCGAAAAGCAGGAGGTCGGTGAACGTCCCCCCAACGTCTACACCCAATCGGTAGGTCATATTTTCCCCGGCTTCCTTTGGTTTCGTGGCCCGGCCACCTTGGCGCAATGCCTTGGCTTTCCGGCTACAGATGCTCTAAGGCCGTGACGTCATCGTCAGCGCCAATGGGATGAAGGCGTAACGCAATCCCCGCGCTTGGCTCCGGTTTGGGAGCGGACTATCCGCCAAGCGAATTTTTGGCCTCGCGCAGTGGTCATTCGCCCGCCCCATGGGCAGTTTCGACCGCAAGGTGGACGCGCCATTCATGGAGAAAGAACAATGCCCCTCGATCTGAACACTCTGCGCGGCGATTCGCGTGAATTTCTGGCCCGGCGCGGTTCGGGTGAGGGGCTGTTTATCGCGGGCCAGTGGCAAAAGGCGGACGGCGGACGCACGCTGCCGACGCTGGACCCGGCAACGGGCACCCAGACCGCCGAAATTGCCGCAGCCAGTGTGGCCGATGTCGAAGCCGCGGTTGAAGCGGCGCGTGCGGCTTTGCCCGCATGGCGCGCCACTGTGCCGGTCGAACGCGCACGCATCCTGTGGAAAATCGCCGATCTGATCGAAGCGCACATCGATGAACTGGCCGAGCTCGAAACGCTCGATCAGGGTAAGCCGCTTTATGTCGGGCGCTGGGCCGAAATCCCCGGCGCGGTCAACCAGTTTCGCTTTTTTGCCGGACAAGCCATGACCATCGAGGGCAATACGATCGAGAATTCGATCAATTATCAGCCCGCCGGAAAACAGATGCGGTCCTGGACGGTGCGCGAGGCCGTGGGCGTGGTCGCGGCCATCGTGCCGTGGAATTCGCCCTTGGTTCTGACCGCGATGAAGCTGGCCCCGGCGCTGGCGGCGGGTTGCACCATCGTTCTGAAGCCTGCGGAGGATACCTCGCTCACCGCGCTGCGTTTGGCCGAACTGATGGCCGAAGCGGGCGTTCCGGCGGGCGTGTTGAATGTGGTGACGGGGCTGGGTTCCGAAACCGGGGCAGCGCTGGCCAATCATCCCGGCGTGGACAAGGTGGCCTTTACCGGATCGACCGTCACGGGCCGAGCGATCCTTGATGCCGCCAAGACCAATTTCAAGCGCGTGACGCTGGAACTGGGCGGCAAGTCGCCTTCGATTGTCATGCCGGACGCCGATCTCAATCTGGCCATCCCCGGCGTTGCCAACGCGATCTTTTTCAATGCCGGACAGGTCTGCATCGCGGGCAGCCGCCTTTATGTCCACCGCTCGATCCATGATCAGGTGGTCGAAGGCGTGGCCAATTATGCCAAGAGCATCAAGCTGGGCCATGGCCTGTTGCCCGACACGCAAATGGGGCCGGTCGTCTCGGCCCGCCATGCCGAACGTGTCGAAGGTTTCATCACCCGCGCCAAGGCGCAGGGTGCGACCATGCTGGCCGGGGGCGAACGTACCGGAGAGGCGGGCACCTTCATCACGCCGACGGTCGTGGTTGATGTAAAGCCCGACTTTGAAATCGTGCGCGAGGAAATCTTTGGCCCGGTTCTGGTGGCGCAGGCCTTTGACGACGTTGAAGAAGTCGTGGCCGCCGCCAATGCCAGCGAATATGGCCTTGCCGCCAGCGTTTGGACCGAAAGCCTGAGCCACGCCCACCGTATGACCAGCGACATTCGCGCGGGAACCGTGTGGATCAATTGCCACGCGATGTATGATGCTTCGCTGGCCATTGGCGGGGTCAAGGCGTCGGGCTGGGGCCGGGATTCGGGCAAGCAGGCCATGGACAATTACCTTGAATGGAAGACCGTTTGCGCCGTCGTTTGATGGTTCATACCCGATAGGTGGATAGGAGGGCGCGGGGCGTTGTGATTGGCCCCCGCGCCTTCAGCTTTCCCTTTCTTGTTGAAAGGGAAGTAATCCATGCGGGGAAATCGCCTTCTATCTGCTCTGCTCTTTGCCAGCGCCTCTGTTGCCATCATTGGCCCGGTTCATGCGCAAGGTGCGACTTGCCAAAAGATTTGGTTCACCGTTGCGGCTCCGCCGGTGCAATCGGTAGAAGTGCTGCCCGATGGGCGTGTGACCTTTCGCCTTTGCGCGCCGATGGCCCAGGAAGTGTTGGCCACCAGTTCGGATGCCGGTGATGTGATCCCGATGGGCTTTCCCGCCGGAACGCCGCAGGGGTTGGCTCTGACCCGCGATGCCACCGGATTGTGGACCGGCACCAGCGCGAAACCCTTCAAGCCCGGCCCCTATCGCTATGGCTTCCGGGTGGATGGCGTGCGTACCGCCGATCCCTATGCTCAGGCATTTTCGCGCACGCGCTATGGCATCGAAGCCGTGCTGGAAATCCCCGGCAGCCAGTTTCAGGCGTGGGACGCTAACCTGCCCCACGGCACGGTGGCCAGCGTGGATTATTGGTCCAAATCGCTCAAGGCCCGGCGGCGCGCCCATGTCTATACGCCGCCCGGTTATGAAAAAGGCAGCGCCCAGCGCTATCCCGTGCTTTATCTGGTCCATGGCGCGGGCGACAATGATGAAAGCTGGACCGGGATCGGCCACGCGAACCAGATCCTCGACCGGTTGATCGCGGCGGGCAAGGTCAAGCCGATGATCGTTGTCATGCCTGATGGGCATACGCCGGATGCGGCCCGCGCCATTGATTTTCACGCCCATGATTTTGGCGATGATCTGACCAAGGATTTGATCCCCCTGATCGATGCCACCTATCGCACGGATGCGCGAGCCGATGCGCGGGCAATGGCGGGCCTGTCGATGGGCGGTTCACACACGATCCGTGAAGGGTTGACCCGTACGGGCATGTTCCACTGGATCGGCATATTTTCCATGGGCGTGGGCATCGGCAGCCAGACCGGCGTCGATCCCAAGCGGATCGAGGAATACACTACCGAAAATGCCGCCGCCTTGAAACAGGCGGCGCATGACATGCATCTGGTCTATTTCGCGATGGGCAAGGAGGACTTCCTCTACGCCTCGGTCAAGCCGACCCGCGAAGTGTTTGACCGTTTTGGCATCAAACACGTCTATCATGAAAGCGAGGGCGGCCACACCTGGGTCAATTGGCGCGACTATTTGAATGATTTCGCGCCGCGCCTTTTCCAGACGGGGGGTAAGCGCTGATAAAGCAAAGGCCGGGATGTTTGCCCATCCCGGCCTTGTTAAGAACGCCCGATCAGCCCCGCGCCGCCGCCAGCTTGGCCTCGTCCAGATCATAGAGCCACAGGAAAACCCCGTTCACCACAAACATGGCCGCCGGGATGACGGCATAGCCCATGGTCAATGCAAAGATCGCACTGTCCGGTTGCGTGACCAGCTTGCCCCCCAAGGTTGGGATATAGTGTGCCGCACGCAGGAAGATGCCCAATATCGCCACGCCCAAAGCGAAACTGGCCTTTTCCAGAACTGCGGCGGTGGAGGACAGCAGGCCCTCGCGGCCCATGCCGGTGATCACCCGGTCATAGACCATCGTGTCGCCCAGCATCGAGATTGACATCAGGATCAGCGCCCCCGAACCAAAGCCCGAAGAAATGCCGCGCAAAATCAGTTCGCTGCTGCCCGGTGCATTAGGGGCGGCCAGCCAGCTCAACGCCGTGGCGCAGAAGATGAACACACCGATCAGATAGGTGCCGCGCTTGCCGATCTTCTTGCCGCTCCACACCCAGATCGGCATCGACAGGGCGGTGGTGATATTCTGCACCGAAGTCAGCAGAATCTGGCCACTGTAACCCACATTCAGCACGTTGAGCAGAAACAAAAGGCCGCAGGAGCCGATGCTGGCAAAGGCCAGAAATTGAAACACTTTGGCGCCCAGCAGCAGCATGTAGGGCCGGTTGCGTGTCATCAGCGCGATCTGACGCGGCAAGGAAAGGGCAGGTGGGGCGTCGACCTTTTCCTCTTGCGCATGGGTTGACGGCACTGAAAGCACCGTGGCGGTCATCGCCCCGAAAATCACCAGCGCCATCACCAGACCCATGGTGGCATAGGCCGGGCCGCCCGCGCCGCCTGATTTGATGATCGCCGCCGCTCCGGCGGTCGCCAGCATTTGCCCGATCGACACAAAAACCGTGCGGAAGGACAAAAGCCGCGTTCTTTCGGCAAAGCCCTCGGTGAGTTCAGCGGGCAACGCCATATAGGGCACGGCAAACAGAGAATAAGCCGTGGAATAGATCACTTGTGCCGCGATCATATAGGCGATCAACGCGCCTTGGCTGAGCGCGGGCGGGGCAAAGAGCATCAGGAAGGATGCCGCCGACAGAAACGCGCCCAGCATCATGAACGGACGGCGGCGGCCCCAGCGGCTGCGGGTCTTGTCGCTCATTGATCCGATGATCATGTCGACCACCGCGTCATACAGTTTCGCCCCCATCATCAGATAGCCCGCGATTTCGGGCGATTGACCCAGAACCGTGGTCATGAAGGCGGGGTAATAGGCGGTCACGGCGTTGAGCATGATCGACACGCCCACCGTGCCAATGCCAAAGCCAAGGCAGGTCCTGATCGGCAAACGGTCGGCGGTCATGCTTTATCTCCGGCTAGGAAATGGAGGATCGCGGCGGCCTTTGCGCCATCGCCGGGGGGAATGGCGGCGGCCCGCCCATGGGGCAGGATCTCCAACGCCCGCGCCACAGAGGCATTGAGCAAGGCCAGTTCACTTTCCGGCTTGAGCAGCAAGGTCGGGGCATCAATCAGGCCCATCCGCTCAAAGGCGCGATATTCAAAGGCCGCGATATAGGGTTTTGAATAAGTGTCCCAAGATTTCAGCACATCCAGCGTGATGCGGTGCAGGATTTCGGGCGGCGGCATGGGCACCGAAAGGCGGTGGGCCGGATCCTGCATGAAATGGGGAAAGAACAGCGCCTGATCGCGGCAAAAATTGAAGGCCCAGATCAGGTGGCGGCCATAGGCATCCGGTTCGACGAGGGGCGCGTAATTTTCGATCACGGCGGCGCGCAATTCGTCGGAATATTCGGTGATGCCGTCCAATATCACCCGGCGAACGCGGTCGAGATGCCCCGCCGCCATTTCACAGGCGATGCGTGCGCCGGTATGCGTGCCGTAAACATCGACCTTATCAATCCCCAGCGTGTCCAGCATCCGCACCATCGATCCGGCGAAATAGGCAATATCGGGATGTTCGGGCGCGGGCGGAGCGCTGTCGCCATTGCCCAGCGTATCGGGCGCCAGGATCGGTCCCTGATGCCCGGCGGCACGCAAGGCCCGCATCAAAGGCTGGCTGAACCAGCCCGACGCGGGTGAGGCGTGGAGCAGGAGCAGCGGCACACCGCTTCCTTCCATCTGGCGCAGGTGGATCTGTCCTTCGTCCAAAGTGACGAAAGCACGCATGATGGCGGGGGATTTGATCGAAGTCATGGACAGCGAAGCTAACCCGCATCCCTGCGCGGACTTGTCGCATCCTGACCTTATCCAGCAGGCGGATAGAAGCCTTTTGTCACAGGGCAGCGCGAGTTTTGCATGGTCAATTTGCAGCCATGTTACAGACCGGCTCCAATGATGATGTCCTTTTCGACGGGTTGAATGCCGCAGGGCCGATCAATCTGGACGAAGCCTATGCCGTGATGGAGCGCTGGGGGCTGGACGCGCTGGTTTGTGCGCAGCCGGTCAATGTGTTCCATGCTCTGGGCCACTGGCCGCAAATTGGCCGCACCCGCATGGGGCAACCTGCCGGAACGTTTGCCATTCTGACGCGTCGCCACATGGAAAAACCGGTTTTGGTGACCAGCCGGTTCCTCCATTTTTACACCTATGCCGATGGTCGCGGGCCGGTGGAGGCGTTTCTATACGATGATCTGAGCGATGGGGACGATCTGGGGCAGAATGGCGATTTTCCGCTGTGCCCGGATCGCGGCTTTGCCCCGCTTTCGGCCATGGAACAGCATCGTTTCGCCATCAGCGGGGCCGCGTTGAAGCATCGCGCCGCCTATCGCCATGCGGGCGGTGCGCTGGTGGCGGCTTTGCGGGAATTGGGCGCATGGGGCGGGCGTATCGGTTGGGATGATCCCTTGATCGCGGGTGTTCTGGCGCGGCATGATCATCGGGGCGAGAGCATTGCCGCCGACAATGCCATGCGCGAAATTCGCCTTATCAAATCGCCGCAGGAAATTGCGTTGATGCGCCGCGCCGCCGATGCCAATGCCGAGGCCCTTGTGGCGGTGGCGCAAGCCGTGCGGGCCGGGGCGACCTATCGCGACCTGCATGGCTTGTTCCGGGCGGAAACGGCGGCGCGGGGCAATACGGCGGTCTTCCTGAACGTTGATCGGTCATCCTCGGAATCTAACCCGCATCGCATTGCCGATGGTCAGGCGCTGTTCCTCGACGCGGTCAGCCATTTTCAGAATTACCACGGCGATATTGCCCGCACGATCTTTGTCGGCGAACCCACGAAATCGGCGGCGCGTGCGGCCGATGCCGCTGCCTATGGCTGGCAGGCGGTGCGCGAGGCCTTGCGTCCGGGCTTGCGCTTTTCCGATATCGTGCGGATCGGGCAGGACGCGCTTAAGCGCGGCGGCTTTGATGTTCAGGTCGGCTTTGGTCCGCATTCCTGCGGTTTGGCCCATACCGATGAACCGGGCGAAGATGCCAATGATTTCCAAGGCGGGTTCTGGCGCAAGCCCGATCTGGAACTGCGCCCCGGCATGGTGATTTCGGTCGATTGCCCGGTGCTGGATTCCGGCGTCGGCGGTTCGGCCCATTGCGAAGACCTCGTGCTTATCACGCCCGATGGCTGTGAAACCATCCATTCCTCTCTTTCAGCGGTGATTGTCGTATGACCAGAAGCTTTATCCTTTCCGCCAGCATCGGCGATCCGGCGCTGGCCGATCCGGCCTATGCCGCGCAAATCCTGCCCATGGCCGAGGCCGCGGGGGTCGATCTGTTGATGCTGGGCCGTCATGACAGCCTGCCCTTTGATCCGCAGGTGATTGCCGCATGGGGCGCGCCGCGTGTGTCGCGCCTGGGGCTGGTGCCGGTGGTGTCGACCCGGATTGCCCATCCGTTCCACGTCGCCCGCTCCTTGTCGGCGATCGACTATCTGTCGGGCGGCTTGCTGGGCTGGTGCCCGGTGGCCCAAGGGGGCAGCGCGGCGCAACTGGCCGATCTGGTGCGGGCGACGCGCTCGCTATGGGACGGTTGGGATGATGATTGCCTGATCATCGACAAGGAAAGCGGGCGCTATCTGGACACGTCCAAGGTGCGCCCCAGCAATTATGTCGGAACGCATTACAGCACGCGTGGGCCGGTCAATGCGATGCGCCCAAAACAGGGCCATCCGGTGTTGGTGTGTGATGCCGCATCGCCCTTTGCCGTGCCGGGCGTCGATGTGGTGATCGCGTCCGAAGGGCAGGCGTTCCCGGCCGCCGCGCGCCGACTGTTGCGCGCGGAATCGGGGTTCGATGTTGCCGCTGTCGCTGGCCGTTACGAAGCGGGCGATATCGATGGTCTGCACATCGACCTGACCAATCCGCGCGCCCAATTGCCCGCTTTGGGCGAGGCGTTGGCATCGCTGACCCTTGGCCGCCCATATGGCGAAACCTTGCGTGAAAGACTGGGCCTGACGATGCGCGCGGCCCATGAGGAGATTGCCTGATGCCCCGTTCGCAGAATGCCCCCGCCATGCACCTTTGGGCCTTTTTGCAGGGCATCGGCCATTACCCCAGCGGTTGGCGTCATGCCGGTGCAGAGCCGGAGGGTGTGTTCAACATGGACTATTACGCCCGTGTTGGCCGTCTGGTCGAAAAGGGCCGGTTTGACGCCATCGTGTTCGGCGATCAGTTGCAGTCGCGCGGCGTCCGTGGCCGCACGCCTGAACATCTGGCCATGCCGACGCTTGATCCCATGGCGTTGCTGTCCGCTATTGCTTCGGTGACCAGCCATATTGGACTCGTCAACACGCTCTCGACCACCTATTGGACGCCTGAAGGTTTGGCCGAGCGTTTTGCCACCATGGACCGGATGAGCGGTGGGCGTGCGGGGTGGAATATTGTCACCACCGCGCACCCGGACACCGCCCCGAATTTTGGCGATGACGAACTGCCGGAAAAATCACTGCGCTATAAAATGGCGGCCGAAACGGTGACGCAGGCGCAGGCGATCTGGCGTGAAAAGAACGCCGCCTTGGGTACATCGCCGCAGGCTCGCCCTGTTTTTGTGCAGGCCGGTCAGTCGTCCGATGGCCGCGACTTTGCCGCCAGCATTGCCGAAGCGATTTTCTGTTCCGCCCCCACGATGGAGGAGGGTATCGCTTTTCGCACTGACATGCGCGCGCGCGTCGCTGCGGCAGGACGTGACCCCGATGCGGTCAAGATCATGCCGGGTCTTTCCTTCATCCTGGCTGAGACCGAAGCGGCGGCGATTGCCAAGGATCAGGCGATCCTCGATCTGGCCGATGAGGCGCTTTGCATTGAATATCTGTCGGAATCGCTCAATTGTGATTTGACGGGTTTTGATCCGGCCGGTCCCATCCCGGTTGGTCACATTCTGGAACAGACCTGTTTCCCCAAGGCCGATATTGGCCGCGCGCTGGAAAAGCCTGCATCAATTGGCCTGCCGCTGGGCAAATTTGCTTCGGGCTATGTCCGCACGCCGCGCGGGCACAACGTGTTTCGCGGGACGGCGGCCCAATTGGCCAATATGATGATCCAGTGGGTCGAGGCAGGGGCCTGTGACGGCTTCACCCTGCAACCAGCCTATATGCCGGGCGAACTGGAAATCTTTGTCGAAGAAGTGGTGCCAATCCTTCAGGCGGCGGGCGCGCTGCGCAGCGAATATCCGGGCACGACTTTGCGTGAATCGATGGGCCTGCCGCGCTGGCCTGCGGATATGGCCGCGTGAAGGCGCTGATCGCGGCGCTGGCGTTGATCGGGGGCGGGGCGTATGCGGCCTCCCCCGAAACGCCCCCCGAAACACCCAATGTCCATACGGACCGCGCGGCGGTTGTAAAGCGTTGGGCCGGGGCGCCTTCGCGTTTCGTGACCGTCGATGGCGTGCCGATCCATGTGCGCGAAGAAGGGCGCAAGGGCGCGCCGGTTGTGGTCTTGCTGCATGGTTCGATTGTGAACCTGCACGAATGGGATCTGGTCGTGCCCTTGCTTAAGCGGGACTATCGGGTGGTTCGGTTCGACTGGCCGCCCTATGGCCTGTCGGGGCCGGACCCCAAGGGCGTCTATACCACGCCTCGCGCCGCCGAACTGATGGACGGATTGATGCGCCAGCTTGGCCATGACCGTTTCGCGCTGGTTTCGACCAGCAACGGGGCCAATGTCGCGCTGGAATATAACCGGGCCTATCCGGGGCATGTGACGGCGATGGCGTTTTCCATCCTGCCGCTGGAACGCCCCAGCCAGACGCGAAAGGTCGGGGCGCGGATGATGGAACTGATCGCCGAACAGAAGGCCAAGACGCCCGAATGGCGCAGCCATGCCTTTTTCCGCGAAGTATTGAAAGACACCACGCCGCCCGGTTTCGAACCGACCGATTGGATGGTGGACAGCATTTTCGATGCGGACAATCTGCCCGACGCCTATCGCAATCAGGCATCTTTCCTTGCCGCCAATGTCGAATTGTTCAAGACCGATATCGTCAAGCGCGAGACCGAGGCCGTCACCGTGCCGGTGTTGCTGCAATGGTGCACCTATGACACGGTAATCAGCCAGAGCGCGGCGGAATCCAAGGCGCGCTTCCCCAATGCGCGGGTGGAATATATCGAATATCCCACGCTTGGGCATTTCCCCATGTGGGAAAATCCCAAGCTGTTCACCCGCGATCTAAAGGCTTTTCTGCGCCGAATTAAGGTTTGATCGCCCGGATCAAAAGATTGGGCAGATAGGCATTGTCCCATTCCGCCTGTGTCGGTGACGGCGCGGGCGGGGTGGCCCCGATACGCAGCACGATCAGGTCATATTTGGGCGAAATATAGACCACCTGATTCGAATTGCCGTCAAACAGATACATGGCCGGGTCAAGATAGGGCTCGCTGTGCAGGACTTGCGGGCCAAGGGTGCCGGGCGCGCCAAAACCGCGGCGCTGATGATAAGGTTCTCCGATCCAAAGACCGAGGCCGAAATTGGGATTTTGCGGCGTGCCCTTGCGCATTTGGGCGGTATATCCCTTGGGCAGCAGACGCTTGCCACCCCAAATGCCATCGGCGTGGATAAACATCGCCAAACGCAGATAGGTTTCCGCCGGGAGATAGGTGCAACAGCCCGAATGGGCCAGGCCGCCTTCGCGGTCCACCCAGATTGTGCCGCCTGCTGCCCCGATCTTGGCCAGCACTTCGGTGCCGACAAATTCGCCATAACGGCGGCCTGTGGCGCGCTCAATCACCAAGGCAACCATGTCCGAGGGCGCATTAGCATAGGCGTATTTGGTGCCCGGTTCTGCCGTCATCGGATATTTTTCGATGATCTCGCGGTCATGCTCGGTCGAAAGATAGGCGGTGTTGAGCGGGTGTGCGGGATCGGGAGAAAAGCCCTGATCCAGCATGCCCGAACGCATGTCGAGCAGATGGCGCACCAAAATGCGTCCCTTTTGCGTGCCCTTCAATTCGGGGATGATCTCTGCCAGCGGCTGATCCAGACCTTTTATCCGGCCCAAGGCAATGGCCCGCCCGACAGCCAATGCGGTAATGGGTTTCGAGAGCGATTTGGACAGCATCGGCGTTTGCGCATTCATGCCCGGGCCATACCAGCTGTGGACCAGATCGCCCTTGTGCCAGACGAGAAATGCGCTGGACCGCATAGCGGCGGCATAGGC
This sequence comes from Novosphingobium sp. Sphag1I, assembly GCF_056279125.1. Classification (NCBI taxonomy): domain Bacteria; kingdom Pseudomonadati; phylum Pseudomonadota; class Alphaproteobacteria; order Sphingomonadales; family Sphingomonadaceae; genus Novosphingobium; species Novosphingobium sp. Sphag1I. Next base: position 137,563 of record NZ_JBWBQS010000002.1, on the reverse strand, counting down.
GTCGCCCTTTGCGAAAATTGCGCCGTCCAGCGCAGGATCGGACTTGGCCGTCATGGGCGTCCATGTCTTTGCCCCGATCAGCTTTTCCATCGGGGCATAGGGGAAATTGCCCGGATCCTTGAGGAACTGGGCGAATCTCTGTTGATAGACGGTCTCGTCGCCTGCAACTTTTTGCGCCAGGGCCGAACCTGCCATCAAGCCCACCATAGCCGCCGTCACGGCCAGCTTTTCCCATTTCACGCCCATAGTTTCGCGCATCCCTTGTTGTCATGAAGAATTGCACTGTGCCGCGCGGCTTTGTGCAAGCATGTGCAGGACCCGCCAATCCCCACTGTGCGGATAATTCCAGCACATGACGCACCTCAACCGGGCCAAGCGTCCATATCCAGTGCAAATCCGATGTTTGGAGTGCATGAGCTATGACAGGGGTAGAACGGTGCCAGGTTGCTATCGTGGGGGCAGGTCCCGTTGGCACAGTGACGGCCACCCTGCTGGCCAAGGCTGGCTATGACGTGGTGGTGTTCGAGGCGGGGCTGGATTGTGCGCAGGATTTGCGCGCTTCCACGTTCCATCCCTCGACGCTGGAAATGCTGGATGAAATTGGCATCACGCAAATGCTGCTGGATCGTGGGCTCAAGGCGCCGATCTATCACTGGCGCGACCGTTCGTCGGGCGAAGTGGTCGATTTTGACCTTTCCGAAATTGCCGATGTCACGCGCTACCCTTATCGCATTCAATGCGAACAGTATCACCTTTCGCGCGGGTTGGCCGAGGGGCTGGATCAATATCCCAACGCAACTGTTTTGTTCGGCCATCGTCTGCTGACGCTGGAGCAGGACGATACAGGGGTGAACCTGTGCGTGGAAACCATGACGGATATTAAGCGCTTCCGCTGTGACTTCGTCATTGGCGCGGACGGTGCGAATTCGGTGGTCCGGAAATGGCTTGGCATCGAATTTGACGGCTTTACCTATCCCGAACGCTTCCTGACGCTTTCGACGAAGCTGGAACTGGCGGACTATCTGCCTAATCTGGCTTATGTGAACTATGTGTCGGATCCGTCGGAATGGCTGGTTCTGCTGCGCGTGCCGTCGGTGTGGCGCGTTCTGGTGCCGACCGATGCGTCGTTGGGCGATGACTATCTGAAATCCGACGAGTTCAAGGACGGCATTTTCCAACGCCTGTTGGGCAGCGACATCCACGTCGAAACCGGCCATCGCACCTTGTACCGCGTGCATCAACGCGTGGCCAAGAGCTTTGGCAATGGCCGCGTCTATCTGGCCGGGGACGCTGCGCATCTCAACAATCCGTTGGGTGGGTTCGGGATGAATTCGGGCGTGCATGACGCCTTCAACCTGTTCGAAAAGCTCGACCCTGTGCTCAAGGGCACCAAGTCCAAGGACAACCTCGCGCTTTATGATCGTCAGCGCCGCACGGTAACGCACAGCTTTACCCAGCAGCAGACGATCGAAAACATGGCCTTTATCAAGGGCGGCGCCGACGAAGCGCATACCCGCCGTCGTCAGGCGATGCTGGCGCTCAAGGCCGATGATGAAAAGCGCCGCGCCTATTTGATGCGTCAGGCGATGTATGAAAGCCTGTCACAGGCCGCGCTGGTCGATTGATCCATTCGGGGCGGGGCGATGAAACGCTCCGCCCTTTTTCTATCCAATCTGGGCACGGTCCCCCGTCCTGCCTGTAACAAGGAGTATATTCGCATGGGTGACGTTCTGGGCTGGCGCAAGCTGATGGGGGTGATCGCGCCTTCGACCAACACGACGGTGCAGCCCGACATGGAGCGTATGCGCCCCGTCGGCGTGACGAACCATTTCAGCCGCATCTATGTCGAGGACCCGCTGGCGTTGTCGAACGAGGATTTCCTGGTCGGAACGCAGGCCATTTCCGACGCCACCCATGATGCGGTGCGCAGCGTGATGACGGCCAAGGTTGATTATCTGGTTCTGGGCATGTCGGCGGTCACTTTCTATGGTGGCGTTGAAGGCAGCAAAAAGTGGAAGGCCGATGTCGAGGCCGTCGCGGGCGTTGGCGCCAGCACGGGCGCCGAATCGGTCGCCGCTGCCTTGAAAGCCTATGGCGGGGTGAAGACTGTCAGCTTCGTTTCGCCCTACTATCCGGTGGCCAACACAGAAGTCCGCCGTTTCCTTGAGGAATCAGGCTTTGAGGTGAAGCGCGACAAGCCGCTGGAATGCAAGCGCTGGACCGACATCGCCAAGGTGACGCCCGACGACTTGCGTCCGGTGCTGGATTATTTGGACGGCGACGATGTGGACGCCATTGTTCAGGTCGGCACCAACCTTTCAATGGTCGATCTGGCGGTCGAATATGAGCAAAAGCTCTCCAAGCCGGTGATCGCCATAAACACGGCCACCTATTGGCACGGCCTGCGCGCCTGCGGCATCCAAGACAAAATCGAGGGCGTGGGCCGCCTGTTGGCAGAGTTCTGAGCCCATTTATCCGATAGGTGAAGTTGCCTGACCGACAGGCGAGAGAAGACTTGGGGACACCTACCTGAACCTGCGCAATTCATGGCAGGCATCGGGCACAGCAGGAGGTCGTGGCCATCAACCGCCCGACCCGCCGGTGACGGACCGGACGGCGCGATCGCCGCCATCCGGTCCCAACTCAGGGAGAAAACCGTGATTCAGGAAGTTCTCGTACTGCGCTGGGTGCACATCATCTGCATGGTCTATTGGCTGGGCGGCGAATGGGGTGTGTTTCAAACCAGCTATAATATCCTCAACCGCAATCTTTCGATGGAAGAGCGCCGTCGCCATATGGAAACGGCCTATCGCATCGATATTCTGGCGCGTACCGGCATTATCACGCTGCTGCCGCTGGGGCTGCATATGGGCAACATCTATGGGCTTCAGCCCTATGGCGGCAACTTCCTGACCGGGATGTGGATTTTCGTCGCTTTGTGGCTTGGCCTGTGCTGGGGCGCGTTCATCAAGCGTGAAACCGATATTGGTATCAAACTGACCAAGATCGATGAAGCGGTGCGCTATTTCCTGATCCCCACGATCTTCTTTGTCGGGATTTCCTCGCTGCTGGGCCACGGTCCGTTCGAGGCGGGTGAAGGCCAGCGCTGGTATGCCACCAAGTTCACGCTTTACGGCTTTACGTTGTGCATCGGTCTTGGTCTGCGCTGGATCATGCGCCGCTGGACCACGGCGTTCCGCATTCTGGCCCAAGGCCCGAACCCCAAGATCGAAGCCGTTCTTGAACGCGACTTCTTCCTTGGGCGCTGCATGGCCTATGTCTATTGGATCACGATTTCGGGCATCTGCTTCCTCGGCACGGTCAAGCCGATCTGAGGAAACCCGCTCAAAGGGCAGGACATCGGTCCAAATGAAGTGCGGCGGGGCGACCTGCCGCACTTTCTTTATGCGCCAACAAAAGAACCCCGGCGCTTCGGATGCGAGGCGCCGGGGTCAAGTGCGGGTAGGTTTGGGAGCAAAGGCCCCCGATGCTTAATTGCGATAGGTTGTTGCGGCGCGCTTCAAAACGCCCAGCGGATCGGCCGCCATTGCCGGATCCGCCTTGGCCACCATCGCGCGCCAGTCTTCGGGCATGTCGGCATAGCGCGCGACCTTTTGCCCGGCGCTGCGCAGCGTTTGCGTGCCGGATCCCGCCGGCATTTTCCACCAGCGCGCATAATCGGTGACATCCGTGCCATAGGCAGTCGCGCTGGCAAAGGCGCATTTCGGGTCAAGCGCCTGAGCCGCCGGGCTGCAAATCATGCTCATATCGTTGAGCACGCGGTCGGTCTGGCCCGGCGTCTGTGCGCGGGCGCGGCTGTGGGTCTGGAAACAGACCGTGTCGCCAAGGCGGTAGAACAGTTCGGGGACATGTTCGGCCGTAAAGGTCGATCCGCCAATGCTGGAGGGCAATTGCAGCGTATTGTCGGGCGAATAAGACACCGTGGTCGGGCCAACGGGGGCAAAGGGCACATCGACCATCGTGTCGGTGATCGGGTTGTACAGCTTTTCCGCGCGCACGCCGGTGTCCAGCGCGCAACGGAACGCCAATTCATACTGCGTGGTGGACAAACCCCCGTCGGCGGTCGGGCGAATGTCCATCAAAGCGCCATAGATCATGTCGCAGATCGGGATCAGTTTGGCACCTTGCTGGGCATAGTTACGCCCGCGGAACCACCAGAACACCGGGCCTGCATCGGTACGCATCCGCATCCGCCGCATGATGGCGATACGGGCGGCTGCGTCGGTGGGGATACCCTCTTCGCGGCTGATCGAGGCGGCAGATGCCATTTCCGGCATAGCCATGGCCGCGCCCAGCATCGCGCCACTTGCCATCAGCATGCGGCGGCTCAGGAGCAGTGTTTCATCGCAAGTATCGCTCATCGCTTTTCCCCCATTGTCGGAATTACAGGGCGCCAACCGCCCCGGACCCGATCAATTCTTCAATTTTATCGTGATGATAGCCGAGGGCGCCTAACACTTGGCGCGCGTCACGCCCGGGCATGGGCAGATGGTTTTCTCCCCCGGTTCGTTTGCCCGCCATTTCAAGGGGAACCGTTGGCAATTGCGTTTCGCGGCCATCGTCCAGAAACACCGTTTCCAAACCGCCCGCCACCAACTGCGGGTCTTCAAACAATTCTTCGGGCTTGCTGACCGGGGCAAAGGGGATGCCGGTGCCTTCCAACCGCGCGATGATGTCTGCGCGGGTAAAGGTGGCCACCTTTTCGCGTACGATGGGCAGAATGCGATCGCGGGCCAAAACACGCTGGTTGTTGGCGCGGATGGTTTCATCGGCCCACAAATCGTCAAAGCCCAGCAGCGCGCAGAATTTTTCCCAAAGCGTGTCGGAAACAACACCGATGAAAACCGGCAAATCCTGGGTTTCAAACACGTCATAGATCGCCCATGCGGAAATGCGCGCGGGCATGGGTGCGGCAGGCTTTCCGGTCACGGCAAATTGGGCCATGTGCTGACCGACCAGATAGGCGGTTGTTTCAAACAGGCTGGCCACGACCTTTTGGCCGCGCCCGGTGCGGTGGCGTTCTTCCAACGCGGCCAGGATGCCGATCACGCCAAACATCGCGCCCGTCACGTCGATCACGCTGGATCCGGCGCGCAAAGGCCGCCCCGGAGGCCCGGTCATATAGGCAAGGCCGCCCATCATCTGCGCCACTTCGTCCAGCGCGGTGCGGTTTTCGTACGGGCCGGGCAAAAAGCCCTTTTCGCTGCAATAGATGAGGCGCGGGTTGGCCTCACTCATGGCTTCATAGGACAGGCCCATGCGGTCGAGCGCGCCGGGGCGGAAATTCTCGACCAGAATGTCGGCACCAACGACCAGATCGCGCGCTACGGCCACCCCTTCGGGCGACTTGAGGTCGAGGCAGATCGATTGCTTGCCCCGGTTATACATGGGGAAATAGCCCGATCCCGAACCCAGCAGACGCCGCGTGGCATCCCCGCCAATCGGTTCGATGCGGATGACTTCTGCACCAAGGCTGGCCATAATATGGCCAACCGCAGGCCCCATCACCATGTGGGTGAATTCAATAACGCGCAGGCCCGCCAGAGGGGTGGGGTTCTGGCTCATTTGGCCATCCTTTCATGATAATCCATCATCACGCCCCCATCCGGGGTGAAACCGTATAAAGGCTCGCCGGGCAGGGCTTCGGCCAGAATGCCGCGAACTTTCAGCAGCTTTTCCAGATCGATGCCGGTCTGATAGCCCATGGCGTTGAGCATCAGCACCAGATCCTCGGTCACCAGATTGCCCGACGCCCCCGGCGCATAGGGACATCCGCCAAGGCCACCCAGCGAGGCATCCAACGTGGTGATCCCTTCGTCCAGCCCGGCCAGCGCATTGGCCAGCCCAAGCCCGCGGGTGTTATGCAGGTGGAGAGTGGTCAGCGCCTCACCCACCTCTGCCCGAACGGCGCGCACCAAACGGCGGACCTGCGCCGGATCGGCATAGCCGGTGGTGTCGGATAGCGAGAGTTCCTGGGCGCCCGCCTCTATGCTGGCCACGGCCATGCGGACAACGGTTGCCTCCGGAACCGCGCCCTCGATGGTGCAGCCAAAGGCGGTGGAAAGGCCCACCGCAAAATGCACGCCGCCATCGCGCGCAATATTGGCCATGGCGCGGATCTCTTCGATCATTTGCGCGTGGTCCTTGCGGACATTTCGGATCGAATGGGTTTCGCTCATCGAAAAGGGGGCGGAAAACCCGTGGACGCCGGCCTCGACGGCACGCGCTGCACCCTTGGCATTGGGCACCAGCGCCACGACGTTCAACCCCTGAATACCGCGCGCAAAGCGTACCAGTTCGGCGGTATCGGCCATTTGCGGCAAGAGGCTGGGGGGCACAAAGCTGCCCACCTCGATTTCGGGCACGCCGCAGGCCGCTTCGGCCGCGATCCAGGCCTTTTTGGCCTCCAACGGCATGACCGCCTTGATCGATTGCAGCCCATCGCGTGGGCCAACTTCGGATAGGGTGATGAAAGTCATAGGTAAATCCATGGGCGCGCCACGCGGTCCGCATCGTGCCATGCGGCAATGGCGGGGCGCGATTTCAGGGTGAGGTCAATGGCGTCGAGCCCTTCAAGGAGCATATCCTTGGCTTCGGCCTCGATCGGAAAAGGATGGTTGGCATCGCCGCAGGTGAGCGTCTGGCTTGCCAGATCGATATGGACCATCTGGCCTGCGACGCTTTCCACCGCCTCGCGCGGCAAGACCAGCGGCAACAGGCCGTTACGAATGCAGTTGGCCGCAAAGATGGGGGCAAAGCTGGAGGCGATCACACAGCGCACGCCATATTCGGCCAAAGCCCATACGGCATGTTCACGGCTTGACCCGCAGCCGAAGTTGGACCCGCCCGCGATGATTTGCGCGCCGGCATAGGCGTTTTGGTTCAGAACGAAATCCGGGTTGGGGACGCGCCCTTCGATATAACGCCACGGCGCGAACAGACCCTCGGCAAGGCCGGTGCGTCCGGTTGATTTCATCTCGCGGCTGGGAATGATCGCATCGGTGTCGACATTGTCGGCCAGAAGCGGCGCGGCGACCGCCGAAAGGGTGGTAAAAGGCGTCATGCCAGAATCTCCAGCTTGCGCGGATCGGCGATCACACCGGCAATGGCGCTGGCCACGACGACTTCGGGGCTGGCGATATGGGTGCGGATGCCGGGGCCTTGGCGGCCTTCGAAATTGCGGTTGGTGCTCGATATGCTGCGACTGCCCGCGGGAAAGCTCTCGCCCCCGGCAAAGAAGCAGAGCGAGCAGCCGCTTTCGCGCCATTCAAAACCGGCGGCCTCGAATATTTTGTCCAACCCTTCGGCTTCGGCGGCGTGCTTGACGGACCCGCTGCCGGGCACGACCATCGCCTTTTTGATCGACGGCGCGATATGGCGCCCCTTGGTCAAGGCTGCGGCGCGGCGCAGGTCGGACAGGCGTGCATTGGTGCAGGAACCGATGAAGGCAACATCGATTGGCGTGCCCTCGATCAAGGCGCCGGGTGCAAGGCCGATATAGTCATGGGCGCGCTGCGGCCCTTGGGGTACGGCGGCGTCGATGGGGATGGCATGTTCCGGGCTGGTGCCCCACGTGATCATGGGGGCGATGCTGGCGGCATCGATCACGATCTCGCGGTCGAAATTGGCCCCTTCGTCCGAATGCAAACCCTGCCAATAGGGAGCATCGAAATCAGCCGGAGCATAACGCCGCCCCGCCAGATAGGCGAAAGTCTTGGCATCGGGCGCGATGATGGCGGCCATGGCGGCAAATTCGGTCGCCATATTGCACAAGGTCATCCGGGCCTCGATATCGAGGGCCGTGACGGCGGACCCGGCAAATTCGACCACATGGCCCGCGCCGCCGCCCGCGCCATAGGAACCCAGCAGCGCCAGCGCCATATCCTTGGCCGTCACGCCGGTGCCCAATTCGCCCTCAAACCGCACCAACATCGTTTTGGGCCGAGGCAGGCGCAGGACGCCGGTGGCCATGGCATGTTCGGCCTCGGATGAACCAATGCCCCATGCCAGCGCGCCCAGAGCGCCCTGCGTGCAGGTATGGCTGTCGGGCGCAACCAGCGTGCATCCGGGCAGGACAATGCCCAATTCGGGCGAGATGACATGGGTGATACCCTGATCGGGATCGTTCACGTCAAACAGGGTGATGCCCGCCGCCAGCGCCGACGCGCGGGTTTCGGTGATGAAGGCCTGTCCGCCCTGCATCAATGTCTGATCGCCGCGTCCGGGGCGTGTATCGACGATATGATCCATCACCGCAAAGACGCGCCTTGGATCAACCACCGGCCTGCCTGCTGCCGCCATGCTTTTGAGCGCCGAAGCGCCGGTTCGTTCGTGCAGAAAGACGCGGTCAATCGCCACCAGATCGGCGCCCGCAGGCGTTGTGGTCGTAACATGCGCGTCCCAGATCTTGTCGGCCAAGGTCAAAGGCATATTTTGCGCCATCACTCTGCGCCTCCCAGATCAACGATGACCTTGCCCGATGAGGCGCCCGACAAAAGGCGTTCAACGGCGTCATAAATCCCTTCCAGTCCGCTGAAACGGGGCTGGTCGAAATGAACGGCGATCTTGCCACTTTCATAAAGGGCGAAGAGCTTTTCACGCGCCTCTGGCCAATGGGCCGTCATCAGGCCGTTCATAAAGCCGCGCACCGAAGCGCCTTTGTAATAGATCGCATTGGCAATGCGCGGGCCGTTGATGATTTCGGGGCGTCCGTTGAGGTCGGCCGCCGCCCCACCCACCACCAATCGCCCATGGTTGGCCAGATTGGCCAGAAATGCATCATGGATGGCGCCTGAAACCGTATCGACCGCCACGTCGATGGCATTGTGATATTCCGCGTCCAAAACGGCGCGGACATCCTCGGCGCGGTAATCGATTACGCGCGCGGCGCCCAGACTTCGGACAAATTCGGCCTTTTCCGGGCCGCCGCAAACGGCAACGACATGACATCCGCGTGCGGCGGCAATCTGGACCAGAAAATGGCCCAGCCCACCGGCCGCCGCCGAAATGGCGATGGTTTCGCCCGGTTTCAATTCGCCAATGGCGTCCAGCGCCACCATGGCCGAAACCCCGGTGCTGCACAGCGCCAGCCAGTCGGGATTGGTCGAAGGCACTTTCAGGAAATTGGCGGCAGGGGCAATGTTGGCTTCACGATAGCCGCCGGTAAAACGCGTCGTCACCACTGCATCGCCCGTCGCAAAGTCCGTTACGTCCGCGCCCACTGCCTCAACCACGCCCAGTGCTTCGACCCCGGTGTAGGTGGGCAGGGCAATCTTGACGTAATCCACCGCATTACGCGCAATCTGTGTGTCGAATATGCCGTTGATGCCGCAATAGAGGTTGCGCACGCGCAATTCCCCCGGGGCAGGATCGGTCAGAGGCAATTCACGGATGACGCAGCCTTCGCGGAACGAAGGCGCGATGGTTTCCAGACGGATTGCGCGATAGGTACTCACGCGGGGAAACCCAGACAGCCGGGGTTGAACTGACCCTTGGGATCGACCACCGCCTTGACCGCATCCAGCACGCGCAGGAAAGCCTCGTCACGGCTCTCGCGATATTTATACGCCCGCCCGATCTGGAAATGGGCGCAGCCATAGCTTTCGGCGATGCGTTTCACCTTTTCGCGCGCGGCATGGACGACGGCGGTGGCTTCGGGTGCCTCGCCCAATTGCTTCAGGCGCGCCAGATGGGCCGGTTCGACAAAGCTTTCATGCACTGGGCGATAGCCCTGCGGCCAGAAGAACACCGGCTCGATCACCACGGCATTGTTGTGCAGCGTGGAAAAGAGGAAGCCGGTGTGGATACCCAGACAGTCAAACTCGGTCTGCATCCCGTCGAAATAGGCCTTGATGTCAGCAAACATCTTGGGCGCATTGGACAGCGAGACCTGACCATGGACCGGGATCCAGCTTTCGCCATCCGGCCCAAGGATCGAGTTGGGCGGCGGGAAGGGCATCGCCCGGATCACCTTGGCGATGGTGTTGGCGATCTCGACGCCATCATATTTCGCGGCAATTTCACGCGCTGTGGCGATATCGGCGGCCACCGCTTCCTTGCAGCGGCCCTCGGCGCTGATGTGGAGGGGGTATTCCTCCTCCTCGATAAAGCTGCGCCCGGCGGTGGCGATTTTCAGGCCTGCCTTGATCGCGCCGAACACCGACTTTTCCTTGGCCATGACCGCGCCCAGAGCCTTGACGTCATTGGTCATGCCCATGCGGCGCATCCGCACTTTGGTCAGCCCCGGATCAAAGCCGCAGGTTTCCGAGGCAATCCCCGCGCGGGCCATTTCGGCCAGAGCCTCCAGCATGACCGGCCCGGTCTTGAAGCTGAAGCTGACGCTGTCCTCGAATTGCGGGCGGCGCATCATGCGGAAGGTGACCTCGGCCTTGATCCCCAGCGTTCCGGCATCGCCCATGAACAGGCCCGCCAGATCGGGGCCAAAGTGGCGATAGAAAGGCGTTTCCCCATCAGGCCCGCGCGCGCCCGTTTTCAACACCGATCCATCGGCCAGCACCATCGTGATCGCGATCACGCTTTCCGTCGACGTGCCGTAATGGCCACAACCGAACATGGCGTTATGGTTCGACAGCCCCCCGCCGATGGTGGACCAGATCCCGCTCATCGGCCCCCAGAATGGCAGGCGCAGGCCAAGCGGCTTCAATGCGTCATCAATGCTCTTCCATGACGCGCCCGCCTCGACGGTGATCGTCATATCCTCTTCGCGGATCGAAAGGATGCGGTTCATTCGAAGGGTATCGATGGAGATCGTCGTGCCGGTCGCCGGGATATAGCCGCTGGTATAGCTCATGCCCGCGCCGCGCGGCGCCAGATCGACGCCCGCTTCGGCGGCGGCCTTGACCACCGCGGCCAGTTCCGCCGTATTGCCCGGCGCAACGATCATCATCACCGTGTGATCCGACGCGCTCCAGATATCTTCGCTGAACAGGCGGCGGCTTGCTTCATCCTCGCGCAGATTGGCTTCACCCACGATTGAGGCAAGGCGCGAACGCAGGTCGGCAGGGCAGGTGGCGGAGAGAGTGGCGGTTTCCTGAGACATGACGGCCTTTCGGATCGATTTGATCGATGAATATGGAAATTGATGATGAGGCGGGGGGCAGGCGGCTGAACTATCCTCCTGTCGGATGAAGTGATCAGCCCGCCAACCGCGCCGCGGACAGGCCCGCAAGCCGCCCCAGAGTGACCGCCGTGCAAAGCCCCATCGCAGGCAGATAACCCCAATGGGCCGGGCCAGAGACGCTGCGCGCCGCGCCGCCGCCGGCAAACAGATTGGGCAGGGGCGAGCCGTCCTCACGCAGCACACGGGCATTGCCGTCAATCTGAAGTCCGCCCTGTGTGTGATAGATCGCGCCAACGACCTTGAAGGCCAGCAACGCGCCTTGGGGCGGTGTGGCGTCATCCCATCGGCGCCCTTGCGTATCGGCTACGCCCTGTGCCTTGGCCTGTGCAGCTTGCGTCAGAGCATTCGTCAGCGCTGCATCCGGCACCCCGATGGCCTGTGCCAAAGTCGCCGCGTCAGCGCCCCTTTTGGCCGCATTCAGGTCGGCCAGAGTCTTCATCTCAGGCGTATAGGCCTGTACCGCTTCAATGCGTTCATCAAGGATGACCCAGCACGGCCCCCCTTGCGCCATGACCGGATGGACCATCCCGGCAATGTCTTCGCTCTCGTCGCAAAAGCGTTCGCCCTTGGCATTCACGATGATGCCGCCATCGACGATCACACCGGGTACCACGGAGATCCCTTGCGGATCGGTCAACATGGCATAGCCTTGATAGGCCCCCATGTCGCCCAATGCCGCGCCCAGCTTCTGGCCGACCAGCACCGCTGTGCCGTCGCTGCCCTCATGGCCATTGTTGCGGCCATCGGCCATCGAGGGGATATAGCGCGCCAGCAATTCGTGGTTGGCCGCATAGCCGCCGCTGGCCAGAATCAAGGTTTCGCAGCCCACATGTTCGACCGAGCCATCGGGCCGCCTCAGGCTGACGCCCAGAACGCGGCCTTCATCATCGGCATGAACCTCCTCCAGCCGCGCGCCGAGCATGACCATGACGCCTTCATCTTCAAGACGCTGGTGCAACAGATCCACCATGTCCTGGCCATCATGGCCGTGCCAGCCATGCATGCGATAGGTGGACAGGCCATAGGAGGGGCGGAACCCCATATCCAGTTCCCAAGGCATGGACAGACGATCCGCCATCCAGTCAAGCGTCGGCCCGGAATGGTCGGCAATCGCGCGGGCGATGACGGGATCGGTCTGTCCGCGGGTCTTGGCCATGATGTCGTTGAAATAGGCATCCGCGCTGTCGCTGATACCCTTTTCGGCCTGCGCGCGCGTGCCTGCGGCACAGATCAGGCCCATCGACATGCCGGTCGTGCCCATCGGGCGTTCATCGGCTTCGACCAGCAGGACTTCGGCCCCGGCATCGCGGGCGGAGAGCGCTGCGATGCAACCGCAAGCGCCCCCTCCCACTACCAGAACGGGGATGGAAAATTCAAACTCCATCAATTGGTTTCCCGTACCATGTCATCGGCCATTTCGCCGCTGGCCACATCATTTGACAGGGCGGCGGCCTCGTTTTCCTGCTGAACAATGCGCAGGATGCGGGCGATATATTCCTGATTCCACATCTGGCGCTCGGCGCTGGCGGCGGCATCGGGGGTAAAGGCGTCGATCTCGCCTTCCACCAGAATGCCCTTGGCCTTGAGCAAGCGTTCCAGCGTATCGGCGCGCTGATGCGCCACGGCCAGTTCCTGCGCGATGCTCATGGTGATGGCCAGAACGCGCTCGACCTGCGGTTCAAGGAAATAGGGGCGCTTGCCGGCGGGCTTGGCCCCGGCTTCGTTCAAGGCGTCGTTAAAGCTCATGCCACGGCTCCGATCACATGCCATGCGGCCTTGCGGCCATAATCCTCGGTGTTGTCCTCGGCGGCGTCGGGGAAGATTTCGCGGTCCACCACGCCGTAAACGCCGCCATGGATGATCTTGGCCCGGTCAAACCCGGCCAGTTCCATTTCCGCGTCCAGATCCATCTCGTGCATCCGGCTCCAGAACGGCTCGTTGTTGTAGAACGCGTCCCAGTCGCGCATCGCCTGTTCAAACAGCGGCATATCGGGGGCATATTGCGGCTGTTCGACATGCAGCACGATGCCGCCGGGGCGCAGAAGGCGGTGGCTTTCGGCAAAGATGTTGCGCAGCGCGCGGGTGGACAATTCGTGCAGAAACATCGTCGTCTGCACCCAGTCGAAACTGGCATCCTCGAAAATGCCCTTCAGGTTCTCGGCGCTGGCCTGAACGAAACGGACATTGTTGATGCCAAGCGATTTGGCCCGCGCCAGACCATAGCGCAGCATCGGCGCGCCAAGGTCCACGATCGTCAGTTCGGCATCGGGAAAAGCCTGCGCCAGAGGCAGGCTGGAATGCCCCACCGTGCCGCCAAATTCGAGGATCTTCTTGGGCGCGAAATCGGGCAGGTTCTTTTTGACCCACTGTACGACGGCATGGCCGCCGCCATCGGAATATTTGCCCAGCAGGCCGCCCGTGGTGACAAATCCGGCATGGTCATAATTGGCGCCATTGGTGAAATCGTCGGGCGCATATTCGGTGTGATAACTGCCCGGCATGCAATGGTGATCGACCGCCGAAACATAGCGCGGAATGTCGAGGGCGGGGTTCAGCACCAGACGGTCATCGCCCTCGATCAGTTCCTTGCCGCGCGCATTCAGTTCCTCTCGCTGGCGGATCACGGTCCAGCGGCCAGCCTGCTGACGCTGTTCCATCGTCATGCGGCGCAGGGCCGACCATGTGCAAAACGCCTGATCCTCCAGCATCGCCTTGCGCGCTTCGTGGCGGTTGGCGATGGGGCGGCCATGGGTGGCGGCAAATGCGGGAACGACGCGGGCATCATAGGCGGCCTTGACGCCGGGCACGACACGCGCGGCCAGATGGCGGTTCATCTGGGCAAGGAAATTGATCCGCTCGATCTCGTCATGGTTCGTCTGGGGAAAGACGCCGTGTCGGCCAATCACCCGGTAATCGGGCGGGCCGTCATAGGATGCGGCGGGACTGTTGGGGCGCTTTACTTCGGCCACGGGCAGAGTCCTTGATAAGGGAAAGAATAGGGGATCGATTGCCTTGTCGCGGGGCGCAAACTAGCCCGCCCGGACGTTTCATCCGAAAACCACCCCGGACCTGACCGACAGGCGGTTACACATCCGCGCGCCCCTGCATCGCGCGCCCAATCCGGCCCAATTTCCCCGCCACACCCAGATGCGGAGAAATTTGATGCGGATTTTCGCCCTGTTCAATCTGAAGCCCGGCGTGGATGAAGCCGCCTATACGCAATGGGCCAAAACGGTGGATCTGCCCACGGCCAATGGGCTGCCCTCGATTGACTCGTTCCGCCTGTTCAAGACCACCGGCCTGCTGGGCAGCGATGCCAAGCCGCCGTACAGCCATATCGAAGTGCTCGACATTGCCGACATGGATCAATTTGGCCGCGATGTGGCGACCGAGGCAATGCAGGCCGTTGCCGCCGCGTTTCAGGACATGGTCGATGTGACCTTCATCACCACCGATGAGATCGTCGCATGAGCGGGCGTTTCGCGGGCAAGGTGGCGGTTGTCACCGGCTCGGGCCGCCGGGGCGGTCTGGGCGAGGCGATTGCGCGTCGGTTGAGCGAAGAGGGCGCGACCCTTGTCATCTCCGACATTGGCGCCAGTCGCGACGTCGCCACGCCGGACAATATGATTGGCGCCGCCGATGAGATGAAGGCCATCGCGGCCAGCCTGCCCAATCCGGCCAGCACCTGCGTCTGCGATGTGCGCGATCCCGACAGTGTCAAGGCTCTGGCCGATCACGCGGTGGCCACGCATGGTTCGCTCGATATCTGGGTCAACAATGCGGGTATCGGCTATATCATGAAGCCTCTGGCCGAGGTTTCGCCGCAGGATTGGCGCGCGGTGATCGACGTCAACCTGACGGGCGCATGGTTTGGCCTTCAGGCTGCCGCCGAGATCATGGTCCGCCAGGGACGCGGCGGGCGCATCATCAATATCGCCAGCCAGGCCGCCAAGTCGGGCTTTCCCCATGCGCAGGCCTATACCGCCTCCAAGCATGGTTTGGTAGGTCTGACCCGCTCGGCCGCCATTGAGCTTGGCGAACATGGGATCACGGTCAACAATGTTTGCCCCAACCATGTCACGACCGGCCTTGGCGCGTGGCAGAATGAGCATTTTGCCGAGTTGCAAGGCATCAGCGTTGAGGAATATTTGAAGCGCATGGCCGCGCGTATCCCACTGGGCCGCCCCGGTTTGCCGGGCGATACGGCGGGCGCAGTGGCTTTCCTGTGCAGCGATGATGGCGCCTATATCACGGGTGAAAGCATGAACGTCTCGGGCGGCGAGGAGCCGCATTGATGGCGCCCAATCCCGCAGAGGTTTTGGTCGATCATGCGCTGAACCTGCGCTGGGCCGATGTGCCGATGGTTGCGCGGGACAAGGCTTTGACCTTCCTGCATGACTCGCTGGCCGTTGGCGCGGCGGGGGTGGGGGCGGCCCATGCCGATGGCGTTCTGGCCATGGCGCAGGGCTGGGGCGCGGGGGATCAGGCGGGCGTTCTGGGGCGCCCCGATGTTCGCCTGCCGTCGGCCTCCGCCGCATTTGTGAATGCCTATCAGATCCACGGACAGGAATTTGATTGCGTCCACGAACCGGCGGTTCTGCATCCGATGGCCACATTGCTGGCCGCCTTGATGGCCGAGGCGCAGCGCGGTGAGGTGGTGAGCGGCGAGCGGTTTCTAACCGCTATCGTTGCCGGGGTCGATGTTGCGGTGACGCTTGGCCTTGCCGCGCCGGGTGCCCTGCGGTTTTTCCGGCCCGCAACGGCGGGTATATTCGGCTGTGTTGCCGGTATTGCCGCGATGCGCGGGATGGACCGCGATGTCGCGTTGAACGCGTTTGGTCATGCACTGGCGCTGGTTTCCGGCACGATGCAGGCGCATCTGGAGGGTAAGCCCGCCTTGCCGGTGCAGGTGGCCGCTGCCGCGCGCAATGCGCTGATCGCCGTGGATCTGGCCCGCGCCGGGATGCCGGGGGTGCGCGATCCTCTTGTCGGGCCTTTTGGCTATTTCCCGTTGATGGAGGTGCGTGAGGAGCTCGATTCCGCGCTGGGCCTTTTGGCGCAGGGGCATCGGATTGCCGAGGTGAGCTGGAAACCATTCCCTACGGGTCGAGCAGGCCATGGCGGGATTGTCGCGGTGCAACGGTTGATGGCGCGCGGTTTGACGGCCGATGCGGTGGAAAGCCTTGAATATCATGCGCCGCCTTTGATCCACCGCCTTGTCGGCAGGCCGGCAAAGGCGGGGATGGAACCGGGCTATGCGCGGCTTTGTCTGGCCTATTTGACCGCCAGCGTTCTGGTTCGCGGAAGTATCGGCCTTGGCGATTTCACGCGGGAGGCGTTGGATGATCCGGCGGTTCTGGCAATGGCGAAAAAGATCCGCGTTGTCGCCGATGACAATCCCGACGCCGCAGCCTTTGTTCCGGCCAGCGCTATCGTCAGGCTGACCAATGGCACACAGATGATCGAAGACGTTGCCGCGCAATTCGGTTCGCCCTCATGGCCGCTTTCGCCACAGGAACATGGTGCCAAGGCGCGGGCATGTCTGGATTTTGCGGGAATGGGCGGGGTGGCCACACCTTTGGCACAGGCCATTGCCGGTTTCGCGGCGGCGCCTGACGCCATGGCCGCGATCCGCGCATCGGGAGTGATGGGATGACTTTGCTGAAATGCGCCACGCATGTTGTGGCCGATCTTGACCTTGCCGTGGCGCGTTATGCGTCGTGGATGGATTATGCGGTTGTGGAAAGCGGGACGGTGGATGCCGCCTTGGCCGCGTCATGGATGGCCCCGAACAGCGCGGGCAAGCGCTATGCCATGCTGCAACCGGCCTCTGGCGCCACGACCTATCTGCGCTTTGTCGAAGGCGATGAGGTGGCGGAATATGAACCGATCCGCAGCTATGGCTGGGCCGCGATCGAGCTTTGCGTCACCGATGTCAATGCGGTGAACGAACGCATGGCGGCGTCCCCCTTCGAGATTATCGGGCCGCCCAAGCCCCTTGACGGCTTTGCCATCGTCAAGCCGATGCAGGTCAAGGGTGCGGACAAGGAAGTGGTCTATCTGACCCAGATCCTTGCGCCGGGGGCCGAACACGGATTGCCCGCACCCCAGTCATTGGTGGACCGGCCATTTATCATGGTGCTGGCCTGCCCCGATCTGCGCGCGGCGATGGCGTGGGCGCGTGACGTTCTGGGGCTTGAGGTGATCGACCCGATTGCCATTCGATATTCGATGATCGCCAAGAGCTTTGATCTGCCCGACGGGCAGAAGACGGAGATTTCGACCGGGCGTTGGGGCGATCACGTTTTTCTGGAATTTGACCAATATCCGCAAGGTGCTTGCCCCCGCCCCCGTATCGAGGGGCAATTGCCCCCCGGCGTGGCGATAACAACGATGGAGCATCCCGACTTTTCCCGCCTTTCCGCGCATTGGGCGGTGCCGCCCGCACCGCGTGAAGGCGTGATGTATCAAGGGCGGCGCACCGGCATGTTGCTGACCCCGGAAGGCGCTCTGCTGGAGGTGATCGAGGCGTGAGCCTGCGCCGCGCCTTTGCCGATCTGGCCCATGGTCAGATGCATTATCGGCATGCCGGCACGGGCGCCTTTGCGGGGGTGGCGGATGCTTTGCTGGTCTTGCATCCCTCGCCGGTGTCATCGCGGCAGATGGTGCGGATGGTCGATGGCCTGTCGGCCCTTGGACGGGTGATTGCCCCCGATACCGCAGGCTGCGGGGACAGTGACCCGTTGCCCGGTGATAATCCTTCGATGGCCGATTATGCGGCGGCCCTGCGGGATCTGATCCACGCTCTGGGGCTGGGCCGGGTGCTGGTTTACGGCATGCATACGGGCGCGGCGATTGCTGCGGAACTGGCAATCCTTGCGCCTGATCGTGTGGCGGGGGTGGTTGTCGATGGCCTGTCCGATTTCGATGGGGCGGCGCTTGATGATGTGCTGGCCCACTATGCCCCGCGCTTTGAGGCTGATCTTGATGGGGCCAGCCTGACCCGCATGTTCCAGTTCTGTCGCGACCAGTTTCTGTTTTTCCCCTGGTATGCCCGTAATGCCAAGGCGCGCCGTGACACGGGCCTGCCGCCTGCCGATGATCTCTATGGCTGGGTGGACGACGTGCTCAAGTCGCGGGGCTCGTATGCCAGCGCCTATCACGCGGCGTTTCGCTGGCGCGGGCGTGACAGGTTGCCTTTGGTTCAATGTCCGATGGTCGTGACTTGCGGCGCCAATGATCCTCTATTTGATGCAACCGCCAATGTGGCGCGTGATGCGGGGCGGACTTTTGCGCCGCTGCCCCGGTTTGATGCGCCCGAGTATGTCGCCGCGCGCCGTGACCTGATCCTGTCTCTGGCCGCGCCTGCCTGAATTTTACGGAGAAACCCATGCAGCAACACCGCACGATCACCGGCAAGATCCTCTATACCTCGCGCAAGCCGGGGCGCGAAGGCGAAGAGCGCGGCCGTGAATTCTTCACATGGACCCATCACCACGATGGCAAGAAGACATTGCGCGCACGCTGCGAGATTGATGAGCCCGCGCCCACCGTCCACCGCGACATCACCTATAGCATGGACGAAAACGACATGCCGATGGATTGCTTCGTCCGGCTGGTGATCGGGGACAAGTTCATGGGGTCGGGCTGGTTCCGCTTTACGCCGGATATGGTGGAATGCGAAAGCTATGGCCCCTCTATCGGGCGTTTGTCACAACGCATGCCGATTGAGGGTGAATTTGACGGATTCGGCACGCACCCCATCGTGGCCGACGCCTATATCACCCGCAAGATCGACAATTCGTCGACTGAGCCACGCAATTTCCGTTGCTTCCTGCCTTCGCCCGACCATCGCGGGGCAACCCCGCCGGTTATCGCCGAAAGTGTGATGCGCCTTGGCTATTGCGGCAGTGAAACGATCACCGTTCCGGCCGGAACTTTTGATTGCCACAAGTATGAATTTACCGATCCCCACGGTGCGATGGTATCAGGGGGGCAACCGCATCCGCCCTATGAATTGTGGGTTACGGCCGATGATGACGCGATTTTCGTTCAGGGCGGCGTGGGTGGCTATATGCAGACCTGGTACGAACTGGTTGAGTTGACACGCTGATGGTCGCCGCCGCCGATCGCAGCCCCATCGACAGCGCTCGCGGGTGGAGCGTGGTTTTTGCCGCCATGGTGGGCATCGCGCTGGGGCTTAGCCCGGTGCCCTTTTACACTGTGGGCATGTTCGCGCCCGAATTGGCGCGAGAATTTGGCTGGACCTTTACCGAATTGATGACTTGCCTGACAGTACAGACCGCGATGGTCATGCTGTCGGGGCCGCTGGCGGGTTTTGCGCTGGATCGGTTTGGTGCGCGGGCGGTGGCGCTGTGGTCGGTGCCGCTGTTTGCCTTTTCCTTCATGAGCCTGGCGCTGACCAATGGTTCCTTGCCATTGTTCTATGCGCAATGGGCGGTGATGGGGTTGGTCGGGGCCGGAACGCTCAATGCGACATGGACGCGGTTGGCCAATGCGTGGTTCTTTCGCCATCGTGGGTTGGCGATTGGTTTGGTCAGCGCCGGGACCGGCGTGACGGGCTTTTTGATCAAGCCTTTTACCGCTTGGCTCATTGGCCAATATGGCTGGCGGACAGGCTTTGCGGTGATCGGGGCCTTGCCGTTGATTGTCGCTTGGCCGGTTGTCTTTGCCTTGTTCCGTGATCCTCCGGTGGCTCAGGTCAAGGGGGCTTTGCCGGTTGAACGCGGGCCATCATTGAAAATGGTGATGGTCGGGCGGCAATTCTGGCTGATGGCGGTTGCCTTTTTGCTGCTGCCCTTTGCCCTGACGGCACCGATTCCCAATCTGGAAAACATCCTCAAAACGCAGGGCTTCACCTTGCCCCAGATCGGTGCGGTGGCTTCGGCATTCGGGTTGGCCGTGGTGGCCGGGCGGGTGGCCGGGGGCTGGGTGTTGGACCGGGTCTGGGCGCCGGGTGCGGCTTTCGGGGTCTTGATCCTGCCGATTTTGGGTAACTGGGTTCTGGCGGGACATGGGGTGTCGACCGGCATGGCGACACTGGCCATCATCGGCATGGGGTTGGGGTCTGGGTTTGAATTTGACCTGCTGGCCTATTTGGTCGCGCGCTATTTTGGCCAGAAGCACTATGGCGCGATCTACGGCATTTTCTATGTGATGATCGCGATTGGGGCCGGGATCGGGCCGGTCGCCTATGGCAAGGTCTTTGATATGACCGGGGCCTATCGTGCCGCGCTGATGGGCGGCATGGGCTGTATTTTGCTCTCGGCGCTGCTGTTGCTGGGCATGGGCGCCTATCCGGCGCAGGACGAAGGGGCGGGCGATTAAACCCGCCCCTTTGGGGTTTTAGGACGCGACGCGGATCAGGATCTTGCCGACATGGCTGCCCGATTTGAGGTGGGCATAGGCGGCAGGTGCATCGTCAAAGGCAAAGGTGCTGTCGATCACCGGCTGGATGTTCTGCTGCTCGATCGTGCGAACCAAGCGTGTCAGCATTGCCCGGCTGCCCTCGGCAATGCCCTTGAGAACCAGATTCTTATAGATCACCAGCCCCACGTTGATCGCCGGGGCGCCTTCACGCGGGGCTACGCTGATAAAGCTGATGCGGGCGTTGGCCGCGGCGGCAAGCACCGATTTGGCATGAGTGTCATAGCCACCGGTTTCAACGATGATGTCGGCCCCCGCGCCATTCGTTGCCTTCATCACTTCGGCTTCCCAATCGGGATGGGTGCGATAGTTGATGGTGATATCCGCGCCCAGCTTGCGCGCCAGTTCCAGCTTTTCATCGCTCGAACTGGTGATGATGACCCGCGCCCCATGCGCCTTGGCGATTTGCAGCGCCCAGATCGCCACGCCCCCGGTGCCCAGCGCCAGCACGGTGTCGCTGGCCTTGATCGCGCCTACTTCGACCACGGCATGCCAAGCGGTCAGAGCCGATGAGGCCAAAGGTGCGGCCTGTTCATCGGACAGGCTTTCGGGCACTTTTACCAGTGCGGCGGCGGGAACCTTGATATACTCGGCCAGCCAGCCATCATGGGTCATGCCGTAATCGGTGCCGAAATGTGAAAGCGAAAACGCCCCATCGATCCAATTGACGAAATGGGCAAAGACCGCGCGGTCGCCCAGTGCCAGACCGTTGACGCCTTCGCCCAGTTCCACCACTTCGCCCACACCTTCGGAGACGGGGATGCGGTCCTCGGGCTTTTTCGCGCCATAACGGCCTTCCAGCACCTGAATGTCGCGATTGTTGAGCGCAACGAGGCGGGTTTTGAGCAGCACTTCGCCAAAGCCCGGCTTGGGGGTTTCGCGCGTTACGGCGCGCAAACTGTCCAGCCCGGTTTGGGGGCCGATTTCATAGGCTTTCATGTCGGATTATCCTTGGTTTGCCACAAAGGCATCGAAAATGTCGCCGCCGCGCGCGAACCATGTGTCGGGGCGGGCGGCGAGGTCCGCCAGCAAGCCTTCGAACGCATCCATGCGATAGGGCAGGCCGATGATATAGGGCGTGATATGCAGCGGCAGCATCCGCCCGCCACCCTGCGCCAGCGCCTCGGCACTCAGCCAGTCATGGGCGTCGAGCACCTGCTGGGCGTAACTGTCGACCGACTGCTGCTGAACATTGATGATCTGGCGGTCGGACAATTCGTGATTGAGCGGTACGTTCACGAGGCCATTGTTGAAGGCAAAGGGCATTTCGTCATTGGCCCAATCGACGCAATATTCGACGCCCGCTTCCTTGAGCAGATCGACCGTCGCGAAACTTTGTGATCGGGCTATCGAATGCCAGCCACGCGGGCGCTGCCCGGTGGCCGCCTCCAGCGTGTTCAGGCTTTGCGCGATCAGGGCGCGCTCCTGTTCCACCGGCAGGGTGGAGGCGATGGTGCCGTTCATATCGGTGGAATGGGCGATGATTTCGTGACCGGCCGCCACAATATCGGCGATGATCTGGGGGTAACGCTCGGCAATCGCGGCATTGACCGCGACGCTGACCTTGGCCCCCACTTTGTCGAACGCATCGAGCAGGCGATAGAATCCCACCCGCGTGCCATATTCGCGCGACGTGTAATGGCGGTAATCGGGATAGGCGGTCTGCATATGCCCCGGAGCGCGGAAAGGCGTGTCCGACGGCGTGATGGGAAACCACTCCAGGCTGACGGTGAACCACACCGCCACGCGCTTGCCCGAGGGCCAATTCAGCGGCGGGCGGCTGGGCAGGGTGGCATAGGGATAAAGCGAATGGTCATAGCCCAATCCGCGCTTGGTATATTCCAGATAGGTGGGGTCGAGGCTCATTGCGCTTCTCCCTGAACGGCATACCATGCGTCCGCGATGTCGCCGGCGCGGGTGATCCATGCGCGATCGTCTTGCGCGATATGGCGCAAGACTTCCTCAAAGGCGCCAATGCGGTGGGGTTGGCCGATCAGATAGGAATGGAGCGGGATGCACATGACGGTGCCGCTTTCCTCAGCCGCGAGCCGCTCATATTGGCGGATCAGGGTCTGGGCATATTCGCGCGGGCTCATGTTATAGATGAAGAAGCCATAGTGGTCATTGACCTCAAGGCTGTAGGGCATCGACAGCAGGCGGCCCTTGTTCACCTTGACCGGAAACGGTTGGTCATCGTGATAGAGGTCGCAGGTGTAATCCATGCCATATTCGGCAATCAGATCGAGCGTGCGCGGCGTATGCGTCAGCGCGGGCGCAAGCCAGCCCCGGATCGTCTGCCCGGTGGCCTCGCGCACGGTGCGGATGGAATCCTCGATGATGGCGCGCTCCTGCGCCTCATCCATGCCATAGGAATAGCGCGTGTTGTAAATGCCGTGGCTGAAGAACTCCCAGCCGCGCGCATTGGCATCGGCCACCACATCGGGATGATGCTGGCACAGCGCCACCGAGAGCGAAACCGAGCCGGTAAAGCCATGCTTGCTCATCACATCGGCCATGCGCCAATGGCCCACGCGGTTGGCATGATCGCGATGGGAATAGCCGACCACATCGGGATGGGGTTTTGCCCATGATTTGCGATGCGGATTGGCGGGCGGGTCGATCTCGTAATATTCCAGATTGGGCGAGATCCACACCGCCACTTTCTTGCCGCCGGGCCATGCAAAGGGCTTGCGGGCGCGATAACGCTGGAAATCATAGAGTTCGGGATCGGGCGCTCCTTCACGCATCGGGGCGGCCCTCCAGCCAGTCGATCACGGTCTGGACCGGCTCGACATCGGCATATTTAAGCTGGAGATCGGTCAGGTTGGCGAAATGATAGGACTCATGCTTGTCGGCGCAGCATTCGATGGGGACGATCGTGCGATAGCCACGCGAAAGACTGTCCACCGCGCCCGCCCGCACACAGCCGGAGGTTGAACCGCCCGTAATCACCACCGTATCGACCTTGTGCCACACCAGCAGGCTTTGCAGCGGCGTTTCGAAAAAGGGCGAGGGCATGCGCTTGGTATAGACCGCATCGCCCGGCGCAATGTCACAGCGCTCGTCAAAGGCGTGGCGGTCGCTGTCATACTTGATGTTTTGCAAGGAATCGGGCGTGTTGGTCCGCGTGCCCCATACGCCCGCATCGCTGGCATCATCGGCATAGGCCACATGGGTCCAGATCACCGGCATGCCCTTTTTGCGGGCCATAGCGGAAATCGTGTTTACATATTCGATCTGGCGCGGATCGGTTTCATAGGCCGTTTTATACCGATCAATGCGCGTATAGGCGTTCTGGAAATCGATGTTCACGATGGCCAGCTTTTCCCCGAAGCCGAATTTCGAGCGGGCCGGATTGGCCATCACTTCCTCGAAGATCTGGCGGGCGGTCTTGCCATCGCTCACCATTTTCGTGCCGATTATTTCCATGGGGGGCCTCTTGCTGAAATGGAGTGTTCCGCCGCAGGCTTTCCGTTCGCGCATGGTTTTGGCCACTGTTGCCGCGATTTTGTCCGCCCACCGGAAAAAGCCAAGGCGTGGCCTTGCTGTCCGGCCTTTGTCGCCCTCCATTCGCATAGAACTGTTCAAGCGAGGGTAGGACTGGGCGTGAAACAAACACGGATGCAATCGGCCGCAATTTGCCTGCTTTCTTTGGCCTTCGCCGCAACGCCCGCATTGTCGCAAAGCACGACATCGGTCCGCGCCGAGGCCCCCGTTGCCCTTTGGCCAAAGGGCGCGCCGACCTGGGCCGGGTCGCTCAACGTTCCGGTAAAAGAAGAATTGCGTCATGGAGGCGACCGGCTGTGGAATGTCTCGCAACCTACGCTTCAGGCCTATTTGCCGAAAAAGGGCAATGGCGCGGCCGTCATCGTGGCGCCTGGCGGCGGCTTCCGCTTTCTGTCCATTCGAAGTGAAGGGACGATGGTCGCCCAATGGCTGGCCGAACATGGGGTGGCGGCCTTTGTTCTGAAATATCGCGTCGTTCAAATTGCACCGGGCGAAACCGAAGAGGCGATGCACAAGCGCATGAACAGCCAGATCGGCATCGAACAGGCAGGTGACGCCGCGCTGACCGATGGCCGTCTGGCGCTGCGCTATGTGCGCGATCATGCGGGGCAATGGGGCGTGGATCCGCACAAGGTTGGCGTGGTTGGCTTTTCGGCGGGTGGGCATGTCGCGGGCATGTTGGCGCATGAGGCAAAGAAGGAGGATCGTGCCGATTTCGTCGGTTTGATCTATGGCCTGCCCTTTACCAAGGTGACGCCGCCCATTCCGTCGGCCAATCTGCCTTTCCCGCCCGGAACACCGTCCGAACCCTGGTTACAGCCCAAGCCCACCCCGGCGCCTGATGCCCTGCCGCCGATCTTTATCGCCATGGCGCAGGATGACCTTGCCGTCGGGCTTGGGGTGCGGGACTATTACGCCAAATTGTTTGCCGCCGGATATCGCCCTGAAACGCATCTCTATGCGCGCGGATCCCATGGTTTTGGAATGAAGGGAACAGGCACCACGGTCGACCATTGGATCGAGGAATTCGATTGGTGGTTGGACCAAGTGCTGGCCGATATGGATGGAAAGAGGACAAAGTGATGACGATTGATCTGGCCCCGGTTGAACTGCAACTGGGTGAGCCGGCGCTGCTGCGCGATGCGGCCTTTGTGGGCGGCGTCTGGACGGCGGGCGCGGCGACCATTGCGGTCACCAATCCTGCAGACGGGAGTCTGGTTGGCCATGTGCCCAATCTGGGCGAGGCCGAGACATTGGCGGCTGTTGATGCCGCCGTGCCCGCGCAGGCCGCTTGGGCGCGCCAGACCGGCAAAGTGCGCGGGGCCGTGCTGCGTCGCTGGGGCGAATTGATGATGGTTCATCAGGAAGATCTGGCCCGCATCATGACCGCTGAACAGGGCAAGCCTCTGGCCGAGGCGCGGGGCGAAGTGGCCTATGCGGCCAGCTTCCTTGAATGGTTTGCCGATGAAGCGCGTCGGATCACCGGTGACGTTTTGACCCCGCATCAAAACGACCGCCGCATTCTTGTCCGCAAGGAGCCGGTGGGCATTGTCGCAGCCGTCACGCCGTGGAACTTTCCGTTGGCCATGATCACGCGCAAAGCCGGTCCTGCATTGGCCGCAGGCTGCGCGATCATCATCAAGCCGTCGGAATTGACGCCGCTTTCGGCGCTGGCTCTGGCCTGGCTGGGCGAACAGGCCGGCGTTCCGGCGGGTGTTCTCAGCGTGGTGACGGGCGATGCGGCGCCTATCGGCAATGTCCTGACCGGGGACAAGCGGATTGCCAAATTCACCTTCACCGGATCGACGGGCGTGGGCAAGAAACTGGCCGCGCGTTGCATGGAAACGGTCAAGCGGGTGTCGCTGGAGCTGGGCGGCAATGCCCCCTTTATCGTGTTTGACGATGCCGATGTCGATGCCGCCGTCGAAGGGGCCATCGCCAGCAAATTCCGCAATGCGGGTCAGACCTGCGTTTGCGCCAACCGCTTGATCGTGCAATCGCGCATTTACGATGCTTTTGCCGCTGCTTTGGCAAAACGCGTTGCCGGCTTGAAGGTTGGGCCGGGGCTGGCCGGGCCTTCGGATCAGGGGCCGCTGATTGATGGGCGCGCCGTGGATAAGGCCAAGGCGCATGTGGCCGACGCCATCGCGCGTGGTGGCAAGGTGTTGACCGGCGGCGCGCCGGTGGAAGGCGAAGGGACGTTCTTTGCCCCGACCGTGATCACTGGGGTTCCTTCCGATGCTTTGCTGTGCCGCGAAGAAACGTTTGGGCCGGTCGCGGGTCTGGTGCGGTTTGAAACCGAGGAAGAAGCGATTGCCATCGCCAATGACACGGATGCTGGTCTGGCTTCTTACCTGTTCACCCGCGATTATGAACGCGTGTGGCGTGTGCCCGAGGCTTTGCGCTATGGCATGGTGGGTGTGAACACGGGCCTGATCTCGACCGAAGTTGCCCCCTTTGGCGGGGTCAAGGAATCGGGCATGGGCCGCGAAGGCTCGCATTACGGCATGGACGACTATCTCAACATCAAGATGGTCTGTCTGGCCGTGCAAGGGTGATGAAAAACTGCCCCGGTTTGCGCCGGGGCAGTCCTTGTTCTTAAAGCCAGAGGTCGGGTTCGGCACCCGCCATGGCATTGTCGGGGCGCGGAAGGCCCAGATTGTCGCGCAAAGTCGCACCCTGATAATCGGTGCGGAACAGTCCGCGTCGTTGCAGGATGGGCACGACTTGATCGACAAAATCCTCCAACCCGCCCGGCAGGTAATTGGGCGAGAGCGAAAAACCGTCGGCAGCCCCGGCGCGGAACCAGTCCTCCATCATGTCGGCCACTTGTTCTGGCGTGCCAGCCATCGAGAAACTGGCGCGGCTGACCGTCGCGCGTTTGGCCAATTGGCCCAGCGTCAGATCCTCGGCGCGGGCGATGCGGACCAGTTCCTGTTGCACCCATTGTCCGCCATTGGTCAACGGAATATCAGGCATCTTGTCGTCCGGGCCATAGTTGGAAAGATCAAACCCAATCTGCATCTGAAGCGTGCTCCAAGCCAGCGCCTCTGGAATGAGGTCCAGCAATTGGGCCTGCGCCGCCCGCGCTTCGGCCTCTGTTGAACGCACCAGCAATTGCACCGATGGCAGGACCGCCATATGCGCCGGGTTGCGGCCAAAACCGGCGGCGCGCGTTTTCATATCGTCATAGAACGCGACCGCCTTATCTTTGCTGCTCTGCGCGGTAAAGACCAGATCCGCGGTACGGGCCGACAGCGCGCGCCCCGGCCCCGATCCCCCGGCCTGCACAATCACAGGATGACCTTGCGGGGGGCGCCCAACATTTAACGGCCCCGCCACGTTGAAGAACCGCCCCTTGTGGTTCAACTGACGCAGTTTCGCCGGGTCAAAATAGCGGCCCGTGCCTTTGTCACGCAGCACCGCATCATCGTCCCAGCTATCCCACAGCGCCTTGACCACATCGACGAATTCTTCGGCACGTTCATAGCGCTGGTCGTGATCCATCAGTTGATCATGGCCGAAATTGCGTGCCTCGCTGTTGCCCGCGCTGGTCACCACGTTCCAGCCTGCGCGCCCCTTTGTAATATGGTCGAGCGATGCCATCCGGCGGGCCACGGCATAGGGTTCGTTATAGGTGGTCGATACCGTGCCGATCAGGCCAATGTCGCTGGTGACCATCGCAAGCGCTGCGAGCAAGGTGGTCGGTTCCAGTTTTCCGGCATAATCGGTCGCGGCATAGGCGTCGCGCCCTTTGATATAGGGCAGGCCCTGCTGATCACCCGAGAAATAGCAGTGCAGCTTGCCCTTTTCAGCGGTTTTGGCCAAGCGGACATAGTGGTCGACATCATGTTGGTCCGCGCCGGCGCTCTGGCCATAGCGCCATCCGCCGGGATGCGCGCCGCTGTTGTGAATAAAGGTGGCCAGCACCATCTGGCGGTTGTTCATTGGTATCAATCCTTTTGAGAAGAAGTGAGCGCTGCGCGCCATGCGACGGCAAAGCAGCCCGAAGAAAGCAAGAGAAACGGCAAGCCCACACGCAGGAAGGCCAAACCCAGATCGCCCGTGCCGCCACCGGCCAATGCCATGATCCATGGCCCGCCGGCGCCCGCGATGATCGCGCTGCACAGACCCAGCATGGCCATGCCAAAACCGCGCATCGTGTTGGGCAGGATGTCTTGCAACGTGGTGTTCATGGCCACATTGATCATCGGCATGGCCACCCCGATTGTGCCCAGCAAGGCCAGCGAAAGGCGATAGTCGGGCGCGAAACTGGCAAATGCAGCGGGCAGGCCCAGCAGAGGCAGCGCGCAAAGCAGCGGAATGCGTCCGGCCACACCGCCCGACAGACGCGAATCCGCGAGCAATCCGCTGATCATATACCCCCCCACGCCGGTGATCAGGAGCATGAGGCCAAGCGCCCCGCTGAACGCCGTGATGGGCAGGCCATAGTGACGTGTCAGAAAAGGCGCAGTCCACATCGTGATCCCCAACAGCGCGACATAGAACAGACAGAAACCCAAATAGAGCGGCACAACGACGGCGCGTCTCGCCCAAAGCGCGCCCAATTTGGCCAGCATATGGGTGCTGTCAGCCTCACGCGGGGCGATCTGTCGTACTGGCTCGCGCGCGGTCAGCAGCAGGAACGACACCAGCGGCCCACCCAGTCCACATAAGACAAAGGCCGTCCGCCAAGCCTCAAGCGTCCCAAAATGGGGAAGATTAAGCCCAATTTCGTGCCGCAGGATCAAACCTGGAATGACCGAGGACAGACCCGAACCGATGCTGGCCCCGATGAAATAGACGGCCATGGCCCGACCGCGCCGGGCCGGCGCAAACAGGTCGGCAATCAGCGACAAGGCCGCAGGCGCAATGGCCGCTTCGCCCAGTCCCACCACCATGCGCGCAACAAAAAAGCTGCTGAAATTGGGCGCAAGTCCGCAGGCAATCGTGGCTACGCTCCATAGCGCGATGGCGCTGGCCACCAGCCTGCGCCGATCGCGGTGATCGACCAACCAGCCCAGACCCAGCCCCAGCACCGCCGAAAGCAAGCTGTAGGCCATACCCATCAGCAGGCCCATCTGTGCATCACCAATCGCAAAACTCTTGCGGATCGGTTCGGCCAGAACGCCGACGATGGCGCGGTCGATGCTGTAAAGATTGGCGCCAAGAAACAGCAGCAGCATGGGCCAGATGGTTTGACGCGCCGGGGGATATTCGCGCATGGTTGGGTTACTCTACCGGCACGGTGCGGCCGTCGATACAGGCCAGCAAGCGGCCATCGGGGTTGTTGAGGATCTCGACCTCGCCATTGTTGAGGTAGATGATATCCTCGAAATGGAATTTGCCGATAGAGGGGCCGATCCAGGGCAGATCGCAGGAAATGACCATGCCATCGACCAGTTCGAATGTGTGCATGCCGCCATTGGGATGGGGGTGGTCGGTATGTTCCAGCCCAACCGAATGCAGCCCGCAGCCGCGAAATTCCGGATTTCCGGCGGCCTGAATACAGGCGGCGACCGCCCTTTCCACATCGGTGGACAGGGCGCCGGGGCGGAAATGGGGCAAAGACGCGCGCCAGCCAAGCCGCGTTGCATTGAATACGCGCAGTTGTTCGGCATTGGGCATACCGATCACGGCGGTACGGCCGATATCGCTGGTATAGTGGGCAAATTCTGTGGTGGCGTCAAACGTCACCGTGTCGCCGGCCAGCAGCGGCGCAGTCTTGTCCAGCCGGCCAAATCCGGGGCGATAGGGAGTAATGAGTAAAAAGACCGGCCTGGCCCCGCCCAAGGCTGCCGCGGACCAGAAAACCCTTTCCGCCTCGGCGCAGGTTGCACCTGCTGCTATGGCCTCGGCGCTGATTTGCAGCGCCAGTTCGGTTTTGCGACTGGCCGCGCGCATGTGGCCGATTTCTTCGGGCGTCTTGACCATGCGAATGTCGCGCAGGAAATCGCGCGCGCCCACAGGTTCGATCGCGCCGCCCAGCATTTCGGCCACGTCAAAGCCAAGCCCGCGATCTTCAAAGGCGATGCGAGGTCGCGATGCACCGCCGCCAGCCAATCCGATTTCGCGCAGATAATCGGACACGGCTTCCGGATGGTTCTGTGGCAAGCCTTTGCTGGTCAAAACGCCCTGGGTGCCGCCCGCGCCAATGCCCGGCTTGCGGGCATAGCCGCGGATGATCCGCATCCATGTGCCCCCTCGCTGCTGGGGCTGGCCGGTGTCGACTTCGACCGTCAGAACGGCCGCCTCTTTGGCATGATCGCGCGGCAAAAGCGCCAGCGCCAGATCGCCAAAGCCCCAACTGGCGTCGGTGGCCCAACTGGACAGATAGTAGGTGTTGATCGGGGTCGACGCGACAATGGCGTCAATGCCATCGCGGTCCATCAAGGCGTCGGCGCGGGGACGGTTCAGCAGCATGGGAAACCTTTAATAAGCGCGGCGAAGCAGGCGTCCGGGCAGGGCGCCGGTGGGCCGATCTTCGCGGTGGGTGACGATGCCCGACAGGATCGTGGCGGTATATCCTTGCGCCTCTTGCGTCAGGCGGCGTCCGCCTGCGGGCAAATCGAACGAGGCACGAGGAGGGAAGAGTTTCAGTCGGTCATGATCGATGACATTGATGTCGGCCTTCATGCCGGGGGCCAGAATGCCCCGGTCATGCAGCCCCATCACGCCTGCTGTATGGGCGGTCATGCGATGAACGACATGGGGAATGGACAATTTCTCTCCCACTCGGTCGCGCGTCCAATAGGTCAGCAGATAGGTCTGCATCGACCCGTCGCAGATCGCCCCGCAATGCGCCCCGCCATCGCCCAGTCCCAATACCGTATCGTCACGCGTCAACATATCGCGCACAACATCAAGGTTAAAGCGCGTGAAGTTGCGAGCAGGGAAGTAAAGGATCGCCTGACCTTCTTCTTCCAGCAACAGGTCATAGGCCAGTTCGGGTAGAGAAACGCCCCGCGCGGCGGCCAGATTGTCAAGGCGGCGGCTTTCCGGCGGAGAGTAATCCGGGTCTGCGCCCATGGGATAGCAAAGGTGGATATAGCGCATGAAGGCGGGATATTGGGTTGGGTCCAGCTTGCCGCCATATTCCGACAGAATGGCCGTGCGGATTTCGGGCGAACGCATTGCCGCCACCCGTTGCGGCAAAGGCAGTGCGTCAATGGCGTCATAGCTGGGACAGCCGCGGAATGGATGCAGCGTCAATTGCAGGCCCATCAGGACGCCGACCGGACGCCCGACGACCTGGCCCAACATATCGGCGCCTTGGGCGCGGGCCGCACTGCATTCATTGGCGATTTGCAGCCAGCGGTCCGGTGCCTCGTCATATTGCAGGAGGGGGAAGGTGACTGTGTGGCCCGATTCCTGCGCAACGCGCTGCAACAGCCGAAACTCGCTGGAAAATCCATTGGCCGTGTCAAATTCCGAGGCCGACATGAACAGGCTCTTGCCATAGGGGCGCATGGCAAGGGCGATGGCCATCAATTCGTCCTCGCTGGCGGTGGTGACGGGCAATTGCTCACCGCCAGCGGTGCGGTGACCGATGACGCGTGTGGTGGAAAAACCGAAAGCCCCTGCGGCCATGCCCTCGGCAACAATGGTTGCCATGCGCTGCATGTCGCGTGTGGTGGCCGGTTCGCGCTTGATCGCGCGTTTGCCCATGACCCAAACGCGCACCGGAATATGGGGCACCGCCACGGCAAAGTCGGCATCCATGCGCCGGGCTTCCAGCGCGTCGAGAAAATCGGGAAACGTCGTCCAGTTCCACGGCAGGCCCTCGGCCATCACGATGCCGGGAATGTCCTCGACGCCTTCCATTACGTCGATCATCTCTTCGCGCATTTCGGGTTTGCACGGGGCAAAACCTACGCCGCAATTGCCCATCAACAGGCTGGTCACACCATGGTTGGTCGAGGGCGAGAAATGGCTGTCCCAGGTCACCTGCGCATCATAATGCGTGTGAATGTCGACAAAACCGGGGGTGACAAGCTGGCCACGTGCATCGATTTCTTCGACGCCATGTCCGGCAATCTTGCCCATCGCGACGATCCGGCCGTCGACAATGGCCAAATCGGCCTCGAACATGTCGGCCCCGGTACCATCGGCCAGCGTCCCGCCGCGGATCACCAGATCATATTCAGCCATTTAGGGCTCCTTCCTTTGAGGGCCAGATATCGGGATGGGCATGCGTATATTCGCCGGTGACATAGCCATTGGCCGGGCGGGTCAGGCCCAATCGGTCGCGCAAGGTTGCGCCTTCATATTCGGTACGGAACAGGCCGCGCCGCTGGAGTTCTGGCACGACGTGATCGACAAATTCGCGCAGACCCGCAGGCAGATGGGCGGGCGCAATGACAAAGCCGTCGGCAGCGCCGCTCTCATGCCAATGTTGCAATTCGTCGGCGATTTGGGCGGCGGTGCCGGCGATCGTGCGACTGGTCCGTCCCGCAGCGACGCGCCGCGCCAGTCGGGCGATCGACAGGTTTTCGCGCCGGGCCAGTCCAACGACCTGCTCCCACGTCGATTGCGACAGCTGGCTCTGGGGGACATCAGGCAACGGCCCATCGGGATCGTATCCGGACAGGTCAAAATTGCCCAGCAGGCCTTCCAGCTTTCCGATTGCCACCGGGGTGGGGATCAGGGCGTCGAGCGATTGCTGAATATCCACTGCTTGCTGGGTCGTGGGCGCGACGATGGGCGTGATCGCGGCCATGATCTTAAGACTGTCGGGACTGCGGCCCATTTCGACCAAAAGGGCATGCATCTCCTGCCTGAAAGCCCGCGCGGTTTCGGGCGAGGGGTGTGAGGTGAAGATCACTTCGGCATGGCGCGCGGCAAAGCGTTTACCCGTATCGGACGCGCCCGCCTGAACCAGCACAGGGTGGCCCTGCGGTCCGCGCGGGACATTGAGAGGGCCGGCAACAGAAAAATGTTCGCCGCGATAGTCGACGCCGTGAATACAGGCCGGATCGGTATATCGCCCGCTCGCCTTGTCGGCGATCATTGCGCCATCTTCCCAACTGTCCCACAAACGCTTGGCGGCGCTCACGAATTCTTCTGCGCGTTCATATCTTTCGGTATGACCATAATGGTTGGCGCGGCCGAAATTATGCGCTTCATTTTCCATGGTCGAAGCCACCATGTTCCAACCGATGCGCCCGCCGGAAATATGGTCAATACTGGCCAGGCGGCGGGCCAGTTCATAGGGCTGGCTATAGCTGGTGGAGGCGGTGCAGACAAAACCGATCTGAGTGGTGGTGGCGCACAGGTGGGCGATGATGGTGGCCGGATCAAGCTTTGGCGTTTCAAGGCAGGCAAAGATATCAGCGCTCTTTGCGGGGGGATAACCCACCGAATCGGCGATGAATACCGCATCGAACAGGCCGCGTTCGGCCTGGGCCGCGCATTCACGGAAATAGCCGATGTCCGTCAACGCGGCCAAGGCCGCATCGGGGTGGCGCCATCCGGCGATATGCCCGCCGGTCTGCATCAGGAAAGCAAGGAGTTTCATGGTTTGGCAATATGGTGTGCAAAACTGTGCATGCGATAAAGCCCAGTAATATGTTCGCCTATCGGAACATTGCCGTTCGACTCCTTGATCGTGCGTGCAATAAAATGTGCAATGTGGATGAACGGCGTATCGCCCTATCGCCTGCTGGACGGTTTGCCGGGGCAATGCGCGGGGTGAACGCGGGTGCTGCATCTTGTTTCAGCCACCACGCCGAAGTTGACGAAGGGGCCGAAGGAATGTCGGAAAAACGAGTGCTGATCACCGGGGCGGGCGGCGCTTTGGGCATGGCCACTGTGACGCGGCTTTCCGCGCATGGGTGGCAAATCGCGCCCGTTGCCGGTCGCAATGGCGCGGCGCAGGCCGGTTGGCTCGGTCCGGTGGATCTGTCCAATCCGGATGCCGCGGCACAAATCGTGGCGCAGGCGGGAGAAGCCTTACAGGGGTTGGACGGCGTGGTTCATCTGGCGGGGGGCTTTGCCATGTCGCCTTTGATGGAAACATCGATGCAGGATTGGCAGGCCATGCAGGCCAGCAATGTGGCCAGCCTGATTGCTGTCGTTCAGGCCGCCGTGCCATGGATGTCACTGGGCGGGGCGATTGTGGCGGTGGGCGGTATGGCGGCGGCGCGCGCAGGTGCGGGCATGGCGGCCTATGCCTCGGCCAAATCCGGCGTTCTGCGCGTGGTCGAAGCCTTGAGCGCCGAGTTGGCGCCCCGGCAAATCCGCGCCAATGCCGTCCTGCCCGGGGTTATCGACACGCCGGCCAACCGCCGTGACATGCCTCGCGGCAATCCGGCCAAATGGACGCATCCTGATGCCATCGGCGATGTCATCGCTTTCCTTCTCAGTCCGCAATCGCGCGCCATCAATGGCGTGGGCGTCCCGGTAACCAATCCTGCCGGAGCCCAGCCATGATCAGTCGATTTCGCGCATGGAGCGCGGTTCTGATTCTGTGCATCGCGCAAGTCGTGTCAACGGTGGATCGCGGAATGCTGGCCTTGGTGGTCGATCCCGTCCGGCGTGATCTGGCGATTGGCGAGGTTGATATTGCGCTGCTGCAAGGGTTTGCCTTCGCGGTTTTCTATGTCTCGGTGGGGCTGCCGCTGGGCTATATGGCGGATCGGGTGAACCGGCGACGCTTGCTTTTTTGCGGTATCCTGGTGTGGAGCGCTGGGACCATCGCCTGCGGATTGGCGCAGGATTTCACGCAAATGTTCTTGGCCCGTCTGGTGATTGGCGTGGGCGAGGCGGTGCTTGGCCCTTGCGCGGTGGGCATGATCGGCGAAATGTTTGCACCGGAACGTCGCGGGCGTCCCATGGCGCTCTATGTCCTTGGCAGCATGGTTGCCTATGGTTTGGGCAGTATGGCAACCGGCGCCGTGCTGCAGGCCGGCGCGGCGGGAGCTTTTGTCCATTGGCCTATTTTGGCGGGCATGGCGCCTTGGCGCATCGCCTTTGTGTTGATGGGACTTGTGGGATTGCCGGTGGCGGCGCTTTTGTTTTCAATTGCCCATGCGCAGCGTGAACGCACGCCCCAGGCTCAGGCGCTCAGCCTGCCCTTTGCGGAAATGGGCTCGCGGTGGCGGGTCCTCTTGCCGCTTTATGGTGGGGTGGCCTTGTTTGCCATGGGGGCCGCTGCGGCGTCGGGTTGGGGGGCGGCCCTGTTGACGCGGGCCTATGCCTACGCGCCTGCTGACGTCGGCAAACAATTGGGTGCGGCGCAAATGATATGTTCGTTGATTGGCGCAGGGATTGCCGCGATTGTGGTCGATCGTGTGGCGCGATCGGGCGGCATTACGGCCAAATTGCGGATGAGCGGGCTTTTGTCCTTGCTGACCATTCCGGCCTGTATGGGCGTTATCAGCCAAAGCGGCGCGGGCGCGTTGATGATCACCGCCACCGTTATGGCCACCAGCGCGATCTATGGCACGACCATGCTCTCAATCCTGGCCGAGGTGCTGCCCGGACAGGCGCGGGGTCTGGCGGTGGCGTTCTATGCTTTCGTGATGACAATGATCGGTGGTTCGCTGGGGCCTTTGGCCGTGGCCGCCTTGACCGAGCGTGTGTTTGCCAATCCGGCCCATGTTGGCTGGTCCATGGCGGTTGTGGGCGCCATTGCCCTTTCCCTTTCGGCTTTGCTGGCGCTTTGGGCCGCGCGGGCGCAGGAGACATTTGATGAGCAGCGTTGAAAAAGCCTATGCGCCGAGCCGGTTTGGTCAGTTGCATTACCGCATTGTGCGCCCCGGTGGGCCGGTGACGCATCCGCCGCTGTTGGTGCTGCACCAAACGCCCAGCAACAGCTGCGAATGGATGCCGATCCTGCCACATCTGGCGCGCGGAAGGGTGGTGATCGCGCCGGATACGCCCGGTTACGGGATGAGCGATGCGCCCATGGAACCGGCCACGATCCCCGATTTTGGCGCGGTTATGGCCGATCTGGTCGATCATCTGGTGGCAAAGGGCGACGTTGGGGACGGCCCCTTTGATATCATGGGCGCGCATACCGGCTCGATCATTGCGGCGGAAATGGCGGTGACACTGCCTGCGCGGGTGCGTCGGGTGGTTCTGTTTGGTTTGGCCGCATACCCGGAACATGAACGCGAGAAGCGCTTGGCGCTCTTGCTGGATAAATTCCCCAAGCCCGGCCCCGATCTGACTCATGTCGAACAGCTTTGGACCATTTTTGGC
This sequence comes from Novosphingobium sp. Sphag1I, assembly GCF_056279125.1. Classification (NCBI taxonomy): domain Bacteria; kingdom Pseudomonadati; phylum Pseudomonadota; class Alphaproteobacteria; order Sphingomonadales; family Sphingomonadaceae; genus Novosphingobium; species Novosphingobium sp. Sphag1I. Next base: position 101,244 of record NZ_JBWBQS010000002.1, on the reverse strand, counting down.
GAACTTGGCGATAGCCGGATGACCAGCGAGCAGCGCCATGTCGCGATGGCGGAATGCCTTCGGCTGGGGTCGCGCATGCCTTGGGGCTATATTGCGGTTTACCGCTACGATTTTCTGGGCGCTTTGGCACGGCTGGAGCAAGGCGCGTTGGTGGTTAATGCGCAGGACGATCTATGGGACATCACGCAAAAGGTTGCGCCGACCCTGCCGAATGGGTGTCTGTGGCCATTGCCGGGTCGGGCGCATGGTTTCCTTGCCTTTGATGCCGCGGAAATAGCGCCCGAGATCCTCGACTTTCTCAACTGATTGCAGCGACTTCTTTCTTCAGTCTTGTGGCGGTATCGGTGTCAAAGGCGATGCCGATCACGCTGCACGGCTGTTCAACAGTGTGTGAGCGATGCCCGCAACCATCTGTGTCGAGCATCACCAACATGGCGCCCGGTTCTAACGTCCGCTTCTGGCCATCGGATGCCTCGATCGTCCATGCCCCTCGCAGGACGATCGACAGCCCCGGCATGGCCGACACGTGCCAATCGCCATAGCCCTCCCCATCACCTTGGGTGATACCCCATCCGGTGGCGCCGGAAATCCCCTGCCATTGGCCAGAGCCATCGGGCAGCGCAATTTTTCGGCAGAGGGGCATGGGCAGGTCGATCAATCGCGACCCGCCATCGGGCGTGGTGAAAATGGCCACGGCGTGGAAAGTATCGTCGGTCATCGGAACCACAGCTTGGCGCGATCGCTGCTGCCTGTCACGGGGCACAGCGCCTTGGGCATCTGGACCGAGGCCATGAAGGAGCCTTGCGGTCCGGCGCGGGAAATATGGCCTTTGCCGCTGCAATCCTCGGCAATGGCAATATCGCCATGGCGCAGTTCATGAAACGATCCGTCCTCCAGCCCGATCAGCATGGTGCCGAAGATCGGGATGAGCAAGGTCGGTTGATTGGCCACGTGAAAGCTGAAGCCCGCGTTCGGGGCGGTGCCGCCGATGGAAACTCTTTCCGCCTCACGGCGCAGGAATAGCGCGATTTCTCCCATGGCCGGGGCGTTCACTGGCAGGCTCTCGATCCGGCTCTTGCCGTCTTCGGCGGTGTAAAGGTGAAAGGCGCGGGTGAACCATGGGATTGGACCGCTGCCGTGGAAATCCAAGGGGAACGGAGGCGTGGTCTGCGCCCGTGCCGGTTCCGTCAGCCCTATGCCGCCCAGCATGGCGCCAAGGCCGGAAATGCCGGCCTGCTGCAATATGTCGCGGCGTCGGAGAATTGGGGAGGGTTTGGCGTTCATAGGATCCTCTCTTTGCACAATTGGTGCATTGGTGTGCATCGATGCGCTTGTTCCAAGTTTCTCCTTCATCGCATCCGACAGGTGAATATTTGGACCAAAATATTTCAGAATTGCGCAGGATTTTGTCCCTTTAGACCCCGCCATCGCGACTCGATTTTTGATTGTTGCGCAAGCTTGGCCTGTTTTCGTGCATCCGACAGGCGAATATGTAGCACATCTTGCATCAAAAATGTGAGTCTCAATGCAAGCTTTGATCATCCAGGCGGGCAAGGTCTTGCAAAAATGTCCATTGGGCCATGGCCTGATGGCGTTGGCTTGCATTTCCCAAACGGATTTCAACGGGCGAGCATAACGCCCGGACAACCAACGTGAAAATCGGGGCGATACGCAGGAACGCCCCATACTCGATATCCGGGAAGAAAGTTACCGCCCAAGCTTGTGGCGGTTCGTAATGAGGGGTTAGAACCATGATGCGTTACCCACGTTCCATCTATCGAATGGCTGCTTCGGCTTTGGCCATTGGCGTCACTCTTGCCACAATCGGCACGGCGCAGGCCGCAGAACCGACCGCGGGCGCCGATGATGCCGGCGCCATCACCGTCACCGCGCGCAAGCGGTCTGAAGACATCCTCAAGGTTCCGGTCACCGTGACGGCCTTGACCGCCGCGGCGCTTGAACAGCGCGGCATCGTGTCCATCACCGATCTGGCCAATTCGACGCCGGGCGTGAACGTCAATAACAACTCATCGGGCCATGCTGACCGTTCGTTCCAACAGATCGTGCTGCGCGGCTTTACCCCCTCGACCACGTTGGCCACCACGACGTCGATGTTCATCGATGGCGTGGCGGTTTCCTCGCCTTCGCAGGTGACTTCGGTGTCGGACCCGGCCCAGGTCGATGTGGTAAAGGGGCCTCAGAGCGCCTATTACGGCCGTAACACCTTTGCCGGCGCCATTAACGTGACCACCAAGGAGCCCAAGGGCGAATGGGCCGGCACGATGACTGGGATGGTGGGTACCCGCGCCAATTACCGTCTGCAGGGCACGGTCGAAGGCCCGATCATTGGCGACATGCTGACCTTTCGCGTAACGGGCGAACGTTTTTCCAAGAACGGTTCGTGGCGCAATTCCTATGACGGTTCGACGCTGGGCGATCAGAAGACGACGACAGGCACCGCGCTGATCGTGTTCAAGCCCAGTCCCAAGCTGACCATGAAGCTGTTTGGTTTGATGTCGGAAGACCGTGACGGCGCACCTGCCCAGACGCGTCTGTATGGTTATGACATCAAGACTTCGTCGGGTGCGCTGGTGGCGGCCAATCAGTCGAACTGCACGCTGACCGGCAATTCACGCGGCGTGCAGGGCTTTGGCACTGCTATTTCCAACGCCTATATCTGCGGCACGGTGCCGGGATTGATCAACCCGGTTTCGGCCAACACGGTCAATACTGATTCCATCAAGCAATTCCTGGCCCTTACCTCCAATCGCGTGATCCCGACCAGCGATAGTGTCGATGGTTATGGCATGCTGCGCAAGAGCCAGCATGCGCATGCGGTGATCAATTACAAAATCTCCAGCGACCTTACGGCAGACTTTCTGGCCGGTTACAACCGCGAAGTGTGGTCGACGCTGATCGATCTGGACGGTTTTGATTCTTCGGGCTTTGCTTCGACCACCAACCCAAAAGGCTATTACGATTTCCCCTATCTGGTGGAACGGCGCAATATGGACTGGTCGATGGAGGGGCGTCTTGCCTATAATCACGGGCCGTTGCGCGCGGTGGCCGGTGTCAGCTATCTGAAGGCGGCGACATGGTCGGGCGGCGGCGGCGGCACGGGCGCGCTGACCGCATCGGTGCTGGTGCCGGGGGGCAAGAGCGAGAGCCGCACGACGGGTCTGTTCTTCGGCCTGACTTATGACTTCTTGTCCAATCTCTCGGCCAGCGTCGAAGGGCGCTATCAGATCGATACGCTTGGCGCCTATGCCCGTGCAACGGGTCAGACCATCGCGTCGAGCGCTTTTATCCCGGCGGGCACCTATGCGGGCAATTCCTTGCTGGTTGAGCAAACCTACAAGAACTTTACCCCGCGCGCGATCATCAACTGGCAAGTCAATCCGCGCATGATGGTCTATGCGTCATGGGCCAAGGGCGTGAATCCGGCGCAGTTCAACACGACGATTTTGGCCCAGACGGCGTCTGTACAGTCGGCCGCTCTGGCGGCAGGCGGTCAGTTGACCATCGCTCCGGAAAAGATCACCAATTATGAACTGGGCATCAAGGGCAAGGCTCTGGATGGCCGCCTGCGTTATACGGCTGCGGCCTATTATGCCCAATGGCGTAATCAGATCAACGCGATCACCATCGTGGCGGCCGACCCCTCAACGTCTACCGGCTTTACCTTCATTAACACGTCGGCCAACTCTGGCTCGGTCGATCTTTACGGGCTGGAACTCGACACCAACTGGAGGGTAAACGATCTGGTCAGCGTCGAAGCGTCTGGCGCTATGAACGGCAGCGATATCAAGTATTTCCGCAGCACGACCATCAGCCAGCTGACTGGTATTTACGACTTCTCCGGCAAGGAGATGAAGTACACTTCCAAATATTCGGCCAATGTTGGCGTGGTTTTGGGCGGTGATCTCAAAACCGTAAATGACGCCAAGTGGTTCACGCGCCTCGACTGGAATTTCAAGTCCGGTGTGTGGTCGAATGAGGCCAATATCGCCAAAACCCCCGATGTGCACAAGTTCAACTGGCGTGCGGGCGTTTCGAAGGGGCGCGTGGCGGTCGATGTCTTTGTGAACAACCTGTTCAATGACAAGACCTATACATCGTTGACTGACAATTACGTGCTCGATCCCAGCTTTGCGCGCTCGGCCTATTTCTCGGCTCTGCTGGTGGGACTGCCCGATCTGCGGACCTTTGGTCTGCAGCTTAAGGTCAAGATGTAATTCCGTTCGGGGCGGATCAGGCGGTCCGCCCCGATTGTTGTAAAGGAGCGCCTATGGCCGCCCATATTGTCGCCACGGTCCGGATCCATGATCGTGAGAAATTTGGCGAATATCTCAAAGCCGTAGCAGGCGTCGCGGAAAAATATGGCGGCGAGTACCTTCTGCGCGGCAAGGTTGCCGAGGTGTTGGAAGGCGATGTCGATCCGGCGGAATTGGTCGTGGTGCTGCGTTTTGCAGATGCCGAAAGGGCGCGCGCCTATGTCGGTTCCCCTGAATATCAGGCGGGGAAATTACATCGCCTCAACGGTGGCGGCGTGGTGGAATCGCGCCTGCTGGTTTAATCGACATATTGCGGGACGGCGGCGGGATTGTTGGCATGGCTCAACCCCATGGTCGTCTCGCGTTCGATAATGTCACAGGCCAGCCAAATGCGGGGCGGCGGCGCGACATTGGGGCCCAGGCGCCCCGCCATCGTCGAAACCGCCGTTTGCACCAATGAGAGCAGGGGCAGATGGATCGTTGTTGTCGCGTGCGACAGCCATCGTGATTGCGACGTGTCGCCAAAGCCTACAACCGAAACGTCTTCGGGCACGCGCAATCCGAATTCCTTGCGTGCGACATCGACAATGCCGACGGCCAGATAGTCCGAGGCGGCAAAAATCGCATCAGGCCGATCGTCCAGCGAGAACAGCTCTCGCGCCGCGCTGATCCCATTTTCATAAGTCCAGCCGGTATCAACCCAGCGGCAAGGATCGCTGCCGCCCGCTTCCATTGATAGGGCATAGGCTTGCAATTCTGTCAGGCGGCGCGGGTTGGCGGCAATCGCGGCGGGGCGTGTGCGACCCTCTTTTTGCAACATCTGTGCAACGCTGCGTCCGATTTCAGGCGCGTCGATCCAAACCAGCGCAGCGCCTTCGACAACATCCTGACGATCTAATACGACCAACGAAATGCTGGCTGCCACCACTTTTTTGCGTACTGTCGCGCCCGGAACGGCGGAAAGGACGATGATACCATCAACCTGTTCATCGACCATTTCCGAAACGGTGACGTCCAGCAGCGTCAGATCACTGACAATGCGCCATACCACATCAAATCCGCGTTGCCGCAGTTCATCCTCGAACATCGCGTAGATGTGGCAGAAATAGGGCGAAAACAGATTGGCCATGATCACGGCGGCACGTTTTGCACGCCCATTGGCCTGTTGGCTGCCGGCCGATTGCAGGCGATAACCCAAAGCTTGGGCGGCGGCCAAAACCTTGGCGCGCGTTTGCGGGGCCACGCTGGCGCCTGGCGTAAAGGTGCGCGAAACAGCAGAGCGCGATACCTGCGCCATGCGCGCCACATCGTCCGCGCTCACCTTGCGGCCGGATTTGCCGTTCTTGAAAGAATGTTCAGGGCGCTGTGGGGTGGGGCCTTTGGGCTTCATGCGATCCGGTGCTGAGCAGTTAAAGGATGGATGGTTGGGCGCAAGGCTTACGAGTGTTGCACGAATTGTCAAATCCGGCGCGATCACTGGTGATGGCCATGATGGGTGCTTGCGCAGATTTAGCGCGGCGAATTTGAAACTCTCCTGATTTAACTGCCAGTCGGATAGGGACGCTGGCAATGTTTTTTGCACATTGTGATGCAATATAGTGCATTCATAATTGAAAAAAGTTTATCGGCGGGTGGAAAAATTCCCCGTTCAATGGATTGAGCATCACCGAACCAGGCACGCCGTGGCAAAAAAGAAGGGCCGCCGCGCCTGCAACGACCCTCACTGGCCCGGGCCTTATGGCCCGGGTTCTTTTTTTATTACTCAGGTCTTTTCCAGGAAATGCGCCAATAGCGGGCCTGTGGCCTGCGGGTTATCCTGAATGGCCCATGCGCCCGATTCCGGCACCACCACCGTTTCGCCCTTTCGCAAGACCGCTTCGGCAAAAGGCCGGAAACGTTGATAGGCTTTGTCATATTGGCCATAGACCAACAGAGTTGGGCATTCCACACGCCGCAACGCGGATTTGAGGTCGGTTACGCCAACCCCGCGCTCGCTGGGTTGCAGCCAGAGGTCGGCCACCTGCCGGCTTTGGATGCCTTCCACATTGATCGCTTCGGCGTGAACCATGCCGAATGTGCCTACCAGCATTTCCGGCGCCGTCGGCAAGGGATGGCCGCCAGCATCGAAAATCGGCTTGAGCTTTACATCAACCGCCTGCCGCACTTCATCCAGCGATCGGCGCCCGCCAAGGGCGCTTGAAATCACCCCAAGTCGCCGCACCCGATCCGGGTTGGCCGCCGCCATCACCACACCAAGGCACCCACCAAGCGAGGTTCCCATGATGTCGACAGTGTCAACGCCCATCTCGTCCATGGCGCCAAACAGCATTGCGGCCGTTTCGCCCAGCGTATGGATATAGGGCGGTGGCCCATCCATCCGTGATCCACCATGGCCGGGCAGATCGAATGCGATCACCTGTCGTCCCATGGCCAGAGCGGGTGCCACCTGACGCCAATCAGCCAGCCACCCGCCCAGTTTGTGAAGCAAAAGAACCGGGGGCTGTCCTGCTTTTGCTTCGCCCAATGTGGCATAATGCAAAATGCCGCCACCGCGGCGTATTTCGCCAAAGCGGGTCCAAGGTCCGGCGGGCGGCACAATTGGGGCGGCCTTTGGGGCGGGGTGCGCGGCCTTGGCCCCGCCCGCCATCATGGCGGCGCCCATACCCAACATTTTGGCCATATCGCGGCGGTTTATCATTCTATCGCTCCTTATGCGTCTACGCGCAATTCTTCACGCCGCCACAGGATTGGCAAGACATCCGCCGATCCATCGACCAATTCACCCTCCGGCATGGCCTCGATGCCGGGGATCGCCGCCTTATAGGGCGCGTTGCGCCAGCGCACATCATGGCCGAACAAACGCACGGCCAAACCGGTGCGGGCCAGATCGGCGCTGTCATTGCCCTTGGAAAAATGGGGCGTATGGGGATGGAAAATCACAGCGTCGCCCGGTTCCATGTCAAAGGTCACGAAACGGAACGGAAAATCAGGATTGCCACGCTCCGCCTCGAAATTGGGGCAAAGGCCGTCGGCCTGATCCGGGCGGAAGCCAAAGGTCAATCTATTCTCCACACAATGGCGATGCCAACCGGCGATATATTCGATACGCCCATTTTCTTCATTTACCGGGGTAAAGGCTGTCCAGATGTTTGGGGCCATTTCTCCGCTGACCGGCCAAGCTGTTTCGTCGCAATGCCATGGCATGATCGACGGGCTGAGTGGTGGTTTGGAAAAGAGGTGATCGTGATACATGCGGATATAGTCGGCGCCGATCACGCGGCCCGTCGCCTCGGCAATCGGGCTTTCGGTAACAAAAGCGCGAAAATCGGGATCATTGCGCCAAAGATAGCAAACCGAGAGCATTGCGCCATTGGACGGGCCAAGCGTACCATATCGCCCCGGATTGGCGGCTACGCGCGCAATGGCCGCCTGCATCCTTTCCACCCATTGCGCGTCCAGCAGACCGCGCAGCACCACAACGCCGTCGCGTGCATAGGTGTCGATATGGTCGCGGGTGATCTCGAAATGCGGATGGCGATTCATCGGGCAGGCACTCCTTGAAAGAGAAGGTCATGGTCAAGCGCGGCGGCGCGCAGGCGGGGGAAGAGTTTTTCGCCATATTCGGGCACGTCCTGATCGGGCCGAAACCCGCGGATCAGAAAGCGGGTGACCCCCATGGCGTAATAATCCATCAATGCGGCGCAAACTTGATCGGGTGTGCCGACCAGGGCGGCCTGATTGCCAAAACGGCCCTGCGCCAATTCGGTAATGCCCAGCCAGAGGCAGCGGTCGTGGCGATGAGCGCTTTGCGCACTGGCCAGAATGGCGTTGCCCGAATGGGTGGGTTGGGCAAAATTGCTGGGGCCTTGCGTGGCCGATTGGCGGGCCATCATGGCGCGAAAGTCGTTGAGAACGCCTTCGGCCTTCTCCCAAGCCTGCGCCTCGGTATCGCCAAGGATGACAAGCACGGTCATCATAAAGTCGATCGGGCGTCCATGGGCGGCTTGGACCACCTTGTCGCGGTGGTCGGCAATATTGGCCAATGTGTCGCCGCTCATCGCGAAAAGGTCGGCGTGGCGACCGCAAGCCGCAATGGATTCGGGCGATGTCCCGGCCCAGCTTACCGTGATCCGGCCGGGTTTGACGGGGGAAAACGCCTGAGAGAAGCGATAGAAACGGCCCTGATGGTCGATGGGTTCTGTGGTTGACCAAATGCGGCGCATGATGCCGACATATTCATCGGCTCTGGCATAGCGATCAGGCTTGGCGGTGAAATCGCCATCGGCCTCCAGTTCCTTGTCATTTGGCCCCGCGATTATGTGAACGGCCATGCGTCCAGGGGCCAACCTGTCGATTGTGGTCAACATCCTCGCCGCCATCGTGGGGGCGATGAAACCGGGGCGATGGGCCAGCAATACCTTAAGCTTATCGGTCCCGGCCAGAACATGCGCCGCGATCGTGTGGCTGTCGGGCGTCAGGGAATTGTTGGCGATCAGGACGCGATCATATCCGGCGGCCTCCTGCGCTTTTGCGCTGTTGAGAAGGGCGACGGGATCAAATTCGTCCTGCGGCGCGTGATGCAGCGGCGTGCCTTTGTTGTGGGACACAAGTCCGGTGATTTCGACAGGCATGGAAAATCCTCTCAGGGCCTGATGGATCAGGGCTTGGGGATGGGTTGGGGATTGTGCTGAATGTTCAGATGGTTCGCGACGCAATCGGCCGCCGCGACGCCTTCGGAACATGATGATGTGCGCGATTTCAACGGTTCCTCTCGCGGCAGGCGGATGGTCATGGCCATCACGGGCACTTTGCCGATGGCCCGGCTGGTATGGCCTTTGCCCGTAGTGTCGGCGGCCAGAACCATGTCGCCTTTGCCCAATTGCCGGATCGTGCCGTCGCCAAGGCCGACCTCCAACGTGCCGGACAGCACGATCAGCAAGCGTGGGCTGGACACCCGATGCCAGTCGATGAAGGTTCCAGGTGGGCTGATGCCGATTTCGGTATCGGTTGTCGTCAGGCGCGCATTCATCAGCAGTGGATCAGAACCGGCCGCGCGGGGCAGGGTGACGGCGGAGAGGCGCGATACGCCTTGCGCATCGGCGGTGATTTGCGGGATCGTTATGCCGGCCCCTTGGGCGCGGGCCGGATTGGGTGTTGTGCCGATCACCATGACCATAGCCAGCGCGCCAATCGCCATGGTTGCGGGCAGGCCATCGCGCGGCGCACCGGCCAATTCGCCGCCCGCGGGCTGGCGCAAAAAGAGGCATGCCAGGATAGCCGACAAAGCAGGCAGCAGCGACATGGACAGAACAATGCCCAGAATGACGGATGAACCCTGCGCGCTTCCCGCGTCCTTGGCCGAGACAAAGCCGGAATGACTCATGATCGTGCTGAAAATGAATGTGCCAAAGGCCGCGGTTGCTTTTTCCACCATCACAAAGACACCGGCCAAGGCGCCCTCGCTGTCGGCCATGGAGGGATGGCTTCGCGCATGATCCATCGTGTCGGTCAACACGGTGTAAAGGCCAAAGAAGAGACCACCAAAGCAAAGGCCCTCGGCGGCGCCAAGGATCAGCACCCATGGCATGGGGTGCCCGGCAGGCACCAGATACCAGAGCAGCATGGCCAAGGTTTGCGCGCCAGCAGCCAGCATCAGCGCACGGCGACGGCCAAACCGGCCAGCAATCCGCACCCATCCGGGCTGGCTCGCCATCATGCCCAGCGTTTGCAACAGGAAAATCGAGGCAAGGCTCTTGTCCGAAGCGTGCAGGACATGGCGGGTATAATAGGGCAAAGCCGCGCCATGCAGCGTAAGCCCGGCAAACATGGTCACCTTGAAAGCGATAAGATTGCGAAAGGGCCGATTGGCGCGGATGGCGGCAAAACCTTTGCGCCAGTTCATTTTTCCATGCGCGGGGGCGGCCTGCTGATCTTCCAGCCCATCGATCAAAAGGAAAGTGCCCATGCCGCCGGCCGCCACCAAAATGGCCAGCACCAGCGCCAGCAAGCCATGCGCGGCGCGGTCCCCACCCAAAGCGGCCAGCATCCATGGCGCCGCCGACGTGGCCGCCAGTCCGCCAAAGGACGAACCATAGACGCTGAAAGTCATAAGGCGCGAACGCTGATGAAAATCCTGCGTAATCTGACGCCCGATGGCCAGATAGGGGATGCGGTAGAGCGTATAGGCGGTTGAAAAGATCAGCAATGACGCGCCTGACCAGATCTGTAGCCCTGTTGTCCCAAGGCTGGATGGGACATTGAACAGCATCACCAGTGATACGGCCGCCAGAACGCCCCCACCCGCCAGATAGGGGCGATAGCGCCCCCAACGCGTGGCCGTGCGATCACATAGAATCCCGACCAGTGGGTCAATCGCCGCGTCATAGATCTTGGAAAGGACGACCAGCAGGCCCGCGGCCCCGATCGCCATGCCCAACGAATCCGTCATGAAGCGCAGATGGAGCAGGCCAACTGCCCCCACCAGCGCCGCCGAAGTGAAGGAGCCAAGGCCCCAACCGATCAAGGCTTTGCGTTGCATGCTTGTTTCCCGGCATCATGCGGAGGCGCCAATGCGCCTCCTATGTGCAATATGAGTGCAATATTTTCGAATAATTTTGCACAAAGGTCGGCCTATCCGCGTGGCGGATTGTTGGGGTCAAACCGGCGTGCCCAGCCCCAGCACACAGGCGATCAGCACCAGCACCCAAATACATTGCACCGTCGGCCGCGTTTGCCCCAGCACCTTGAGAATGGCCGCGTCCGATTGCGGGGTTGCCCCGTTCTGCTTCATAGCGGCAATGGCCGGAAACAGCGGGACCAGTTGGAAGCGAACGATAACGCCCGTTGTGACACAGGCGGCCAGTACCAACAATTTGCACGCCATAAAAAAAGGCAGGCCGATCTGTCCGGTCAATCCGGCCACGCCCCCTCCGGCCAGCAACAGGATCATGGCATAACGGATTTTAATATCGATCCCTCGTGCCCATTGTCCGCGCGCGCCGTGGTCGAGATGCACCGCCCAGGCCAGCGCCAGCCAAATCAGGCTGAACACCCAAAGCCCGCCCAAGGCCCAAGGGCCAAGCTCGATCCAACCCTTGGCCACACCCAGCGACAGCCCGGTTGGCAGAGTCAGAATAAGTACCGTGCGCGGGGCCATATCGATGCCATTCATAATTTTCAGCGCCAGAAGGCGTTCCCCCACTGTGCGCTTGGGATCCATCATGAAGCCAGCGCTGTAAAAGGTTCCCAGATCGCCACCCAACCAATAAATCGGGATCAGCAAGTGCAGCAGAGTAAGCAAGGCAAGCGACCAGTTCATGCAAATCTCCCGAAATCTTGCGGCCGGGCGATAGCATCGAAAATTTGTGCAAAAGGCGGCCGCGATGTGCAATGGCATGCAATGGTACGCCCGGTCTAAACAGCGGTGGAGCGGAGTTTTGGCCGTGTGTCGGTTAAATCTGATGCCGATGTCCGTGATGAGGCTGGTTCTGATGCAATATTTTGCAAGGAATACTGCCAAATTCGTGGGAATCATCGTCCGGCGAATGGCCTTATGGGAAGAATGGTGGAAAAGCACATGTTCGACAGACGCGACTTTCTGATGGGTGCCGGGGCGATGCTGCCCGCAACTGCTCTGGCCAAGGGCGTGCTGTCGGCGGAAAAGGCCGATGTGGTGGTGATCGGCGGCGGGCTTTCGGGGCTGAACTCAGCCTTGATGCTGGGCGAACTGGGCTTCAAGGTTGTGGTGCTGGAGGCCGGATCGATCGTCGGCGGGCGGGTCAAAACGCTCGACACCAGCGAGGGTAAGCTGGACGTGGGCGCCAGCCAGATCGGGCGCGGCTATGCGCGTATTCTCGATGCTTGCATGAAATTCGGGCTGAAACTGGTTTCCGAGGACCGCGACCTGCTGCCCTTTGGTTTCCGGTACAAGGATCAGTGGATCGATCTGAAAAACTGGGCCGACAATCCGCTTAATCAAACCGTGGGCGATGAGCGCAAAATCTCGCCGATGCTGATGGGTCAGGTGGTGACGTCCAAATGGAACCCGTGCAAGGAATTGTCGGATTGGCTGGACCCTGCGCTGGCGTCGCAGGATATTTCGCTGCGCCAATTGATGGTGCAAAAGGGCTATTCGCCCGCGGCCATTGAACTGGCCAGCTATTCGGCGCCCGGCATCGGCATTGATGAAACATCCATGTTGCGCATGTGGCAGGAGGAAACGCGCGGCGCGGCCGACCGCCGGATGGGCGGACAGGAACGCGGCAATCGCGATCACCCCTTTGGCGAAACGAATGATCACAATGCGATCAACGGCCTTGCCGCGATCAACAATATCGTGGGCGGGACACAACAATTGCCTTTCGCCATGGCGGCGAAGCTGGGCGACGTGGTGCGTTTGAACAAGCGCGTCGGGCGCATCGCCATGACGAACAAGGGCGCCACCGTCACCTGCACCGATGGCAGCGCCTATCAGGCGCGCTTTGTTATCTCCAGCCTGCCTTTCTCGATGCTGCGCGATGTTGAAATTACCGGGGCGCCCAATCCGTTGGCGCGTAAAGCCATCACGCAAATGCCCTATGCCAATACCGCGCGACTTTATCTGAGCGTGGAAAAGCCCTTCTGGAAGGCCGATGGCCTGCCCGCCAGCTTCTCGACCGACGGGCCGATCGGCATGTTCTGGGGCATCGACAATCACACGGGCGAGGGCAAGCACCGCGCCATGGTGGTGATGGTGGGCAAGGTGGCGCAGGCCATTTCGCAACGCGCCGATGCGGTGCCCTTTGTCCTGTCCGAACTGGAACGGATGCGCCCGGCGTCCAAGGGGCTGCTCAAGGTTGTGGCTTATAAGGACTGGATGCGTGATCCCTTGCAAAAGGGCTGCGGGTTCAGCCTTGCGCCGGGACAGGTCAATGCCTTTGGCCGCGACTTCATCAAGCCGTGGCAGGTTCTCCATTTCTGTGGCGAACATACGCGCCGGACCGATTATGGCATGGAAAGCGCGATGGAAAGCTCCGAGCGCGTCGTTCTCGAAGTGGCTGAACGCGCCGGATAATCCCGTCACTATCCGACCGACGGACATAGGCTATAATCTAGACTGCCCTGCGTCCTGTGCAGGGCAGTCTCTTTCCCAAGAGCGTCGTACAGGCGCGGATCCTTGGGGAGACAATCATGAAGCATCCATGGTGGCTGGCCGGTTTGGCGCTGGCCCTTTCGACGCCGGTTCAGGCCGCGCCCAAGGCGATCCGCGATTGCGCCAAGGTATGCCCGGCAATGGTGGTGGTGCCATCGGGCCAATTCACAATGGGCGCCGATGCCGGAGAGGCCGACCGGTCCGAAGGCGCGCCCCATCCCGTGACCATCGTTCATGCCTTTGCCCTTGCAACGCATGAGGTGACCAACCGCGAATATGCCGCCTTTGTCGCGGAGACCGGCTATGCCTCGTCGCGCGGTTGTCGCAGCCTGATCCGTGCGACCGGAAAGGTAGAGGCGGTGGATGACGCCGATTTTCGCCATCCGGGGGCCGGGGCGGGGGATGGTGCGCCCGACATGCCGGTGGTTTGTGTGTCCTGGCGCGACGCCAAAGCCTATACCGCTTGGTTGAGCCAGAAGAGCGGCAAGCCCTATCGCCTGCCCAGCGAGGCGGAATGGGAATATGCCGCGCGCGGAGGCACCCAGAGCGAGTTCCCATGGCAGGGCGGCGCAGCCAAGGCTTGCGCCTATGCCAATGTGCTGGATGTCGATGGTATGGCCGATGGCGCGTTGGCGGTATTCGGCGGCGCGGGGGGTATGGCGGCATCCGTACCTTGCCGTGATCGTCATGCCGGAGTAGCCCCGGTTGGGTCGTTTCCGGCCAATGCCTTCGGGCTGTATGACATGGTGGGCAATGTGTGGGAATGGACACAGGATTGCTATGTCGCGCCCTATCCGGTGGACGCCCCGCGTGATGGTCGCGCCTATGAGGTTTCAGGCCCTTGCCCCCGCCGCGCGGTGCGAGGGGGCAGCTGGATTTCCGCCGCCTTTCGCAACCGCGTGACTTGGCGCGGGCGCGACCCCGAGGATCAGGTAAGCTGGATCTTCGGCTTTCGCGTCGCACGTGATCTGGTGGCGGGCCAATGAGCGACACGGTCATCATCAATCTGAGCCGTCGTGAATTGCTGCACGGGCTGGGCGCTGGGGCTTTGGCGCTTGGCTTTGGCGTAAAGGCCGGGGCACAGGAAGGTGGCGGTTTTGGCATTATGATTGCCATTGCCCCCGATGGTGTGGTGCATTTCACCTGTCCTTCATCGGAAATGGGACAGGGGACGCAGGAAACGCTTGCCAGGCTGGTGGGCGAGGAACTCGATTGCGATTGGTCGCGGATGAAGGTGGCGCTGCCCTGGGCCGACCGGGCGTTTCTTTATCCCGGTATGTTCAAGCAGATGACCGCCAATAGCGCGACGACGGTGGCCTATTTCATGCCGTTGCGCAAAACGGCCGCGGCGGTGCGCATGATGGTGATGCAGGCCGCCGCTACTCGTTGGGGCGTGGCGGTGGATCAACTGACTACCCAATCGGGAGAGGTGGTTCATGGCCAAACGGGGCGGCGCCTGCCCTATGGCGCTTTGACCGCCGATGCCGCGCGTTTGCCGATGCCCAAGGACGTGCCCTTGAAACCGGCCAAGGATTTCCGGCTGATCGGCGGCAAAAGCCCGCGCAAAGACCTGTTGCCCAAGGTTACGGGGCAGGCCGAGTTTGGCGTCGATGTCATGCGCCCCGATATGTTGGTGGGCGCTTTGGCTTTGGCCCCGCATCCCCGCGCCACTGTCGAGGCGGTCAATCTGGCCGAGGTCAAGGCCATGCCCGGCGTTGTCGCCGTCGTTCCGGTCGAGGGGGGCTTTGCGGTTCTCGCGTCGCGCTTCTGGACGGCCAAGAAGGCGGCCGAGGCGTTAAAACTCAAGGTTGTGTCCTCGCCCGTGGCCGGAGTGGATGACAAGGCGATTGATGCGGCATTGACCCGCGCCTTTGCCGAAAAGGCGCCGATGCCCTTTCCCGACTTTGATTTTGCCACCATGCGGCCACGTTTGCCCATGTCGGACAAGGCCACGACATTGGCCGCGATTGCCGCCGCGCCGCGCAGGGTCGAGGCGGAATATGAGGTCCCCTATCTGGCCCATGCCACGATGGAACCGCTCAATTGCAGCGCTCTTTTCGCCGATGGGCATTTGACACTGCGCGGGCCCATGCAGGCGCCGGAGGATGTGCGTCTGCTGGCTGCAAAAATGGCGAATTTGCCGCTCGACAAGGTGCGAGTGGAGGTGACCTATCTGGGCGGTGGGTTTGGCCGGAAATGGGGCACGGATTTTCCCATGCCCGCGATGCAGGCTGCCATGGCCATGCCGGGGCGCTGGGTCAAATTGATCTGGACGCGCGAAAATGATCTGGCGATGGACCAATTCCGCCCGGCCTATCGCGCCAAAAGCGTTGCGGGTATCGGCGCGGATGGCGGGCTGATCGCCATACACAGCCGGATCGCGGGTCAATCGATCAACACCTATCACGGGCGAAAGGGCTTTCCCGGCATGGCCGATCCGACGGCGGCGGGATTGCTGATCTATGGATGCTATGCCTGTCCGATGAAATTGATGGAGTTTCACGAGGCCGATCTGGCGATCCCGGTCGGTTTCTGGCGATCGGTAACGATGAGCCAGAATGCCTTTTTTGCCGAAAGCTTTATCGATGAAGTGGCCCGCGCGGTGGGACGCGATCCTTACCTCTATCGCCGCAACCTGTTGGCGCAGGAACCGCGCATTTTGCGTGCGTTGGACAAGGCGGCGGACATGATCGGTTGGAACCGCCCCAAACCCAAAGGCGTGGGGCGCGGCATCGCACTGACCTATAACGAAGGGCATGTTTGCGCACAGGCGGTTGAGGTGCATGTCAACAAACGCAAATTGGCGATCCGGCGGATCGTCTCGGCCTTTGATTGCGGCGTGATGGTCGATCCGGTCAGTGTTGAGGCGCAGATTAGCGGAGGCATCATCTTTGGCCTTCAGGCGGCATTGTGGGGCGGGGTATCCTTTGCCGATGGCCGCCCCCAGATCAGCAATTTCAACGATGTGCGTCTGCCCGGTTTGGCCGATGTGCCGCCCATCGACATTGCCTTGATCCCAAGTGGAGAGCGGCCCGGCAATGCAGGCGAAGCCGGGACGCCGCCGATCGCGCCGGCTTTGGCCAATGCCATTGCCGATGCGGGCGGGGGGCGGTTGCGCCGCTTGCCGATCTCACGCAATTTTGAATTGGAAATGGCATGATCACGTTAACGGTCAATGGTCAGCAGCGTCAGTTCGAGGGCGAAGAGGATACGCCCCTGCTTTGGGTGCTGCGTGAGGATCTTGCTCTGACCGGGACGAAATTCGGCTGTGGGGCGGGGCTGTGCGGGGCATGCACCGTACATGTCGATGGCGAGGCGATGCGGTCATGTCAGGTGCCGGTCAATATGGCACAGGGCCGGGCCATCACCACGATTGAGGGGTTGAGCAAGGGCGATGAACTGCACAAGGTTCAGGCCGCATGGGTGGCGCATCAGGTGCCCCAATGCGGTTATTGCCAACCGGGCATGATCATGGCCGTGGCGGCCCTGCTCAAGTCCAATCCCCAACCGGACAAGGCGGCGATTCAGGCCGGGGTGACCAACCTTTGCCGTTGCGGCACCTATCCAAGAATTGTTGAAGCCATCGGGCAGGCGGCGAAGCAGATGGCCACCCCCGGATAACCGCAGACGAGATAAAGCAGACTTGCCAGCGCAACGCCCGCAGGGCAGTTGTCATGCATGTCACAATTGTCCCTTTTGCAACATCTATCGGCCTTCGCACGCAGGGAATGGGTGGAACTGACCCGCGTCAACCCCAGTCCGCGCCCATGGCAAATGCCGTTCGCCGCCGGGGTGACCTCGGCGGCGCCGGTGGCACTTGGCCTTTGGCTGGATGAATTTGCCTATGGACTGATGGCGGCCTTGGGGACGATGGTCTTTGTCTATCTGACCAATGCGCCCATGCCGCGCCGATTGTTGACGTTGATGTCGATGAGTTTCGCCATCACGGCCTGTTTCGCGCTGGGCCTTGTCGCGGCGCAGATCCATTTTGCCCCGGTGCCGGTCATCATCGTGACCGGGACGCTGGTTTCCATGGGGTGCCGTTATCTGCATCAGGGGCCGCCTGCCGCGATGTTTCCGGTCATGGCCTGCGCCATCGGGCTGTTTTCGCATACGCCGTGGGAACGGATTGCCCAGCATGTCGGGGTCCTGTTTCTGGGCGCTATGTTCGCATCGGCGATGGGTTTTTTCTACAGCCTCTATATTCTGGCCATCCGTCCTGCCATTGCGCCGAAACCGGCGCCTACGCCGCCGTTTGAACAATTGGTGTTCGAGCCGGTCATGATCGGTCTTGCCGCGGGTATCGCCTTGGCCTGCGCTTTGGCCTTGGGTTTGGAAAAGCCGTTCTGGGCCCCGGTCAGCGCGATTGCGGTTATTCAGGCCGCCAGTCTTCGTTCGATGTGGACGCGTCAGGCGCACCGAATTTTGGGGACGGGGCTGGGCGTGCTGCTGGCTTGGGGTATTCTCAGTCTTGAGCCCAGCCCATGGCACCTGACGGCGGCGGTGGGACTGCTGACCTTTGTGATAGAGGTGGCGGTGGTGCGCCATTATGGTTTCGCCACGATCTTCATCACGCCCTTGGCCATTTTGTTGGGTCAGGCGCAGGCGGGCGTTGCGGTTTCACCTGGTGCGATCACGCTGGCGCGGTTCGAGGATACGGTGGTCGGTTGTCTGGCTGCGGTATCGGTCGGGATGTTGATGCATTGGCCAAGGCTGCGCGACGCGGCGGCGCGGTTGGCGGGGGCGCTGCCGCGTGGCTGATCGGATGACGGGCATAGAGGTCTTTGTAAAGGCCATCCGTCGGGGCAGCCTGTCGGCCGCGGCGCGCGAGATGAAGATGTCGGGCGCGATGGCCGCCAAACATCTGGTGCAATTGGAAGAACGCCTTGGCGCCACGCTGGTCCATCGCACCACGCGGCGCCTGTCGTTGACCGAGGCGGGGGCACAGTTTCTGGACCGCGCCGAACGGATCATCGCCGATCTGAGCGAGGCGGAGAGCGAGGTTTCGGCCCATTCGGTGACGATAGAGGGTTTTTTGCGGGTCAGCGCGCCGGTTTCCTTTGGTGTTATGCATCTCTCCGGCCTTGTCGCGGAATTCCATGCGCGCCATCCAAAGGTGACCATCGAACTGGGCCTGAATGACAGCTATGTCGATCTGTTGGAAGAGCGTTGGGACATGGCGATCCGTATCGGGCGTCTGGCCGACAGCACGCTGGTTGCACGTAAACTGGTGGCTGAGACATTCACCCTTTGCGCTGCGCCTTCTTATCTGGCCGTACATGGCACACCGGAAAAGGTGACGGATCTGACGGCGCATCACTGTCTGGGCTATACGCTGGCGCCTTTGGTCGGGGTGCGCGAATGGGCCTTTGGTCCCCATGGCGCGGTTCGGGTGCCGATTAACGCCCCCTTCATCGCCAACAATGGCGAAGCATTGGTGCGTGCGGCCTGTGCCGGACAGGGGATTGTTTATGCGCCTCGCTTTATGACCGGCCGATGGATTGCAGAGGGGCGATTGACCGAGATTGCGGTGGATGTGCCTTTGCTGGAATTGGGCGCTATTTATGCTCTGACCCATGCGTCGCGGCGCCCGGCGGCGCGCACGCGGGCGTGGATAGATTTTTTGGCGGAACGATTGCCCGTGATCGCGCGGCAGTGGTGATACCCCGTTGGCCGGGTTTAACCGCCGCTCAACGCCTGTACGATCACAATATCGTCTTGGGGCAACAGGGGGTGCGACAGTTCAAATTCCTGCACTCCGTTGACGAAACAGCGCATATGGCGGCGGAAACGGTCCTGTTCATCGATCACGCGAAAACGCAGGCCGGGATAGAGCGCGTCCAGGGTCGCGAAAAGCGCCTCCAGACTATTGGCCTCCACCTCCACCTGCGCCGCGCCGGTATAGGATTGCAAAACGCTGGGGATCATGACCTGCATCGGTTAATCCCGCGCCGCGACTTCCACCGCATAAATCGGCGGCAAATGCTGGGCGATCATCGACCAGTTTTCACCCTCGTCGGCGCTCATCCATAGGCTGCCGCTGGATGTGCCGAAATAGACGCCGACGCTGTCACAGGTGTCATGGGCCATGGCCTGACGATAGACGGTCCACCATGCATTGTCCTGTGGCATGCCGCAGCTTTGCCTGTGCCAGCTATCGCCGCCATCACGCGTGACATAGGCGGCGGGGCGGCCCGCAGGGCTGGTGCGGGGCCACACATCGGTGCCGTCCATCGGGAAAACCCATGCGGTTTGATCATCGCGCGGGTGAACCGTGATGGGAAAGCCGATGTCGCCAATATCGTCCGGCATGGCGCGGCCGATCCTTTGCCATTTTGGCGATGGGCGGTCGATGCGATAGATGCCGCAATGGTTTTGTTGATAGATCCGGTCGGGGTTGGACGGGCACAGCGCCAGGCAATGGGGGTCGTGAAACGCCCACTGGCCTGCGTCGAAACCTGTAACAACATCCATTCCGTCGATCAACGGCGTCCAGCTCTCGCCCCGGTCGCGCGTTTCATGCACGCCCCCGCCCGACATGCCTAGATAGAGATGCGCCGGATCCCGCGGATCCACGATGATCGAATGCAGCTTTGCCCCATCGGGCGTGCCATCCTGTGCGCCGCCCGAACGGCTGCGATAATCGGGGTGGTCGTTAAAACCCGAAACACCGTCCCACGTCTGGCCGCCGTCCTCGCTGCGGAACAGGGCCTGTGGGGATGTGCCCGCGTACCAGACGCCCGGCTCGCTGACATGGCCTGGGGTCAGCCAGAAGGTGTGGTCGACCGAACGCGGCTCCTCGCCGATTGCGGCCTTGGGAAAGGCAGGTGGGCGTGTCGCTTCGCTCCAGCTTTTCCCCATGTCGCAGGACCGAAAGATCGTAGGGCCAAGATGCCCGGTTTTGGCCGCGACCAGCAAGGTTTGTCCATCGCGCGGATCAAGGACCATGTGATGGATGATATGGCCCAGAAAATGGGGGCCGTCGATGCGCCATTCGCGTCTTTGCGCATCGCTGTGATAGATCCACCCGCCTTTACGTGTCGCCACCAACAGGACCAGTTCGCGCATCATCGCATCTCCCCAAGGCTTCGGCCACTCAACCGGGCCGATTGCCGGCGGGTGCCAGTTTCCGGCGGATTGCAGATTTGGTCAATGGGATATCGGGTTGCCGATTTTTGCCCCGTCATTTTGATAAAGCGCATCTCGCAACCGGCATCCGGAACGCCTAGAGAAGCTTTCCAGCCCGCAGGAATCCATATCATGCCCGAAGTCAGTCCCGCCGAGCCAGACACCACCCCCTTTGCCTTTTTGCGCAACCGCATGGCGTTGGCGCAGGCCATTCGCGTGATGGCGGCCTGTCTGGCCACCTATCTGCTGATCAGCCTGCTGGGCTTGCGGCAGGGGCAATGGGCGATCTTTACGGTTCTGATCATCATGCAGGGATCGATCGGGGCGACGGCGGCGGCGGCGTTTGATCGATTGCTGGCCACGATTGCGGGGGCTGTGCTGGGCGGGGCGGTGGTTTTGGCGACGCCCCATACGCCGCTGGCGGTGGGGGCCTCGTTGGTTGTGGTATCGGGCTTGCTCACCTATGCGGCGGTGCGTCAACCGCGTCTGCGGGGTGGTGCTTTGACGGCGGCGATTGTCCTTTTGACGCGCACGCCCGACATTCCCGTTGAAAAATTTGTGGTGTACCGGATTGTCGAGATCACACTGGGCGGCGGCATCGGCGTGTTGGCCAGCCGGTTCATCCTGCCGGTGCGGTCGCGCCGTGCGATGATCGGGCGCTTTCGCGACATTCTGGGCACGATGGCCCAATTGTTGGTCGCGCAGGCCGAAGCGCTGGAAAAAGGCGAAGCCTTGTCCACGACCGAGAGCAATATCGCGCTGCGCAAATCACTGGTCGCGACCGATAGCATGTTGACCGATGCCCGGCGTGAAAGGGCGATGGGACTGGTGCGGGAGGACGTGTCCGATGGCATACCCCGGACATTATGGCGCATCCGCAACGGGATTGCCCAGATCAGCCAGATCCTGTCCACGCCCTTTCCGGCTGCTGCGCAACACATTGTGGGGCCGGCGGTGGCGGCAATGCTGCGCGCCCATGCGCAATCGGCCCTGGATGCAGCCGAAGCGCTGAACGAAGTTCCTGTCGATCCCTCGCAACCCGATGCGGCGCAGGCGTTTGAGCAGGCATTTGTTTCGTTGCAGCAATCGGATGAGGCGCGCTCAATCCCCTTTGATGCGATGGGCCGGGTCTATGGCATGGCCTTTACCTTGCGCCGGATGCAGCAGGACTTGCTCGATTTGGCCGAACGCATTGCGGAAAGTCGATAGATTAGAAACCGTTGGTTGAAGATCATTCAAGGAAATAGCAGATTATCACCTTGGGGTAAGGGGCGTAAAAGGCGGGCAACAGGCTGGCTCATCAGCCGGTTTCCTTCTTCTCGGAGCCTTCCCCCATGAAACTGATCTCTCTTGTTGCCGTTCTGGCCGCCGCCGTCACCGTCGTTCCCCATGCCGCCTATGCGCAGGCCCCGGCCGCGCCGCAGGTACAGGCGGGCACCTATAAGGTGGAATCACATCACACGCTGGCCCAGTTTTCGGTCAACCACTTTGGCTTCAACGATTTCTTTGGCGTGATCCCCGATGCCACCGGCACGCTGGTGCTCAATCCGGCGCAGGGTCTGGCCGGGACGAAGCTGGACGTATCGCTGCCGGTGAACCGCATTTCGACCACGAATGAAGTGCTGGACGGCGAGCTGAAAAGCGCCGACTGGCTGGATGCCGCACGCTATCCCACGATCCGCTTTGTGTCGGAGAAGGTGGAGCAGACCGGCCCCCGCACGGCCCGCATCACCGGTTCGATCACGATGCATGGCGTGACCAAGCCGATGGTATTGAACGCGACGCTGGGCGGATCGGGCGTCAACCCGATGACCAAGGCCTATACCGTGGGCTTCAGCGCCAAGGGTACGATCAAGCGGTCGGAATTCGCCGTGACCAAATATGTCCCCTATGTGGGCGACGAATTGGCCATCTCGATCACCGCCGCCTTTGAAAAGGCCAATTGATATGCGCGCCGCCACCCAATCCAGTCCGCGCTATTCGGCGGTTGCCATGGTTCTGCATTGGTTGGTGGCGGGGTTCCTGCTGGCCAATCTTGCATTGGGCTGGTGGATGAAGCGCCTCATCGGACTGGACCAGTTTGAGGCGTTTCAATTGCACAAGTCGATCGGCATGACGGTTCTGGCTTTGAGCCTTGCCCGTCTGGGTTGGCGCGTGACCCATCGCGCGCCGGCTTTGCCCGATACGATGAGCGGGTTTGAACGTTTCGCGGCCCATGCCACCCATGCATTTTTCTATGCGATGATGATCGGCATGCCTTTGACCGGTTGGGCGCTGGTTTCGGTCAGCCCGTTCAACATTCCGACCTTGCTCTGGCGTACGATCCCCTTGCCTCATATCGCCGCGCTGCATGATCTGGCCGGACCGGCCAAGGAGGTCGCAGGTAGCCTGTCGACCGGCGCGCATGTGGCGCTGGCCTTTGGCGGCGCGGCTTTGATCGGCCTGCATGTGGCCGCCGCGCTCAAGCATCAATTTATCAATCGCGATGGTGTTTTGGGGCGGATGGTGCCGTTCCTGTCGGCCACGCCGCGTTGACCCAATATCTATGGAGTTTCCCCCGATGCGTTATGCCCTTCTTCTCGCGGCACTGGTCGCAACCCCTGCCTTGGCGGCGCCTGCGCCGTCCTGGGCGCTCAACAAGGCCAAGTCGCGCCTCGGTTTCGTGGCCTCGATGAATGGTCAGGCGATCAATGGCGCCTTCCGCCGCTTTGACGCCCGTATTCAGTTCGATCCGGCCAATCTGCCCGGTTCGTCCGTGGCGGCCACGATCGACACCGGGTCGGCTTTCACCGGCGAGGCCTCGCGCGATCAGTCGCTGCCCACATCAGACTGGTTCAACATCAAGGCCTTCCCGCAGGCAGAGTTCAAATCCAGCCAGTTCAAGAAGGTCGGCCCGGATCGCTATATCGCGCAGGGCAATCTGACCATTCGCGGCATCAGCCGCCCGGTCGCGCTGCCCTTTCAACTGGCGATCAAGGATAAGCTGGCCGTGATGCGCGGCAGCCTGACCATCGACCGCCGCGCCTTTGGCGTGGGGCAGGGGCAGTTCGCGGGAACCGAAGCGGTTGCCGCCCATGTCCGGGTCGATGTCACCATCGAAGCGACGCGCTGAGACGGGTTGAACCGATGCTGGTCGAAGGCAATTGGAGCGCCAATTGGCAGCCGGTGCAGGCCACCGATGAAAAGGGTGGCATTGTCCGACACTCGCTTGTTTGTCACGCTGGTCCGGTTTGATGCGGACTATCACGGATTGTTCAAGTGTAATCGCCAGCGTTTGGCCGAATATCGCGAATTGAATGCCTATGTCGGGCGGCTTCTGGACATTCCCGGCGTGCGCGGCACGGTCAATATCGATCATATCAAGCAAGGCTATCGTTCGATCCGCTCGTTCAACCCCAATGGCATCGTGCCGGTCGGCCCGGATCTGGGCGCATGGGGGCTGTAACGTTGGCGCTGACCTTTTATAAAAATTGATCTGGCTTTTTAGAATTATTGGCCCTACCAATATTGCCCATCTCAACATAACAATCATTGGGAGTGGACAGGCATGGCAAGGAATTGGAAGCGCGTGGCCGCTTGCGGCGTGGGCATGGCCGCATTGACATCATCTTCTTTGGCATTGGCTGGTGAAGTGGCGGCCAATCCATGGATGGCCGCGCCCATCGTGGCGCAGCAGCAAACGGCATCCAATGACGCCGCGCGTGAAGCGATTGCCAATCGACGCGCCAAATTGCTGATTTCGGCCATGACGCTGGAACAGAAATTGCAGCAATTGACGGGTGCAAAGCCAGAGACTTTGCCAGATTTGCCGGAGTGTTTCGGTGGGCGCCATGTCAGCGGGATTGCGGAATTGAATATCCCGACCTTTCGGGTGACAAACGGCCCGGTGGGCTTGGGACAGAATGATTGCGTGTCGCATGAGGCCGCCAAGACCTTGTTGAAGCTGCCCGGTTTTGGCGACATTTCCGCCGCCTATTCACATCCCAGTTCGGCCAAAGCCACGGCTTTGCCATCGGCAGTTGGCGCGGCGGCTTCGTTCGATCCGGCGGTCGCGGGCATGTATGGCGAAGTGATCGCCACGGAAATGCGCGATCTGGGATTGCATGTATTCGAAGCGCCGGGGGTCAATCTGGCGCGTTTGCCGATCCTTGGCCGCAACATGGAATATTTCGGCGAAGACCCCTATTTGAGCGGCGCGATGGCGGTGGCCGAAACCAGGTCGATTCAGTCGCGGGGCCTGATTGCCATGGTCAAACATTTTGCGGCCAATGAACAGGAAACCAATCGGCAAACGATTCAGGAAAATGTCGACCGCCAAACCTTGCGCGAACTCTATCTCCTGCCATTCGAAATGGCGGTCAAGGATGGCAAAGTTGCCGCGGTCATGTGCGCCTATAATTACGTCAATGGCCAATCATCCTGTGAAAACAAGGAAATGCTGAATGACGTTTTGCGCCGTGACTGGGGCTTTACCGGCTATGTTCAATCTGATTTTTTCGCAATGAAAACGACGGCGGCCACGCTCAACAATGGCACCGATCATGAAATGCCTTTGCCGCTGCATTGGGCGCCCGCCAAGATCAAGGCCGGGCTGGATCGTGGCGATCTGACGCTGGCCCGGATCGATGAAGCGTTGGAGCGACGTTATACGCAGGCCTTCAAGCTGGGCATTTTTGACCGCAAACTGGCGCGCCAGCCGATCGACTTTGCCGTCGGTGGACGCAAGGCGCGCGAGATCGGCGGGCGCGCAACGGTACTGCTTCAGAACAATGGCGCGCTTCCACTGCGTCATGATCTACGCAGCATCGCCCTTATTGGTAAGGCCAGTCAGGTCTATGCTCAGCAAGCAGTGGCGGGCGGCGCGGTGGTGGGCGAGCCGATGGGGGCAGGCGGCGGCAGTTCCGACGTCGTGCCCAATTACACGGTTTCGCCCATTGAAGGGCTGCGCAGCGCGCTTCGTGATTTGGGCAATGGTCAGGCGGTGGTGAAACTGATCCTGATCGATGACGCCAATGCCCATGCCACGATCGATGGCAAGCCCGTCGATTTTGCCGAGGCACTGGCCGAGGCGGGAAGAGTCGATGCAGTGGTCATGATGGCCGGCACCATTTCCGAGGAGGGCGCCGACCGCGCCACGTTCACGGATAAAACCGGCAAGCAACTGGCCGCCCCGGCATCCTTGGGCAGCGGGCTTGATTGGTACACGGGCCGTTCGAACACGATCACGACTGCATCGGGCGACAATCAGGCGCGCAACAGCGGCACGGTCGCGATGATCGAAAAGCTGATGTCCGCGCCATCGAGCAGCGGGCGGACAATGGCGGCCAAATCGGTGTTGGTGCTCAAAGACAATGCGGGCGTTGCCTTGCCCGCTTCGCTCGTCGGGGCAAAGGGGCCGGCTATCCTTGAGGCGTGGTTCCCAGGGCAGGAAGACGGCAATATCGTTGCCGACGCCTTGTTTGGCCGGATCAACCCTTCGGGCAAATTGCCGGTGACGGTGCCGTTTGAAGGCAAAGGCTTCCTCGATTCCGTGACCGCCAGCCAGTTCCCCGGCACAGTGTCCCCCGATGGCAAATTGCAGACCGTGACTTATAGCGAGCAACTGGCCATCGGCTATCGTTGGTATGATGCGAATGCGGGCGGTCGTTGTCCTGTGGTGAAGGGGGCAAATGGCTGCGTCGCATTCCCGTTCGGACATGGGCTGTCCTATACCAGTTTTGCCATGGGCAAGCCGGTTTTGAGCAAGGATGCCGCATCGGGTCAATGGCGCGCCACCATTAGCGTCACCAATACCGGCAAGCGTCAGGGCGCACAGGTGGTGCAAACCTATCTGACGTTGCCCGCTTCGGCCAATCAGGTCGGCGCAAAACAGCCGCCGCGGCGATTGGTGGGCTTTGCGCGCGTGGAACTGGCGCCGGGCGAAACGCGCAAGGTTTCCGTCGCGATTGATCCCAAGGCGAACCACCATCCCATGAGCGTGTGGAATGAAAAGGCCCATGCGTGGATCATGCCCAAGGGGCAATATACCGTTTGGGTTGGTTCATCCTCTTCGCTGCGTGATTTGAAAATCGCCGGGACTATACAGCGGTAATTTGGGAATATGCCCCGCGCCATGGGTTTTCGCACTTGCGGCGCGGGGCAATTTCTAAAATCCGCTTCTTATTTGCCGGGTTTTGCGCAGGCGGGATCGGGCCTGCCTGCCCATTGAATGGCCTGTGTCAGGAAGCGGCGGTAATTTGGATCGGTGAACGTGGCGGGGACATGGCCGATGGCGGAATAAAACGACCGCCCGCGCCCGATGCATTGTTTCCACGCAATGGGATGATCCGCCCCCATCATCAGGTTTTTGGGCGGGCTATAGGTGTTTTCATCCAGGGTCAGCAGGACGCGTACACCGTCCCTGCGCGGGTTGGCGCGGAAAGAATACCATTCGTCGGTCATGCCGAATTCTGTCGGTATGCCTTTGGTCACAGGATCCTTGCCGGGTTCGACGCGCAATTTGGCCGATTGGAACTGCGGGCTTGATGGGTGGCCCAGAAAGCGTGCGCCCACCAGCGTGTCGGTGTACCAGTCCCAGAACGTCGCAGGGTCGCCCGCCGCGCCATGGATGCCGACAAAGCCGCCGCCCTGTTCGATCCAATCCTTCAACGCCTTGCGCTGGGTCAGGGTCAGGGCGTCGCCGCTGATATTGTTCCAGATGACCAGGTCATAGCGGCGCAGCACATCCGGGCGGATCGCGCCGCCCCTGTCGGTGACCTGCATCGACCAGCCATTATCCTTTGCCAGACTTTGCAGGGCGTTACGCGCGGTTGCCACCGATTCCTTATCAAGGAAGCCG
The DNA here is from genome assembly GCF_056279125.1 of Novosphingobium sp. Sphag1I. Classification (NCBI taxonomy): domain Bacteria; kingdom Pseudomonadati; phylum Pseudomonadota; class Alphaproteobacteria; order Sphingomonadales; family Sphingomonadaceae; genus Novosphingobium; species Novosphingobium sp. Sphag1I. The sequence goes on along the minus strand of NZ_JBWBQS010000002.1, from coordinate 73,874 downwards.
TTGATCTTTTCAAAGATCAGCACATGCAGACCCTTGCCCATGGGGCGTGGGTCGGCGGGATCATTGTCATAACGGGCGCATCGGGCGATTTCATCGGCGGGCGTCACGGCCAATTGGCGAAGCCTTGCGTCCAGTTTGGCCAGCGCCGCCGGATCGGCCTTGTTCATGGCATAGACGCTGCGCAACGTCACGATCACGCTGAATGTCGGCGCCTGCGTTCCGGTCAGAAAGGGGTTGAGTTTGGTAAAGGCGTCACCCAATTCCTCGCTCGCCGCGGCTTTGGCGGACGGACTGTTGAGAATGTCGATCAGCGGGCTGTCGATGGAAAAGGGCGCCTTGGCCAGCGGGCAATCCACCACTTTGCCCGCCACATCGGCGGCCATGGCGGGCATGGCCAGCCCGGCGGCAAGCGTTGCAATCATCAGCTTGGCCATTGTCTTTACGCGCATTCTGGCTCCTCCTTTATGTGTTGGGTGCATCATGCGTTGATTGCGCTAACATTGCCATAGGAGTTTTCACCGCCATCGCCCCTTGACGCGTTGGATAGCAGCGGTCACTTGTCGCATAACTGCTGAATGAGGCCTGTGTGGTGGATTTCAAAATTTTGCTTGGTTCTCTTGCCCTTGGGTTTGGGGCGACTTCGGCCATGGCCTCAACTGTTCCCTTGCTCGTCGGCACCTATACCGGCGGGAATAGCAAGGGGATCTATCTCTATCACTTCGACGATCAGACCGGGCATATCGATCCGCAACCGGTGCAGGTGATGGCGGCGGAAAACCCTTCTTGGCTGGCGCTCTCGCCCGACCGCCACTGGCTTTACGCGCCCAATGAAAATGGCGAGGGGCAGCGCGACCCGGTCGGGCGCGCTTCGGCCTATCGCCTTGATCCGGCCAGCGGTCGGATGACCTTTATCAACAGCGTCAGCTCGCTGGGCGCCGAACCCACCCATGCCAGTTTGAGCAAAGATGGGCGCTATCTTTTTGTGGCCAATTATGGGGTGTCGGTCGATCCGGGCGGTACTCTGGCTGTGCTGCCTGTGGGTAAGGATGGGGCCTTGGCGCCCGCGACCCAGATCAAGACCTATCGCGCCAGTCTGGCCAATACCGACCGGCAATTGTCGCCGCATGTCCATTCGGTTATCTCATCGCCCGATGGCCGCTTTGTCTTTGTGCAGGATCTGGGCGGGGATCGGGTCTATGCCTATCGCTATGATCCCGCGCGCCCAGAATTGCCGCTCTCCGCGATCAAGGATCAGCCGTTCACGGCATTGCCCGCCGGATCGGGGCCGCGCCATCTGCTCTTTTCGGCGGATGGTCGCCATGCTTATCTGACGCTGGAAATGACCGGACAGGTTGCGGTGTTCGATCATGCCGAAGGGCATCTGACGCTGCGCCAGACGGTGACGCTGGCCCCGGCAGGGTTCGCGGGCAAGGTGAGCGCGGCGGCGTTGCATATTTCCCCCGATGGCCGTTTCCTGTCGGTTACCAACCGAGGCACCGACAACCATTTGCTCAGCTATGCCATTTCGGCGGCGGATGGCACATTGCGCCTTGTCGACCGGCGTTCGGTCGAAGGGCAGGAACCGCGTGAATTTGCTTTCTCCCCCGATGGGCGGTTTGTCCTGATTGCCAATCAACGCAGCCACGGGGTCAAAGTGTTCCGTCGCGACGTGCCCAGCGGCATGGTCCGGGAGGAGGTGCAGACGCTCTCGATTGATCAGGCCTCAGACATCAAATTTGTGAAGTAAGGCGTAAATGGGCGGAGGGTGCCCCCGCCATTTATAACTCGATAGGGTAAATCGCGGTCAAGGCCCGTCAGATGTGTTCACGGCGGATATGAAATTGGGCCTGATCCGAAGTTAAGTTCGGCAATAAGGCATAGTACCTGGTCCAGCAGTAAGAATAGTTTGGTTTCATTCCGGTTAAGATTGTGCCTGCGCAAAGGACGCAAAGCAGGCATGGAGGCCCTCTTGGGCTTGAGCGACAGATATTGTGCGGCCGCCTTTCTTGATCGGGATGGTGTGCTTAATGAGGATACCGGCTATCCTCGCCGCCTGTCCGATACGCGGCTGATCGACGGCGCCATAGAGGCGGTGTCATGGTTGAACCGCCAAGGATTTACCTGCGTTGTTGTGACCAACCAATCGGGCGTCGGCCGCGGCTATTTTTCAGAAGCCGACGTCCATCAATTCCATTTGGACATGCAGAAAGCCTTTGCCGCGCAGGGCGCTAGCTTGTCGGCTTTCTACTATTGCCCCTTTCACCCCGACGCAAACGTTGAAACCTATCGCGCCGATCACCGTGACCGAAAGCCGGGGGCGGGGATGATTGAACGTGCCATCAAGGAATTGGGATTGCGCGCAGAAGGGTCGTTTCTGATCGGCGACAAGCCAAGCGATCTGGGCGCGGCACGGGCCGCCGGTGTTCCCGGTTTCATGTTCAAAGGCGGAAATTTGCTGGATTTTGTCCAAACCCTGCCGCTGGCGGCCAAGGTATAAGGCGGGCAGAGCGTGATCGAAAATCTCTCTTGGGGTTGTGTCGCCATTATCGGTGATGTGATGCTGGACCGCCATCTTTTTGGCCATGTCGAACGGATTTCGCCCGAAGCGCCCGTACCTGTGTTGCGTCGTTCAGGAGAGCAAAAGGTGCCCGGAGGCGCGGCGAATGTGGCCGTCAACGCGGCGGCTTTGGGGTGCAGGGTTGAACTGGTGGGTCTGGTCGGCGTTGATCAGGCGGCAGCGGATTTGACCGAACAATTGCGAGGGTGGCGCCGGATAGGCCTGGATGGCTTGATGGCCACAGGGGATCGACCCACGACCACAAAAACCCGCGTGATGAGCGGGCAGCAGCAGATCGTGCGCATCGATGATGAACTGTGTCATCCGATTGACCCGCAAATTGAAGATCAACTGATCCAAGCAGCACGCCGGGCAATCGCCCAAGCCGATGTTGTCGTTTGTTCCGATTACGCAAAGGGGGTTTTGAGCGACCGGGTTGTCGGCGCGGTCATCGATATGGCGCGTTCCCACGGTTTACCTGTCATTGTTGATCCCAAACGGGCCGATTTTTCCGCCTATCGCGGGGCCAGTTTGGTGACGCCCAACCGATCCGAACTGGAAATCGCGACAGGACTTCCCGCACGCAGCGACGAACAGATCGAAATCGCCGCCGCCATGGCGTCCGGCCGATTTGGCGGAGATGTTCTGGTGACCCGGTCGGAACAGGGCATGTCCCTTTGGCGCAAAGAGGGGGGGGTGGTCCATGCCCGCGGGCGCGCCGTAGAAGTGTTTGACGTGTCGGGCGCGGGCGATACCGTTGTGGCCGCGGTCGCGGGCGCCTTGTCGGCGGGTTGCGACATGGAAACGGCCATGGCCCTGGCCGGTCACGCGGCGGCCATCGTGGTCAGCAAGTTGGGCACGGCCTTTGTTTCCGCGCATGAGTTAAACCGCGCTTGTCTGGACAGCACCCTGCATCAGGGCGATGCCATGACGCTGGATGAGGCAAGGCGCACCTGCGATGTCTGGCGCAATCGGGGTGAGAGCATCGTCTTTACCAATGGCTGCTTTGATCTGCTGCACCCCGGCCACCTGGCCTTGCTGAAAGCGGCGGCGGCGCAGGGGGATCGGTTGGTTGTCGCCCTGAATTCCGATGCTTCGGTCCGGCGCCTGAAAGGCCCGATGCGTCCCATCCAGTCAGAGCAGGATCGTGCCTCGATTATCGCTGCCTTGCGCATGGTCGATATCGTGCTGTTGTTTGACGAAGATACGCCGCTGGAAACCATCATGACATTGCGCCCCGATGTTCTGGTCAAAGGGGCCGACTATCGGCTGGATCAGGTTGTCGGCGGGGCATTTGTCCGTGACAATGGTGGGAAAGTCGTTCTGGCCGACCTTAACCAAGGCTATTCCACCAGCCGGATTTGCGAAAAGATGCGGGTCGATGCGGCGCCTTCCTCTGGCGCGGAAAGAGTGTTTTCTTGATCCATGACGTCATCCTGTCCGACGATGTCGGAGGGCAGGCGCAATTGGCGCAGTGGTTGTCTGCCATGGCTTTGCCGCTGTGGTCGCAAGAGGGGTTTGATCGGAAATCCGGCCTCTATTTTGAACGACTTAATTTCGATGGGACGCCCGCCACCGTAACCCAGCGACGGTTAATGGTGCAAATGCGGCAGGTGGCAACCTTTTGCCGCGCAGCGGCGGACGGCATCAATCTCGATGCGTCGCAGGCCATCGAATGTTTGGATCGGCTCCGCTGGCTTTATTATCGTCAGGATGGACAGGCGGGATGGGTCTTTTCGATTGGCCCCGACGAAAAGCCTGCCAATTCTGCGCGCGATCTCTATGCTCATGCTTTCGTACTTTTCGCGTATGCCGGGGTCTTTTCTGCGACGGGCGATCCGCATTATATCCGCTCCGCTCATCAGACTTTGTCCGATGTCGAATTCTTGTTTTCGGACAGGTCCGGCGAAATATTGGGGCAATCCCGAAACGCTCTGGGCGGGAAAGAGCAAAACCCGCGCATGCACATGTTAGAGGCCTGTTTGGCCCTGTTCGAAGTGTCGGGCGAGACGGTCTTTTGGAATTTTGCCCACGCCATTGTGGACCTTGCCATGGCAAGGATGATTGACCACGCGACCGGCACGATTGCGGAAGTGTTTACGACGCGTTGGTCACCTGTGGCCCATCATGGCAAAATCCGGGTGGAACCGGGGCATCAACTGGAATGGGCCTGGCTATTGCTGGAATTCATGCGGTTATCGCCGGATTCGAATTCGCGGCCTGCTGTTTTGGACGCCGCCATCCGCCTTGGCGAACAGGGGTTAAAGCCTCTGATGCATGGCGGGGGCGCCATTTGTGACGCTGTATCGACCAAGGGTGAAATGATGGAACGCTCGGTTCGGATATGGCCGCAAACCGAGGCTATTCGGCTTTTGAAGGATTACGGTCACCTGTGGCCCGAACAGGCGAGGCAATATTTACCATTTTTGACCGCATCCCTTATAACACAATTCTTACCTGCGCGGCTGAATGGTGGATGGTTTGACCATCTTGACTGTGCGGGAATGCCATTGGTTGATTATATGCCGGCAAGCTCATTGTACCACATCTATGGCGCGGCGCGTTGTGGCGGCGGGGGCGGCGCAGCGACAAAATTCACTGGCTATGCTATTGGGTAGAGAATTTATGGATTTAAATCGTGTGTAAATGAATGGAGTGAGCGGAAATAGTGTTAATAGATTTTGAAATGGATAGGTAATAAAACATAGAAATCCTTAATCGTGAATATTAATGCCCATCCCCCAATGAAGTGCCGTTGCATTTGAAAAGGCTCAGATCGCTTTGCGGTCCCGGCTTTGCATCGGGGGGAATGGATGACTACGTCGGGCGTTGGGCGTTTTGGCCGCAATCAAAAGCAGTTCAACGAAATTTCGGCGGCAGCGCTCGCTCTGGGCCTATTCCTGCCCAGTCAGGTTCTGGCGGCAAATTGCGGCAGTTTTTCGACCAATTCCACGGTTGGGTCTGCGGCGAATTGCACAACCTTTGTCTGGACCGGCACGCTTGGCACGGTCATCAACAATGGCACCTTGGTGGCATCATCGACGGGAACCGTTTCCAATAACGCCGGTTTCAGCATTCAGGGCGGCAAGACGCTCACCCAATTGACCAACAACAATCTGATTGGCGGGACGGGGACGGCCGGTGGTTATTCGGGCCTGTTGATTACGGGCACGCCCACGACGACGACGACATCGGGCACGATCACCTATGGCGTTGGGGCCTATACTTCGGTCACATCCATTTTGAACAGCGGCACCGGTTCGATCCTTTCGGACGGCGCGGGCGGCGCGATCCGCATGGCCAATGGCGTGCTGGTCGGAACACTGGGCAACAGCGGGACGATTCTTTCCAACGGCCTTCACGGCGTCAATCTGGTCGGCGGCAATATCGGCACGCTGACCAACAGCGGATTGATCCAGAGTACATCGGGCGGCGCGATCAACGTCGATGTCGTCAATGTCATCAGCACAATCGGTTCTATCGACAATTCCGGCACATTGGACGGCAACAGCGCCAGCATCGGCGCCTTGAACGTCTATGGCGTGGTCACATCCGCCACCAACAGCGGCATCATCGTCAACCAAAGCGGATCGGCCATCAAGGTCCGCAATTACGGCAGCTATGGCCCGACATCGACCAACCACAGCCATGTCGGGGTGGACGGCACGATCGGCGCTTTGACCAACAGCGGGACGATCACGGGATTGGGCACGGGGGCGGGCGTCTCCATCGGGCCGGGCGGATCCATCCTCAATCTGGTGAACGCATCGACGGGGTTGATCCAGGGCGGATCGGCCACGGTTGGCGGCATCAATATCTCGGCCACGACGGGGAATGCGTCGGTGACGCGGGCCGGATATCTGGGCACGATTGCCAACTCCGGCCTGATTCTGGACGGCATCGTCAACGCGGGCACGATCCTGACGCTCAACAACAGCGGCTCGCTTTCGGGCGGGATCACAAGCTCCGGCGCGCTGGGGACGATCATCAACTCTGGCGTCATATCCGGCGATCTCTCGTTTGCGGGCGCGGTGACGCTGGTTGGCGGCACGGCGGGGACTGTTGGCACATTCACAGGCGCCGGCACCGCATCGGGCAGCATTTCTGCGGCGGTGGGGCTTCAGATCTCAGGCGGTGCGCTGCGGATCCGAGATGACATCAACGTTGGCACAGGCACCCTGATGAATGTGGGCAGCAGCCTGACCATCACCAATCAGACCATTACCGGGGCTTATCGACAAACGCTGGCCGCCTCGACGCTGACGGCCAGCTATCTGACGGTAACAAATAACATCACCCTTGCCGGGGGCACCGTTGCGCCATCCTTTGCCAGCACCGGAAATTACATCGTCGGAACCGCCGCGCCTGTTATCTATGCGCCCCGAATTGTTAATCTTGGCGCATCTTTCCTGTCCGCGCAGGCGCCTACGGGGGCGCGTTTTTCCAATATTGGTGCGTCCGGCACCACGCTGGTCTATTTCAACCCGTTGATCGATTATATCGGCGGCGCGATGGCGCAGTTGACGGTTTCAACCACACTCAACGGCGTGTCCACGGTTGCGCCAACGGCCTTGTATATTGCCAGCACCGGTACCTTGGGCACTCTGACCAACACCGGCACGATCCGCGGCAACATCGTCAATCTGAGCGCGAACGATCTTTACATCAAGGGCGGCACGCTCACCACGGTCGGCTCTCTGACCGGCTATTCCAATTCGATCGGCACCATCACCAATACGTTGAGCAACATTGTTTTTGCCAGCGGTAATATCCGCGTCAATGACGTGTTTAACGCGGGCACCCATACCGTCGTCAATGCCGGCGCGAATCTCAGCTTTGGCACGCTGGGCACCGTCAGCGTGACGGGCGATTTTGCGCAAACCTCGTCCACCGCGACCTTGTCCCTTGGCTCCAGCCTGCTTTCCATCACTGGGGCGGCCAATATCGCCGGGACCGTGGTCAGCAATTTTTCCACGACCACCAATCACACAATCGGCGAATTGGCCACATTGGTCACCGCCGATGGCGGCGTGGCGCTAAGCTATGGCACCTTGGCCGGGACGGTCACCGGGGCCACCGGCATCAGCGTTCTGGGCACGGTCAGCGGCAACAGCCTGCTGGCGATGATCCAGAACTATTATATCGCCGGGACTTACGGCACGATCACCAACAGCGGGACAATATCGGCGCCGACCGCGATCTATGTCGCATCGGGCGGATCATTGGGCGCTGTGTCGAACAGCGGCATCATCCAGGGCAATATCGCCAATCTGAGCGCGAATGATCTCAACCTTGTGGGCGGCAGCGGGACGGCGGTTGGCACCTTCGTCGGGGCCGATGGCACGTCCAATGGCACGATCACCAATACGGCCTCGAATATCAATCTGTCGGGCAATCTGCGCCTTCAGGACGTGATCAATGTCGGCACGCGAACGGTCAATAACAGCGCCACGCTGCAACTGGCCACAGACCTGAGCATTACGGGCAATTTCAGCCAGTCGAGCGGCACGCTGCTCACCTCCATCGGCGGCGGAAAGCTGAGCGTCAGCGGGACGGCGGCGCTGACCGGCGGGGCCATTGTGGTCAACGGATTTTCCGGCACGGCCAATGCGCTTTATGGTCAGGATTTGAATACGCCTCTGGTGGCGGGGGGGACGGGTTCCAATTATTCGGGCGTCAGCATCACCTCTGATGTCACCGGATTGGAATTGAGCGGCCTTGTTTCTGGCAACACCTTGTCGGTGCAGGGCGCCAATAATTATGTCGGCGCTTCTCTGGCGTCTTTGACCAATACGGGAACGCTGGGCGGGGCCATCAATCCGGTCTATGTCGCGGCCGCAGGCTCTTTGGGCACGCTGAACAACAGCGGTACTTTGTCGGCAACCGGGGCCGGGCTGCAAAATCTGGGCTACGTTGGTCTTGTCCAGAATTCAGGTCTTTTGACCGGGCAACTTTATGCCATCAACAACAGCGGCACCCTCGGCTCGATCTTCAACAGCGGGACAATTGCGGGCAATATTCTCAATTCCGGCGGCGCGGCGCTGACCATTGTGGGCGACAATTCGGCGCAGGGCCTGCTGACCGGTTATAACAACAGCATCGGCACCATCCAAAGCGCGAGCGGCATTGCATTTACCGCGGGCAATTTGTTGCTCAACGACCATATTGATGTGTCAAGCAGCACCGTGACCAACAGCGGCGCCAGCCTTGCTTTGGCCAATCCAGTCACGATAACCGGCAATTACAGCCAGAATGCGGGCTCTTTGGCGCTGGGCCAAAATGTTTTGACGGTTACGGGGGTTGCCAACCTGTCGGGCGGGGTCATAACGACCGGCCAATTGACCTCGACCGGCAATTACAGCGCCGGGGGCAGCAGCATTGCGCTGGTGCAGGGCGGGCTGGGGTCCAGCTACTCCGGCGTGAACGTGTCTTCGGGCGTGACCGGCCTGTCGATCACATCCAGCACGGCCACAGTGGGCAGCAATGTGAATCTGTCGCTCTCGGTCATTAACCACTATGTCGGCGGATCGTTGGCCAGCCTTGCCAATAGCGGAACCGTGGGCAACGTGGCGACGGCGGCCTATATTGCCACGACGGGCATGCTGGGTTCGCTGACCAACAGCGGTACCTTGGCGGGGTCGGACTATGGTCTGCGCAACCGGGGCACCATCGACCAGATTGAAAATAGCGGTCTGGCGTCGGGGCTGGTCGGCATCTGGAATCAGGGTTCGATCGGGACTTTGCTCAACACCGGGACGCTGGAGGATTCCCCGGCTGTGACGGCGGCGGGGCTGAACAATGACGGGTCCATCACGTTGGTCGACAGCAGCGGCACGATTAGCGGCCTGTCCTATGGCGTGTATAACAGCGGCAGCATCGGCACGCTTCGCAACAGCGGCCTGATCACGGGCGCGACCGGGCTTTACATTGCCTCGACCGGGTCTTTGGGCCTTTTGGCGAACAGCGGCACGATCAATGGCAATATCGCGAACCTGTCATCAAACATCCTGACGATTGCGGGCGGGACCGGCGGCGTCACGGGCACGTTGACCGGCGGCACCATCACCAGCACCGGCGCCAATGTCGTTCTGGCATCGGGCAATATCGCGCTGTCGGATCAGGTGAATGTGGGGACGCAGACGCTGGTCAACAGCGGCGCTTCGGTCACGCTGGGCAGCAGCGTTTCGGTCACCGGCAATTACAGCCAGAGCGCGGGGCTGCTCGCTGTTGGCTCCTCGACCCTGCATGTCAGCGGCACGGCCAATGTTTCGGGCGGGACGGTGTCGGGGGCGCTGTCCTCGACCGCCAATTACATGGTGGGCGACACATCCACGCTGATTTCGGCCGGGGTCGGGTCCAGCTATGTTGGCGTATCGGTGGCCAATGCAGTGGGCGGCTTGTCGGGATCGGCATTGAACAGCGGCGGCAATCTGCTGTTTGCCGTGGGCAATGACTATATCGGCGGCAGCCTGGCCTCGCTCTCGGTCACCGGGGCGCTGGCCAATACGGCGGGTGGGGCGACGGCGGTCTACGTCGCCTCGACGGGCTCGTTGGGCCAATTGGTCAACAGCGGGACGATCACCGGCAATATCGTCAATATGTCCGCCAACGCCCTGACCATCGCCGGGGGCACCGGCGGCGCCATCGGCACCTTCACCGGCGGGACCATCACCAGCACCGGCGCGGACGTTGCCTTTGTTTCGGGCGCGATCCATCTGGGCGACAATATTCAGGTCGGCTCGCATACGGCGACCAATTCCGGCGCGACCATCAGCCTGGCGAATAATGTCGTCGTGAACGGCAATTTCCGCCAGAGCAGCGGCACGCTGGATTTGAAGGGCTATGTGCTGACGGTGAACGGCGCGGCCGATGTTTCGGGCGGCGTTGTGGCGGCGGCGCTTTCCTCGACATCGAACTATTTGTCGGGTCAAACCACAACCCTGATTTCCGGGGGCGTCGGTTCCGGCTTTGCCGGAATGGTCCTGTCCAATACCGTCACGGGCCTGAACGGATCTGCGACCAGCAGCGCCAATGACCTGCTGTTTACCGTCGGCAATGATTATATCGGCGGCAGCTATGGCACACTTTCCGTCACCGGGGCTTTGACCAATTCGACGGGCGGGGCCACGGCCCTCTACATTGCTTCGACCGGGTCTTTGGGGCTTTTGGCGAACAGCGGCACGATCAACGGCAATATCGCGAACCTGTCATCAAACATCCTGACGATTGCGGGCGGGACCGGCGGCGTCACGGGCACGTTGACCGGCGGCACCATCACCAGCACCGGCGCCAACGTCGTTCTGGCATCGGGCAATATCGCGCTGTCGGATCAGGTGAATGTGGGGACGCAGACGCTGGTCAACAGCGGCGCTTCGGTCACGTTGGGCAGCAGCGTTTCGGTCACCGGCAATTACAGCCAGAGCGCGGGGCTGCTCGCCCTTGGCTCCTCGACCCTGGATGTCAGCGGCACGGCCAGTGTTTCGGGCGGGACGGTGTCGGGGGCGCTGTCCTCGACCGCCAATTACATGGTGGGCGACACATCCACGCTGATTTCGGCCGGGGTCGGGTCCAGCTATGTTGGCGTATCGGTGGCCAATGCGGTGGGCGGCTTGTCGGGATCGGCATTGAACAGCGGCGGCAATCTGCTGTTTGCCGTGGGCAATGACTATATCGGCGGCAGCCTGGCCTCGCTCTCGGTCACCGGGGCGCTGGCCAATACGGCGGGCGGGGCGACGGCGGTCTACATCGCCTCGACGGGCTCGTTGGGCCAATTGGTCAACAGCGGGACGATCACCGGCAATATCGTCAATATGTCCGCCAACGCCCTGACCATCGCCGGGGGCGCCGGCGGCGCCATCGGCACCTTCACCGGCGGGACGATCACCAGCACCGGCGCGAATGTCGTTTTGGCGTCGGGCAATATGTCCCTGTCGGATCAGGTGAATATGGGCGCGCAAACGCTGGTCAACAGCGGCGCTTCGGTCACGCTGGGCAGCGGCGTTTCGGTCACCGGCAATTTCAGCCAGACAGGCGGACTTTTGGATACCAATGGCCATATCCTGACGGTTGGCGGTTCGGTCACCGTATCGGGCGGTCAGGTCAAGGCATCCTTTGCCTCGGCATCCAACTATTTCGCCGGTGATACGGTAGGCTTGATCGCAGGCGGCGTCGGGTCCAATTTTGCTAATGCGCAGGTTGTCAGCAATCTGGCCGGATTGAACGCCGCGGCCTCGGTCAGCGGCAACAGCTTGATGGCGCAGGCCGCCAACGCCTATATCGGGGGCAGCTATGGCACGCTCTCGGTCACAGGGGCTATGGCCAATACGGGCGGCGGCGCAACCGCGCTCTATATCGCCTCGACCGGGTCGCTGGGCCAATTGAGCAACAGCGGGACGATCAGCGGCAATATCGTCAATCTGTCCTCCAACGCGCTGACCATTGCGGGCGGGATGAATGGGGCGACCGGCACTTTTGCCAATGGCTCTATCCTCAGCACCGGCGCGGATGTCGTTTTGGCATCGGGCAATATCGCCCTGACGGATCAGATTGGCGTTGGCGGTCATACGGTCATCAATAATGGGGCCTCGGTGCTGTTGACCGATACGGTCACGCTGTCGGGCAATTATGCCCAGAATGCCGGGACTTTGGGCATTGGCGTGGGCGCGAACAGCGTTGCGGGTCTGCTGCTGGTCAGCGGCAATGCGCAGTTCACGGGCGGGGCCGTTGCGGTATCGGCGCTTTCGGGCGCCAATCTGATCGCGGGTCAGGATTACACGATTGCCCGTGCCGGGGGCAGTCTGACGACCAGCAGCCTTGCGGCCATCAGCGAGGGCTTTTCGGCCTCGCTCTCCATCGCCCAGGCCGGCTCCTATGCCGATCTGCTGCTGCATTTGAACAGCACCTATATTGGCGGCTCCACCGATACGGTCAGCAACAGCGGGACCATTTCGGCGCCAACGGCGGTCTATGTTGCCGCCAATGGCACGTTGGGCACCTTGACCAACAGCGGCCTGATTTCCGGCAATGTCATCAACCTTTCCAGCAACGATCTGACGATTGCGGGCGGGGCAGGCGGCACCGTCGGAACATTTACCGGCGGCACGATTACGAACTCCAATTCAAACCTTGTTTTCAATTCGGGATCGATCAGCCTTGGTAATGTGATTGATGTCACGGGCCATTCGGTCGTGAACACGGGCGCGGCTTTGCAATTGAGTGATAATGTGTCCGTGACGGGCAATTTTGCTCAGAACAGCGGAACTCTCAACGCCAACGGCCATGTTCTGACGCTGACGGGGGCGGCCACGGTCAATGGCGGGACCATATCGGCGGGATTGGCGCGCACGGAAAACTATTTCGTGGGCGACGGGGTCACGCTGATCTCGGGCGGCGCAGGCTCCAGCTATACCGGGGCCAGTGTCACTAGCGGGATTGCCGGGTTGAGCGCCACCGGATCGGTCAACGGCAACAATTTGATCGCGCAGGCCGCAAACGCCTATATCGGCGGCAGCTATGGCACGTTGGCGGTCAATGGTGCGATGGGCAACACGGCGGGCGGCGCAACGGCGCTCTATGTCGGTTCGACCGGCACATTGGGCCAATTGCGCAACAGCGGCACGATCAGCGGCAATGTCGTCAACATGTCGGCCAATGTCCTGACCATTGCCGGGGGCACCGGGGGGGCGGTTGGTTCCTTTACCGGCGGCACAATCGCCAGTTCGGGGGCCAATGTCGTCTTCGCTTCGGGTTCGATCCACCTTGGCGATGCGGTTCAGGTCGGATCGCATACCGCGGTCAATTCCGGCGCCATCATTGGATTGGCGAACAATGTCACAGTGACGGGCAATTTCGCGCAGAGCAGCGGCACGCTTGATCTGGGCGGCCATGTCCTTTCGGTCAGCGGCGCGGCGTCGATTTCCGGCGGGTCGATTAACGCCAATATGGCCTCGACCGGCAATTATATGGCCGGCGACCAAGTGACCCTGATTACGGGCGGCACCGGATCAAGCTTTAACCTGTCCAATATTTCGAGCGGCGTTTCGGGATTGGGCCTTGGCGGTTCGACCAATGGCAACAATCTGGTCGCAACGGCGGGCAATGCCTACATTGGCGGCTCGCTCGCCACGCTGACGATTGGCGGCTCGCTCTCCAATGGTCTGGGCGGGCCGACGGCATTGCACATTGCCAATACGGGTACGCTGGGCGCGATAGCGAACAGCGGCACGATCAGCGGCAATATCGTCAACCAGTCCACGCGCGATCTTGTCATCAGCGGCGGCACACAAGATGCGCCGGGCACGATTACGGGCAATGGATCGCAATCTGCACAGATGTTCAACAGCACATCGAGCGAGAGCGCCTACGGTCTTCTGCGCGCGATGGCGGTCAGCAGCAACAGCAGCGGATCTGTCGGGTTGATCACCAATCTGTCCTCGGATGTATTGTTCTCGGGCGGGGCGCAGGTGTTGAACAGCAACATCAATGTCGGCAGCCATGCGGTCGTGAACAATGGTGCGACGCTGTACATCAACGACAATATCAACATCACCGGCAATTTCAGCCAGTCATCGGGCCAACTCGTCTTTGGCGTATCCTCGCTTAACAGCCATGGCAGTTTGAGCGTTTCGGGAACCACCAACCTGGCAGGAGGTGTTGTAGGGCTCAAGAGCACCGATGGCGTGCTGCAGGCGGGCAATTACACGATTGTTTCGTCGGGCGGGGCCATGTCGCTGGGCAATATCAGCTTTGTTGCGACCGGCTATAAGGTGACGGGCCAGACCGTGGCGTCGGGTGGTGAAACCGATCTGGTGCTTTCCGTGGCGGGCCTGACCACGAATTATGCCCCGATTGGCTTTATTCAGGGTGGCCCGGCCTTTGCAACGGCGAAACTTATCGATCGGATTTCGACGATCACTTCGGAAAAGTCGACCACGACGCCAGAGGCCGCGGCGGTCAATGTCGAGGTCATGGCGCCTCTGGCCGAACTCTCCGTCGATCTTCAGCGTGTGGCTCTCTCGCAATTGTCGCCCAACCAGTTGACGCCGCAAATGATGGCCATGGTTGCAGTGCCGGTCAGCGACGCCATCGCCCGGCATCAACAGGTGGTGTCGTCGGCGCTGGTGTCGCAAAAGACAACCAAGCGTCCGGTTATGCTGTGGGGTGAATTTATCGGCGGCGCAGGACAGCGCGATGCGACCCGAAAGGCGGCAGGTTTCAATTGGTTTACAAGCGGTGTTGTGGCTGGCGGCGATATTGCCATCGGGACACAGGCGGCGATCGGCATGGCGGTCAGCTGGACCAGCAACACCGCCAATGGCACCGACATCTTTGCCGGCAGCAGGAGCAAGATCGACAGCCATCAATTCACCGCTTACGGTTCGTGGCGTCCGGCATGGGCGAAAAGCAGGCTGTCTTTCGACACCCAATTTGGCGGGGCGTATAACATAACCCATCAACAACGTCGGATCGATTACCTGTCAAAGACCGCTTTCGCCGATTACGAAGGCGAGCATTATATGGCCCGCTTCAGCCTCGGCTATGATGTGCCTGTGTCCTCGAACCTTGTGATTACGCCGCAATATGCCATCCGCGGGGCAAGGGTCATCGGGGCGGCCTATCGCGAAACGGGCGCTGGTGCGGCCGGCATGAAAATCGCGCGGATGCGGGTGGATACGGTGACACAGGAAATCGGCGTCAAATTGGCCGGAAAGGCCGGTTTTGTTACGCCCGATGTCCGGGTGGCATGGGTGCATGAATATAAAGAAGCCGGAATGGCGACTTTGGCCAATCTGGGTGGGGTTGCCTATACCAGCTCGACCGAGCGATTGGGTCAGGACGGGGTGGCGGTCAATGCCGGTCTGACATTGCAGCCGTCGCAAGGCTTCAGGATCCGCGCGGGGTATAGCGGTGAATTGCGCGGAAATTATCAGCGCCATACCGGATCGCTGAACCTGTCGTGGAATTTCTAGGCGAAGGGATTGGGGAGGTGATGATGCACAGCGTTTCATCACCTCCATTATCACCCTGTAATTCCCGTGTTTCGGTGAAATCCCGTAACGCCGTCTAAAGTAATGATTTGCTCAATGGTGTCACGATTTGGGACAGAGATTAACGCTTTGACTCAAAAGATCCGGGGCCTATGAACCAGAATACCATCTCCATCGAACAGGCTCTTGCCCAGGCGCAAGCGCATTGGAATGCCGGTCAGGTCAGCGAGGCCGAACGGCTTTGCCAACATGTTCTGGCGGTTTGGCCGGGGCAATCGGATGCGATGCATTTGATGGGGTTGATGGCCCATGCCTATGGCAATCTGGATATTGCCATCGATCATTTGCGCCGCGCCTGTCAGGTGCCCCGCGTGGCGCCGATCTATTTGAGCAATCTGGCCGAAATGTGCCGTCAGCGTGGCTTGCTGGTCGAGGGTGAGGAGGCTGCAAGGCGCGCCGTCGGGGCCGACAATGCCTTGATCGCCGGATGGAACAATCTGGGCATTATTCAACAGGAAGCGGGCAAGCTGGAGGAAAGTCTGGTCAGCCTTGAGCGGGTTGTCGCTCTGCAACCCGACTATGCCGAAGCGCGCAACAATCTGGGCAATACGTTGAAGCGTCTGGGCCGTTTGAACGAGGCCAAGGCGCAATATGAAGAAGCGCTCCGTCTGGCGCCGGCCTATGTTGAAGCGATGAGCAATCTGGCCAATCTGCTGACCGATCTTGGCGATTTTGATGACGCGATTGCCATGGCGCGGCGGGCCATCGAAACCAATCCGACCATGGCCGACGCCTACATCAATGCGGCGGCGGCCGAGGTGGCGCGCCATCGCTATTTTGACGCTCTGCGCTGGATCGACGCCATGCTGGCCTTTGCGCCGCTCAATGTTGGCGCATTGGGTGTTCGCGCGACGGTTCTGCGCCATCTCGACCGGTTGGACGAGGCATTGGCCGAGGCGCGGCGGGCGGTGGCCATCGCGCCCGAAAATGGCGAGGCGCATAATATCCTTGGTGAAGTGCTGCAGGCGTTGGACCATGGCGAGGAAGCCTTGGCGGCGTTTGAGCGGGCCGGTTCGCTGGTCGGTTTCGCGACGGAAAAAGCGATGCTCAACCGCGGCGTTTTGATGATGGAACGGGGCGATAAGGTCGGCGCCCAACAGGCGTTTGAACAATTGATCGGGCAATTCCCAAGGTCGGTGCCGGCATGGTTCAACTATGCCGACATGCACCATTTTTCGCCCGAAGATCCCGCTATCGGGGCCATGGAATCCCTGATGGCTTCCGGCAAGGTTCAGGCTTTGGGTGACCGCACCGCTTTGAATTTCGCCTTGGGCAAAGCGTGGCTGGATGCCGGCAATCCGGAACGCGCCTTTGCGTGTCTGGACGAAGGCAACCGTCTTAAAAGATCAAGCTTTGCCTTTGACATCGGGCAAACTTTGCGCTGGATGGAGGATATTGCCGCCAAGTTTTCAGCCGAAGCGATGGGGCGGCCCGTCAAGGCGCAGGTGGGCGGAAATCTGCCGATCTTTGTGATTGGCATGCCGCGATCCGGCACCACGCTGATCGAACAGATTTTGGGATCGCATCCGGCCATCAAGGCGGGCGGAGAACTGTCGCATATCTCGCTGCTGGCCAATAATGCGGGGCCGTTTCCGGTTGCCGCCGCCAATTTGAGCGCAGAGCAGGAAATGGCTTTGGGCGATGAATATCTGCGTCTGGTCCGATCAGGCGCCGGGCATCATCGGCATGTGGTGGACAAAATGCCGTCCAACTTTCTTCACGCCGGTTTCATCCATCGCATCCTGCCAGACGCCCGGATTATCCATGTTCGGCGCGATCCGGTGGACACTTGCCTGTCCTGCTACACCAAGCTTTTTACGCGGGAACAGATGTTCACCTATGATATGGGCGAATTGGGCCGGTTCTATCGCGGATATGAAAAGTTGATGGAGCATTGGCGCGACATTCTGCCCGCTGATCGTTTTATCGAAGTGGCCTATGAAGATGTTGTGGCCAATCTTGAAGCGGAGGCCAAACGTCTGGTGGATTTCATCGGTCTGGATTGGGACCCGGCCTGTATGATGTTCCACAAAACCAGACGCACCATTCGGACGGCCAGCATGAATCAGGCCCGCGACCCGCTGTTTTCCAGCAGCGTTGGGCGCTGGCGGCCCTTGGCCCCCCATCTTGGCCCGCTTTTGACGGCGCTTGGCGTGGAGGCGCCGCAACCTGAGGCCGCCAAACCTCGCGCATCGCGCAAACCACGGATGGCCAAGGCGGGTTAAAGCCATGATGGATTTCAAAGCGATCGAGTTGCAGACCCGCCCCATGCTGGTCGAAGGGCGCGGCGCCGAGGTGGAGGCCATCTTGCGCCCTTTGCTGGCGACCGGCACTGGCCCTGTCGTCCTGTGGGCGCTTCTGGCACAGGCTTTGCGCCAACAGGGCCGGGCGGCGGAGGCCAAGCCCATTCAGGAAATGCTGGTCGATCAATTGCCGGGCCATTTGCCCACTCGTTTTGATCTGGCCGAAACGCTGCTTTTGCTGGGCGATTTCGACCGGGGCTGGCGCGAATACAGCCATCGCTACAATCTGGCCCATACCAGCCGGATCGAGCGAAAGGTGCAGCGCCCGCGCTGGGACGGGCGGGTCATTCCGGGCCAGACGCTGTTGATCCATGACGAGCAGGGATATGGTGACACGTTCCAGTTCATGCGCATGGTGGCATGGGCCAAGCAACGCAGTCAGGCCCGCGTTGTTCTGGAAATCAACCACGAAACCGCCAGTCTGGCCCAGCGGATGGGCGGTTATGATGTCATAACCCTGCGCGGCCAGTTGCCCCCGCAATTTGACGTGCATTGTGAAATGATGAGCCTGCCCATGGTCATGGGATTGCGCCTGTCGGACCTGCCCGGCACACCGATGCCCTATCTCTTTGCCTTGGAGGAGCGGCGCATCCATTGGCGTGAGCGGCTTAGAGGTTATTCGGGCCTGAAGGTCGCATTCCTGTGGGCGGGGCGGCCAACCCACACCAATGACGCCAATCGCTCGATGCAAATGAGTATGCTGCAACCGCTGGCGCAGGAAGGCGTCACGCTTTTCTCGATCCAGAAGGGGCCGACAGAAGGGCAGGCCCTGAACCCGCCCGCCAATATGCCTGTTGTCAGCCTCAGCCAGGACATCCGAGATTTTGAAGATACTGCCGCGATATTAAGCGAAGTCGATCTGCTCATTTCCATTGACAGCTCGCCCGTTCACCTTGCCGGGGCGCTTGGGTGCCCTGCATGGGTCATGCTGCCCCTATTGCCGGATTGGCGTTGGCTGTTGGACCGGGATGATACGCCGTGGTATCCGGCCCACCGATTGTTTCGACAGGACAAATGGGGTGATTGGGGCTCCGTCGTGGATCGCGTGGCCAAGGCGCTTGCCCATAGGCGGGATGAAGTCCGCGAGGGTTCATCCTGCCTCCTTACAAAATCGCTTTCCTGACGAGGTCGTCAAAAGCGACCGACGCCACATTCAGGCGGCCACAAACTGATCATAGGCTTCGACGGCTTGCGCGGCATACATCAGGCTGGGCCCGGCGCCCATGTAAATGGCAAGGCCCATCGCATCCATCACCTCTTCGCGCGTGGCACCATGTTTCACCGCCGCCTGGGCATGAAAGGCGACGCAACCATCGCAGCGGATGGCCACGGCAATGCCCAGCGCGATGAGTTCCTTGGTCTTGCTGTCGAGCGCCCCGTTCGCGGTGGCGGCGGTGGCCATGGCGGAAAAATTCTTCATCACATCGGGCGCGCCAAGGCGCACTTCCTTGATGGCGCCCGACAGTTCCTTGGCCATCTGCGGCCAGTCCTTGTGCATAAAATCTCTCCTTCAAGGGGTTAATTGCCCGACCAGCGCGTTCAATTGCCATGCGGCGATCAGGCGTTGCCCTTCGGCCTCGATGGCGGCCGCGTCGGCTGCGCTGGCTTCGCGCTCTGCATCCAGCACGGCCAGCGTGGGTTTGGCGCCCACTTTCGCCTCCAGTTGGACGCTGCGCAGCGCCTGTGCGGCCGCGACGGAACGGGCGGCGCTGGCTTCGACCATGCGACCTGCGGTTTTCAGCCCGGTCCATGCGCTGATCACGGCGGCGTCAATCTGTTCCCTGGCATTGCGTGCGCGCGCCTCGGTGGCGTCCAGCACGGCGTCGGCCTCGTGGATTTTGGCGGCGGTTCGCCCACCGGCCCAGATCGTCCAGCGCCCCCTGATGCCCACAGCCATCGCATCGGCGCGATAATCGGGGAAGAACTGATCGCGGGTACGGGTCGCCTCGGCAAAGGCCCCGATGGTGGGCAGGCTGTCGGCCTTGGCCATGCGTACACCGGCGCGGGCGACGTCGATGCCCTTTTCCGCCTGCGCCAAGGCGGGGTTGTGGCGGTGCGCGCTGTCCATGGCTTCATCCAGCGTGGGCGGCGTGGCGGGCATTGCCGGCAAAGGGGAAAGTGCGCCCGCTTCATGGCCGGTGATGCGCGCATAATTGGCCTCTGCGATGATCCGCCGCCCTTGGGCATTGGCCAACCCTGCCTCCCCCTCGGCCCGCCTTGCCGTAGAAGAGGCCAGATCGGAGGCCGGAATTTCGCCCGATTGAAAGCGCAATTTTGCCTGTCGCTCGACCTCGGACAATTCGGCTGCCATTTGTTGATAGCGCGCTTCAATCCGGCGGGCGGTCAACACTTCGGCATAAGCGGCGACCGCGCCGACGATGACCCGGCTGCGCACATCATCCATGGCAAGGGTTGCCATGGTTTGTCCGCCCTTTGCCGATGCGATGGCGGCGGCCACGCGGCCCCCGGCATAGAGCGGCATCTCGGCCCCCGCGCGCAGAGCCATGGGTGTCACGTTGCGCCCGGTAAAGCCAAAGAATCCGCCATTGTCGATCCGGCCCGCGCCGATCTGCCCTTCCACGCTCAGCATGGGGTTCTGTTGCGCCTTTGCGCCTTCCAGCCTGGCCTGTGCTTGGGCTTCACCTGCCTGCGCCTCGGCAAGGGCGGGGGCATGGGCCAGCGCATCGGCAATGGTGGCATTCAGATCACGGCCCTGATGCGGGCTTTGCGCCCACACCGGGGGTGCCGCCAGTAAGGGCAGTACGCTGAAAAAGAAGGGCAAATGGCGCATGAAATCAGCCTTTACTTGAACGTGATTCCCGGTTTCACGCCCAAGGCCCGAAACAGGATGGCGGCCGGACAAAATCCGGTCACGCTGGCCTGCAACATGTTGGCCCCGGCAAACATGGTGAGGTAGATCCATGCGGGGTGGACAAAATGGGCGGCCAGCGCGCTGCCCAGAACGACGGTGCCGGCAAAACGCATCACAGCGGTATCAAGTGTCATCGATCGCTCTCCTTTGTTGTCTGTTTCAGCTTGTTGATACCCAGCATCTGAAGCGCGAGCTTTTCATAAAGCGGCTCGCTGGTGCCGGAGCGGACCTTGCGGATGAAGTATTTTTCAAAGCCGACCTTGGCCAGGTGGACCCATTTGCCATGGCTGGACCAATTGACGTTGCGCGGCGGAATCTGGGGTTGGGCGACAAAGGCGACGCCTCCATCGCCGAAATCGGCAAGGCAGACCGCGTTCCAGCTCGGCACATCCTCTGGTTCGCGCCCGTCCAGTTCGGCGGCGATGTTGTGTGTAACGGCCGTGACCATGCTCTCGATCATAAAGCCGGTCTTGGGCACGCCCACCGGCACCGGGGTCGGGCCAATCGGTGGGATCGCCACGCAAACGCCCAGCGAATAGACGTTCTTGAAGGTCGGATTGCGCTGATGTTTGTCCGCCAGAATGAAACCGCGCGGGTTGGTCAGCCCTTCGATGCCGAACACGGCCTTGATGCCGCGAAAGGCAGGCAGCAGCATCGAGAAACCAAAGGGCAGATCATGGGTCTTTTTGACCCCGCCATCCTCGTTCAGTTCCTCAACATGGGCCATGCCGTCATCAAAGCGGGTGACGCGCGCATTGGTGATCCATCGGATATGCCGTTCGCGCATTTCGCTTTCCAGCAAACCCTTGGTGTCGCCCACGCCATCAAGGCCAAGGTGGCCGATATAGGGTTCGCTGGTGACAAACGTCATGGGCACCCGGTCACGGATCTTGCGGCGGCGCAGTTCGGTGTCAAGGATCAGCGCGAATTCATAGGCCGGACCAAAACAGGACGCCCCCTGCGCCGCGCCAACCACAATGGGCCGCGGATTTTGGCAGAAAGCGTCAAACATGTCGGCGGCATGCGCGGCATGATCGGTGCGGCACACCGAAACCGTATGGGCATCCGGGCCAAATCCGGGGATTTCGTCAAAGGCCAGTTCCGGCCCGGTGGCGATCACCAGAAAATCATAGGCCAACGATGTGCCATCACACAGTTCAACCCGGTTTTCCGCAGGGTGGACGCGTGATGCGCCCACGCTGGTAAAGCCGATGCCTTTTTTGGCCATCACCGGGGCGAGCGGCACGCGGATCGCATCGGGTTCGCGCCAGCGCACCGCAACCCATGGGTTGGACGGTACGAACCAGTAATCCTCGCTGTCCGATACCACCATGACTTGGGCGCGACCTTTGGTGGCGTCGCGGATTTCATAGGCCGCAATTGTACCGCCAAGGCCGGCGCCCAGCACGAGGATGCGGGGCAATGCGTTTGAAGGCGTGGGCATGAAACAACTCTCCCAGTGATGCGCGGGCCCGATGGCGGCGTTTCGACAGGCGCGGGGACTCGGTAATCGCTTTAATCTGGCTTGACTTATATAGCAAATCCACAATATAAGCAAGTTATGTTTTTATGATGCGGCCACATGGGGTGGCCCGGGAGAAGAGATCATGGTCTTTGGCTTTGGAAAATCGGCAAAACATCGGGAAATCGACGCAAAGGAACTGGCCGATATGGTTCGCGCGAATCGGGCCATGGTCGTTGATGTTCGCGAGGTAGACGAATTTGCCGAAGGGCACATTCCCGGTTCGATCAATATGCCGTTGTCCACTTTCCAGCCCGGCAGGCTCCCCGATTCCGGTGGCAAGCAGCTGGTTCTGACCTGTTTGGGGGGCAAGCGTTCGGGGATGGCGCTCGACAAATGCGCCGCTGCGCAGGCCAGCGTCGACACGCATCTGGCCGGCGGCTTTGGCGCATGGATCAAGGCGGGATTGCCGGTCGATCGCTGAGCGCTGGTGGATGTCGGGGCGCAGGGCACGCAGGCACGGGAGATGACAATGTTTCATGGCGTAAAGGCTTCGGCCTTGGGTTTGGCGATCCTTGCGGCATCCTTGCAGGGATGCGGGCAGGACAAGCCTGCGCCCGATGTGGTGGTATCCGCCAAGGGGCCGCGCCTGACCGTCACCCTTACCGATGCGCCCGAATGGCAGAGCGTGTCAGCCCAAGTGACCAGTCAGGACCAGTCGCAGGTTCTGGCGCGTATTCCCGGCGTGCTTTCCACGCTTTCGGTGCGCGCGGGTGATACTGTGCGACGGGGGCAGGTCATCGGGCGCATCACTGACAATCAATTGTCCTATCAATCCGCCGCCTATGGCGCGCAGGCCGCCGCCGCCCAGGCGCAGGCCGTGCAGGCCAAGGCCGAATTGGACCGCGTCAGGTTCCTTGCCGCCAATGGTGTCTATGCCAAAGCGCGTCTGGAACAGGCAGAGGCAGGGGCGCAGGCCGCCGCCGCCCAGACGCAGGCCGCACGGGCCCAGCAGGCCAGTGTGCAGGCCATCGCCGGCAATGGCGCGGTCGTTGCCCCCGCGACGGGGCGCGTGTTGCGGGCCGATGTTCCCGCCGGATCGCCCGTCGCGCCGGGCATGGTGGTGGCGGTGGTCACGTCCGGCCCGGTGGTGCTGCGCCTGGACCTGCCCGAAGCCTTGGCCGCCAAGGTCACGCCCGGCGCCCGTGTGCGCGTCGAGGGCGTAAGGGGTGAGGGCAGCGTGACGCGGATCTATCCGGCAGTAACCGCCGGGCAAGTCAGCGCCGATGTCGCCATGGCCGGGCTGGATTCCGGTCTGATCGGGCGGCGCATGGCGGCACAGCTGGCCGCAGGCACCCATCGCGCCATGGTCGTGCCGCGCTCTTTCATCATCACGCGTTATGGGCTGGATTATGTGCAGGTCGCCACAAAGACCGGCGCGGTGATGCAGGTGCCGGTGCAAACCGCGCCAGCCGCGGATAGCGGATCGGTTGAAATTCTCTCGGGCGTTAGCGTTGGCGACGTGCTGGTCGGAGGGGCCTGATGAATCTGGGCATTTCCGGGCGCATTACGCGCGCCACCATTGCCTCGCCCCTGACGCCGCTGTTCCTTTTGGCGGCCATCCTTGTCGGGTTGATCGCCACCATCACGATCCCCCGCGAGGAAGAGCCGCAGATCAAGGTGCCGATGGTCGACATTCGTGTCGCCGCGCCGGGGCTTTCGGCGGCCGACAGCGTGGAACTGGCGGGCAAACCGCTGGAACAGATCGTCAAGAGCATCGATGGCGTCGAGCATGTCTATACGCAGGCGCAGGATAATGGCGTGATGGTGACGGCCCGCTTTGACGTGGGCCAGGACCCCGAAGCCGCCGCCACGCGCGTCGATGAAAAGATCAAGGCGAATATCGACAAGATCCCCGCAGGTGTGCTGCCCCCGCAAATCACGGTGCGCGGCATTTCGGATGTGCCGATTGTGGTGCTGACGCTCACCCCCAAGGTGGCGGGCTGGGACGAGCGCAGCCTCTATACTCTGGCGACCAAGCTGCGCAGCGAATTGGCCAAGGTGAATGATGTCGGCCTGACCTTCATCACCGGGGGGCAGCGTGAAGCGATCCGGGTGATCCCCGATCCGGCCAAATTGGCGGCTGCGCGGGTGCCTCTGTCCAGCGTGATGGAGGCGATCCGTCAGGGCGGGCGATCCTTCCCGGTCGGAACGGTCCGTGAAGATGGCGCGGCGCTGGCCGTGACCGCCGGCGCGCCCTTTGCCAGCGCGGATGAATTGCGCCGATTGACGGTGCGCTCGGCGGGCGGTGCGCCGGTGCTGCTGGGTGATGTGGCGCGGGTGGAACAAGGCGCGGCGCAGGATCAGGCGCGCAGCTGGCGCTGGGCCAGACAGGGGCAGGGCTGGACCATGGCCCCCGCCGTTTCCATCGCCATTGCCAAGCGCAACGGGGCCAATGCCGTCAATGTGTCGGAAGGTGTGGTGGCGCGCGTTGAAGCTTTGAAAGGCGCGTTGATCCCGGCGGGCGTTGCGGTGGACGTCACGCGCAACTATGGCGAAACGGCCAATGAAAAGGCCAATGAGCTGATTTTCCATCTGGCTCTGGCCACGGTGTCGATTGTCATCCTGATCGGCTTTGCCATTGGCTGGCGCGAGGCGGGGGTGACGGCGATTGTCATTCCCACGACGATCATGCTGACCATGTTTGCCAGCCGCATCATGGGCTTTTCGATCAATCGCGTGTCGCTGTTTGCGCTGATCTTTTCCATCGGCATTCTGGTCGATGATGCCATTGTGATGATTGAAAACATCGCCCGCCATTGGGGGATGAAGGATGGCCGATCGCGCCAGCAAGCCGCCATCGAGGCCGTGGCCGAGGTGGGCAATCCCACCATCATTGCCACGCTGACGGTGGTGGCCGCGCTGTTGCCGATGCTGTTCGTTTCGGGCCTGATGGGGCCGTATATGGCGCCCATCCCCATCAACGCCAGCGCGGCCATGGTGTTCAGCTTCTTCGTCGCGGTGGTCATCGCACCATGGCTGATGATCCGCTTTGCCCGCGGCGCTCTGGCCCATGGAGAGCATGAGGATGGCGGCAGGCTGGGCTCGCTTTACGCCCGCTATGCGTCTCGCGTCATCGCCACGCGCGGCAGCGCCAAGCGCTTTTTGTGGGGTGTGGGCGTGGCCACGCTGGTCGCCTGTTCGATGTTCTATTTCAAGGCCGTCACGGTCAAGCTGCTGCCCTTTGACAACAAGAGCGAGGTGCAGTTGGTGGCGGATTTGCCCGAGGGCACTTCGCTCGAACAAACCTCGCGCATCCTTGAACAGGCCAGCGCGATGGCCCGCCAGATCCCCGAAGTGACCGCGATGGAGGCCTATGCCGGGACGGCCGCTCCGTTCAATTTCAACGGGCTGGTGCGGCATTATTTCCTGCGCGCCGAACCGGAAATGGGCGATGTGATGATCAGCCTTGCCCCCAAGGGGGACCGCAGCCGGTCGAGCCATGCGATTGCGGTGGATCTGCGCGAACGTCTGCGCGCCTTGCCCTTGCCGGCGGGCGGCGTGATCAAGGTGGTGGAAACGCCGCCCGGCCCGCCGGTTCTGGCCACGCTTCTGGCCGAGGTTTATGGCCCGGATGAGGCGACGCGTCAGAAAACCGCGACGGTTTTGGAACAGATCTTCAAATCGGTGCCTTTCATTGTCGATACTGACAATTCCTTTGGCGCGCCCCGTCCGACGCTGAGGCTGATGCCGGATCGGGCAAAGCTGGACCAATATGGTTTGGCGCAGGGACAGATGCTCGACAGTATGGGGGCGCTGATGGGGCGGCAAACGCTGGCCTATGTGCCGCGCGGGGCGGATCGCGATCCGCTGCCGGTGGAAATCGGCCTTGATCAATCGCAGCGTCAGTGGTCAACGTCGCTGGCCGCAACGCCGGTCGCCGCCGCGCCCACCGGCCAGTTGTTCAGTCTGGGCGAGCTGGTGGAGGCCAAAACCGAGGCGGGTGGTCAGGCGATCTTTCGCCGCGACGGGCGCGGGGCCACCATGGTTATGGCCGATATGGCGGGCCGGTATGAAGCGCCGATCTATGGCTTGCTGGCCGTGGACAAGGCGGTCGAGGCCTATGACTGGGCGGGCCATGGCCTGACCAAGCCGACGATCCTGATGCATGGCCAGCCCGATGACGAGAGCCGCCCTTCGATCCTGTGGGATGGCGAATGGGAAATCACCTGGGTCACGTTTCGCGACATGGGTGGCGCTTTCATGGTGGCGCTGCTGGCGATCTATGTGCTGGTGGTCGGGCAATTCGGCAGCTTTAAACTGCCGCTGGTTATCCTGACGCCGGTGCCGTTGACGCTGATCGGGATTGTGGCGGGGCATATGCTGTTTGGCGCGCCCTTTACCGCCACCAGCATGATCGGCTTTATCGCGCTGGCCGGGATTATCGTGCGCAATTCGATCCTTTTGGTCGATTTCATCCGCCACACCGCCACGCCGGGCAAACCTTTGCGACAGGTGTTGATCGAGGCCGGACGCATCCGGGTAAAGCCCATCGCATTGACGGCTGCGGCGGCCATGATCGGGGCCAGCGTGATCCTGACCGATCCGATTTTTCAGGGTTTGGCGATTTCGCTGCTGTTCGGGCTGGCTTCATCTACTCTGCTTACCTTGCTGGTGATCCCGGCCATCTATGTCGTCTTGCGGGACGATGGGGTGGCCCTGTCGGGAGAAGCATCATGAAACCCTCCGATCTTTCCGAACTGAAAACCAATGCGGCGCATATGGCCGGGCGGCTTAAAGTGATGAGCCACCCAGAGCGCCTGCTGATGCTGTGCCGCATGGATGAGGGCGAGGTCAGTGTGAACGAATTGGTCGCGATGACCGGCCTGTCGCAATCGGGCGTGTCGCAACATCTGGCCATGCTGCGCGCCGAAGATGTGGTCAACGTTCGCATCGATGCACAGGTCCGTTGGTACAGCCTGAAAGATCCGGTTGTATCGGGCGTCATTCACGCCATGTGCGCCCTGTGTAACGCAGTTGTTGTGGCGGGCGTCCGAAAAGCCGGCTGACCTCTACAGGGCGATGGTTTGATGTGTAAGTTGCATCATGGCCGGACGGTGGCTGATCAGAATCAAGCCAGTGCCGCTCTGATCGAGCCATTGTCCCAGACGGTCAATCAGCAGAGCCTCCGTGGCGGCATCCAGCCCCTCGCTGGGTTCGTCAAGCATCAGCCAAGGACGCTGCGCCAGCAAGCTGCGGGCCAGCGCGATGCGCCGCCTTTGTCCGCCTGACAGACGTGCGCCATCGCCGCCCAGCCATTGGACCAACCCATCGGGCAGGGCGCGCACCACATCATCGGCGCATGCAACCCACAGGGCCTTTTCCATCGCTTCGCGCGTGATACCGGGATGGGCCAGCGCCAGATTGTCGGCGACGCTGCCCGCGATCAAGGGGGCGTCCTGCGGCATCAAGGCGAATATCTGGCGCAAATGCGTCAGACCCAATTCGCGCGGGTCCATGCCGTCAACCATCAGACGTTGGGGCGCATCGCTGCGTAAACCTGCCAAGGTTTCCACCAATCTTGTCTTGCCGACGCCCGAAGGGCCGACAACGGCCAACCGGCTGCCGGGGGCCAGAACCTGTCCGCAAATGGTCAGCACGGGATTTTCTGTAACAGGCGCAGAGGTTTTCACCGCTGGGGCTGCCCCAATTGCCGAAAGGCGATGTTCAGCGGCCAGAACTTCACCTGCGCGGGCATCATGAGACGCCAGACCCGCCCATGCCTCCAACCCGGCCATCGCGGCCAAAAGGCCCAGCGCCAGAACCGGCGCGCTGGCTTTTGCCACCAACACGATCATCACCAGCACCATACCGGCCAGAATGGTTTGCACGGAGGTCAGGCGCGCTTCGGCGCGGGCAAGGACGTGTTCGGCCTGCGCCTGAACGGCGGCGCTGTTTTGCAAAGCGGCGGCCATACGCGGGGCCAGCTCATAAACGGCTATGTCGGCGGCGGGCACGGCCATGTCGGCATAATCGGCCTGGATGGCGGCATGGGCCTGTGCCGCCCTTGCCTGCAAGGGGGGAAGTGTTTTTGCCATCATGCGGCCCGCCACCCGCATCGCCGTCATGCCCAGACCCATAACCAGCGCCGAACGCCAGCCCAACATTGCCATCATTGCCAAAGCCATCAAAGCTCCGGCCCAAGCGCCAACCCGCGCGACGCGTCGGATCGCGGCATCTTCCAACAGATCGACATCGCGGCCAAATCGGGCGGCCATCATGCCGCCGCGTCCGGGATCGCGCCCCATCAACGCCGCCTGTGCAAGCCCGGAAAACAGCGCCATTCGCAGATCCGCAAGTGCAAAGAGCGCGGCGCGATGGCCCAGCATCCTTTCGCCATAGCGTCCACCCGTGCGGATGATCGCCGCGGCGCGAATGGCGGCGCTGGGTAAAAGATAGTTAAAGGCCGAAATCGCTCCGGCGCCTGCCGCACTCGCCACGGCGGCCCCAACCAGAAACCACCCTGCGACGCCCAGCAGACCTACCGCCGCCAGCGCGGCCAGACCTGCGCAGATCATGGCCGCGCGCATCACGCCTTTCTGACGGGCAAGGGGAAGATCGAGCAGGCTCATACCGGTATCTCCAGCACGCTTCTGGCATGGGCCAGAAGGGCGGCATCATGGGTGGCGGCAATCACCGTCCGGGTACGCGCCACATTGGTCAGCAGAGCGCGGATGGCATCGGCATTGTCGGCGTCGAGATCGGCGGTCGGTTCGTCGAGCAACAGGAAAGGGCGTCCCGACAAGATGGCGCGGGCAAGGCCGATCCGTCGCCGCTCGCCGCCCGACAGGCCCGATCCGCGATGGTCGATAGCCATGTCCAGCCCGCCGCGCGTCGCCATCATCACGCCAAGGCCCATCATATCCAGCATCGCCAGCATGGCCGCATCATCGGCGCCGCCCATGGCCAGATTGTCGCGCAACGTCCCCGGTACCAGCGCGACCACTTGCCCAGCCCAGCCGATGGCCCGATTGGCCGCGCCCGGCAAAAGGACGGTGCCGCCGGTATAGATATGTCCTTCCACCACAGGCACCTGTCCGATCAGCGCCAGCAGCAGCGAGGATTTGCCGCTGCCCGTAGGACCGGCGATGCAATGCAGCCCCGGTTCCGTCCAGTTCCATGTCAATGGCCCTATGCGCGTGCCTTCGCGATGGGCCACCACGACATCGCGCCCCGACCATGGGCCGGGCGCGGCCATGGCGGGGGGCGCATCGGGCATCGCGCCGATCGCTTCGTCCATGGCGGCAAGGGCGGCCTGGCCGGTCTGTTTGTCATGATAGGCCGCGGCAAGGCGGCGCAGGCCGAGGTAGAATTCAGGGGCCAGCGCCAGAACAAAAAACGCTTGCCGCAGACCGAGATGTTCCGGCGCCGGAAAGGGCAGCAGCCCCAGCAGGGAAAAGCCGCAATAGACCGCCACCAGCGCAACCGAAAGCGCGGCGAAGAATTCAAGGATGGCCCCGGATGCAAAGGCGATACCCAGAACCGACATCGTCCGTCGCGCCGCCTCCTGCGCGCTGGCGCCCAGATGCCGGGTCATGCGTTCCTCTGCACCAAAGTACAGAATGACGGGAAGCGCGCGCAGGCGATCCACGAACAGGCCGGAAAGACGTTCCAGCGCCTGATGCTGAGCCGTTGCACGGTTGGCCGCGGCGGTTCCGGCAATCACCATGCCCAGAATAAAAGGGGCCAGCGTGGCCAGCATGATGCCGGCCGCAACGCCGCTGGCAGGCCATGCGGCCAGCGCCACCAGCAAGGGCGACGCGGCCGATGCCATACGCAGCGGCAGATAGCGCGCAACATAGCCGCGCGTACTGGCCAGCGCGTCCACCGCCAGATGCAGGTCTTCGCCCACCAAGCGCCCGCGCATCAACCGGGTGGGCAACAGGGCGGGCAGCAGCACCGCCCGCCAGCCAGCCTGGGCTTTATGGGCCGCGGTGATGCCTGCGTCCTGCGCCCGGCCCTGACCAAGGGCACGAAGGATGGTGCCCGCCAGCATCGCGCCCGGCGCCTGCATGGCGATATGCCCCGAATTTGCCCCTTCAATCACCCATGCCAGACCGAATGCGGCAAGAATGGCGCCAAAAGTATCCGTTATCCACCAGAGGCTTGCAAGGCCGCCTGCTTTGGGTCGGGGGAGGGAAAGGGGCTTGACCATATCGAATAAGCCTAATATTAGCAATTACTGCAATTAGCAAGCGAGTCTGCTTGTCTCACCCGCCTGCCATTTGCCTGCCTTGCGCATGATGCGCTGGTCAATGGCTGCGTCTGATACGCGGCCCCAACAGGGACATGTCCGATGGATATGGCGGTTATCGAATTATCGCGGCTGCAATTTGCGTTGACAGCCATGTATCACTTTCTCTTCGTACCTTTGACGCTTGGCCTCTCTTTCATGCTGGTCATTATGGAGAGCGTCTATGTCATCACCAAACGACCGATCTGGCGGGTGATCACCCGGTTTTGGGGGCGGTTGTTTGGCATCAACTTTGTGCTGGGCGTGGCCACGGGCCTGACCATGGAGTTCGAATTCGGCACAAATTGGGCCTATTACGCCCATTATGTGGGCGACATCTTTGGCGCCCCGCTGGCGATCGAGGGGCTGATGGCCTTTTTCCTCGAAGCCACGATGGTGGGCGTGATGTTCTTTGGCTGGGATCGCCTCAGCCGGGTTCAGCACCTGATGGTGACGTTCATGACCGCGTTGGGCACGAACCTGTCTGCGCTGTGGATTCTGGTCGCCAATGGCTGGATGCAAAATCCGGTAGGCGCGGCCTTCAACCCCGAAACCATGCGGATGGAGGTCACCGATTTTTCCGCCGTGCTGTTCAACCCGGTGGCCCAGGCCAAATTCGTTCACACGGTCAGCGCAGGCTATGTCTGCGCGGCGACCTTTGTGATGGGCGTTTCGGCCATTTACATGCTGCGGGGCAAATGGGTCAACGTGGCGCGCCGTTCGATGATGGTGGCTTCGGCCTTTGGTCTGGCCTCGGCGCTTTCGGTGGTCGTGCTGGGTGACGAGAGCGGTTACGCGCTGACCGACAACCAGAAGATGAAGCTGGCCTCGATCGAGGCGATGTGGGAGACCGAAGAGGCGCCAGCCGCGATCACGTTGATAGGCATGCCCGATGTGGCGGCGCGCACCACGCATGGAGCGATCAAATTGCCCTATGTCATGGGGATTATCGGCACGCGCAGCCTGTCGGGCAAGATCGATGGGATCGAGGAACTGGTCCTGCGCGCGGGCGAACGCATCCATAGCGGCATCATCGCCTATGATGCGGTTGAAACGTTGAAGGCAGACCGCGCCAACGTCCCCGCGCGCGCCGCGTTTGAGGCGCATAAACGCGACATTGGCTATGCCATGCTGCTCAAGCGCTATTTGCCCGACCCGCGCAAGGCCGATGACAAGCTGATCCTGAAGGCGGCGTGGGATACGGTGCCCAACGTGCCGGTGATGTTCTTCCTGTTTCGCGGGATGGCGGCGCTGGGCTTTGGTTTCATCGCCTATTTTGCCATGGCCTTCTACTGCGCCTCGGCATGCAAGTTTTCCAAGCGCTGGTTCCTGAAACTGGCGGTGGTGATGATTCCGTTGCCGTGGATCGCGATTGAATCGGGTTGGGTGCTGGCCGAAATCGGGCGTCAGCCATGGGCGGTTGACGGCGTGCTGCCGACCTTCCTTGGGGCCTCGTCGCTGACCGTGCCGCAGGTGTGGGCAACGATCTTCGGCTTTACCGCGCTCTATGGCACATTGGCCGTGATCGAGATCCGCCTGATGATCGCCGCCATCCGCAAGGGGCCGATTGAGCATCACGAACCCACCGCGCAGGCGCAGGGCTTTGCCCCGTTGCCCGCCGAATAAGGGGACAGGATATGCATATTCCTCTCGATTATGAAACGCTGCGGATCATCTGGTGGGCGCTGCTGGGTGTGCTGTTGATCGGCTTTGCGCTGACCGATGGTTATGACCTTGGCGTGGGGGCGCTCTTGCCCTTTGTGGGGCGCACGGATGACGAGCGCCGCCTGGTCATCAACGCCATCGCCCCGCATTGGGAAGGGCATCAGGTGTGGTTTATTCTGGGCGGCGGGGCGATCTTTGCCGCATGGCCCTTTGTTTACGCGGTCAGCTTTTCGGGCTTCTATCTTGCCATGTTCCTTGTGCTGGCGTCGCTGATCCTGCGGCCGGTGTCGTTCAAATATCGCTCCAAGCATACAGATCCGGCGTGGCGCAATCGGTGGGATTGGGCGCTGTTTGTCGGCGGTTTTGTGCCTGCGCTGGTGTTTGGCGTGGCGGTGGGCAATGTTCTGCTGGGCGCGCCCTTCCGGCTCGATAGCGATCTGCGGATGACCTATGAAGGCACACTGCTGGGCCTGTTCACGCCGTTTAGCCTGCTGACAGGTTTGCTGTCTGTGGCGATGCTTGCACTGCATGGCGCCGGGTTTCTGGCTGTTAAAATCGAAGAAGGGCCGGTGTTGGTCCGCACCCGGACAATTGCCCGTATTGCCGCGATAGTCAGCATGGCGTTGTTCATGATTGGCGGCGTGATGGTGGCGCGGGGCGGCATGGGCATGGCGATGCTGGGCGCGGTGGAAACGCAAGGCCCGTCAAACCCGCTGATGTCGGCCAGTGTGGCGATGTCCGGCGCGTGGCTTGGCAATTATAGTGCGCATCCATGGATGGTCTTGGCGCCGGTGCTGGGTCTTGTGGGGCCGTTGGTCGCGCTGGTGGGCATCACCGCAAGGCGGGGCTGGCTCAACCTTGCAGGAACATCGCTGGCTACGACGGGCATCATATCGACGGTGGGCCTCTCGATGTTCCCCTTCATCCTGCCTTCTTCGATTGATCCGCATTCCAGCCTGACGGTGTGGAATGCTTCGTCCAGCCATATGACCCTGTTCATCATGCTGATCGTCACGGTGATCTTCCTGCCCATGGTGCTGGCTTACACGGCATGGGTGATGAAGATGCTGGGCGGGCGCATTACACTGGGCGATGTCCGGACCAACCCTGATTTTTACTGAAAGGAACGGCCATGTGGTATTTTACATGGGTGCTGGGTCTGGGCCTGGCGGTGGGTTTCGGCATCATCAACGGGCTGTGGCACGAGTTCAACTCGCCCGTTGACGATGATCCTGCGGTTTAGTGATCATATCCTGACCGCAGGGCAGGCGGCGCCAGTCCTTCCCGCTGGCGCCGCTTTTGCCGATCTTGGAAACTTGATTCACAATGCGAGTTTTCATCAGATCGTCGATTACAGCGCATGGTTTTCCATCATCATCTCTGACTGATCATTCAGATTGAATTTGCGCTATTAAAGAACAGATCTTCCAAAGCTGCGGCGATCTTTTTTAATTCCTCTATCTGGCTGAGATTCAAATCCGGTTGAACCGCGCATTTTTGTGATAGAGAAATTGCCGCCACGACTTGGCAATCAGGGCGCCGAATGGGCACAGCGAGGCAGAACAGATCTTTCGCAATCTCGCCGCGATCTTGCGCAAACCCTTGTTGCGCAACCTGCGTGAGTTCCCGCGCCAGTTTGGCCGGGTCTGTGATGGTTGCATCGGTAAGAGCAACAAATGGCCCACCAGCAAGATAGGTTTCGAGTTCGGCCGCAGGAAGGCCCGACAACAATACTTTGCCCATGCCCGAACAATAGGCTTCCAATTGCATGTCGACCTTTGTGAAGAGTTCGCTTGCTGTTTCACCCGTCTTTACACGATAGGTCACCATCTCATTTTCATAAGTGCCCATCTGTGCAACCCCGCCAAAGCGGGCCGCCAGCCTGTGCAGCATGGGCGCGGCCACATTGGCCATCACTTGAATATCATCCATTATGCCCAAAAGATGTCGCAACCGTGGGCCGGCGATATGTCGTCCATAGCCTGCCGGTTTCAGAAATCCTTCAGCCACCAATGTGGTGATCTGTCGATGGGCCGTGGCGGCAGGAATCGCATTGGCATGAGCAAGGGCCAAAACGCTGCTGACTCCCCGATCGGCCAGCACCGACTCAAGCATGGTGAGCGCACGTATGGTGGCAGACAGCTTTGGAGTCTTGTTTCTCATAATATAAGAAACTAGCCGCCCGATGCACTGGTGCCAAGCCCTGCTAAAGCCTATTCATTCCGCATCGTCTGGGAAGAGGGCAAAATGAGCGACATCCATCAAGCCGCGGCGCGATTGCTGCGCGAAGCCTATAGCGGTGGGGCGGTGCCCCCGCTGCGCGACTATCTTGAACCGGTCGATATTGCCGGGGCCTATGCGGTCCAGGAAATCAACACGCGCTTCTGGCAGGCGCAGGGCCGCCGCATTGTCGGGCGCAAGGCGGGTTTGACGGCCAAGGCCGTGCAAAAGCAACTGGGCGTGGATCAACCTGATTTTGGCGCGCTGTTTGACGATATGCGGGTGGCTGATGGCGGGTTCCTTGATCCCACGCGTTGCATTCAGCCAAAGGCGGAGGCCGAGATCGCCTTTGTGCTGGGCGCGGATGTGACATCGCCGGACGCCACGCCCGATGATGTGGCCGCGGCCATTTCCAGCGTTCACGCCGCCATCGAGATCGTCGATTCGCGCATCGCCGACTGGAAAATCACCTTCTCCGACACCGTCGCCGACAACGGTTCCTCGGCCTTCTTCGTGTTGGCGGACGAGGGACGGGGGCTGGAAAGCACCGATCTCTATACTGCGGGCATGGTGATGGAGGTCAATGGCGAGATTGCCTCGGTGGGCGTGGGCGCGGCGGCTCTGGGCCATCCGTTGAACGCGGCGGCGTGGCTGGCGCGAACATTGGCGGCGCGGGGCGAACCCTTGCGCGCGGGCGACATTCTGCTGGCGGGCGCGCTGGGGCCGATGGTGGCGTTGAACCCCGGCGATCATGTGGTCGCGCGGGTCGGCGGGCTGGGCGCCTGTAGTTTCACATACACAAAGGGATAGAACCCATGGCAAAGACAAAAGTGGCCATCATCGGATCGGGAAACATAGGCACCGATCTGATGATCAAGATCATGCGCCTGTCAAAGGTGCTGGACATGGGCGTTATGGTGGGCATCGACCCGGCCAGTGACGGGCTGGCCCGTGCGAAACGCATGGGCGCGGCGGTGACGCATGAAGGCATAGACGGTCTTGTCGCCATGCCCGAATTCGCCGAAATCGGCATCGTGTTCGATGCCACCAGCGCCGGCGCGCACAAGCGCAACAACGAGATATTGCAGGCCCATGGCAAGCGCGTGATTGACCTGACCCCTGCGGCCATCGGACCCTATACGATCCCGCCGGTCAATGGCGAGGCCAATCTGGACGCGGCCAATGTCAACATGGTGACATGCGGCGGTCAGGCCACCATTCCCATTGTGGCGGCGATCAACCGCGTGGCCAAAGTGCATTATGGCGAGATTGTCGCCTCGATCAGTTCAAAGTCGGCAGGTCCGGGCACCCGTGCCAACATCGACGAATTCACCGAAACCACCAGCGAGGCCATCGTCAAGGTGGGCGGTGCGACACGGGGCAAGGCCATTATCATCCTGAACCCGGCCGAACCGCCGCTGATCATGCGCGACACGGTCTATTGCCTGTGCGAAGAGGCCGACCCCGAAGCCATTCGGCAGAGCATTCACGAGATGGTGGCTGATGTGCAGGCCTATGTGCCGGGCTATCGGTTGAAGCAGCAGGTGCAGTTCGAGCATATCGGATCGAACGCCCCCCTGCGCATCCCCGAAATGGCGGACACCGGGCGGACCGAGTTTACCGGCCTCAAGGTTTCTGTCTTCCTCGAAGTGGAGGGCGCGGCGCATTATCTGCCTGCCTATGCGGGCAATCTCGACATCATGACCTCGGCGGCGCTGAAGACCGCCGAAAGGATTGCCTTGCGGCATTTCGCGGGAGAAAATGCATGAGCTTCGATCCGACCTCGCAAAAGCTTTATATTCAGGATGTAACCCTGCGCGATGGGATGCATGCGGTGCGCCATCAATATGGGCTGGACCATGTGCGCGCCATCGCCCGCGCATTGGACCGGGCCAAGGTGGACGCCATCGAGGTGGCCCATGGCGACGGTTTGCAGGGCTCATCCTTCAACTATGGCTTTGGCGCCTATACCGATTGGGACTGGATCGGGGCCGTGGCCGAGGTGCTGGAGCACAGCGTGCTGACCACGTTGCTGCTGCCCGGCATTGGCACGGTGCATGATCTCAAGCACGCCTATGAGATGGGCGTGCGCAGCGTACGCATCGCCACCCATTGTACCGAGGCCGATGTCAGCCGCCAGCATATCGAGGCCGCACGCGCCCTTGGCATGGATGTCAGCGGCTTTTTGATGATGAGCCATATGACCAGCCCGGAAGCGCTGGCGGTTCAGGCCAAGATGATGGAGGATTACGGGGCGCATTGCGTTTACGTAACCGACAGCGGCGGCGCCATGAACATGGACGATTATGCCGCGCGTTTGCAGGCCTATGACCGCGTGCTGAAGCCTGAAACACAGCGTGGGGTCCATGCCCATCACAACCTGTCGCTGGGCGTGGCCAATTCGCTGATCGCGGTACAGAATGGCGCGTTGCGGGTCGATGCCTCGTTGGCGGGGATGGGGGCCGGGGCGGGCAATGCCCCGCTCGAAGTGTTTATCGCGGCGGCCGATCGCTATGGCTGGAACCATGGCTGTGATCTTTACGCGCTGATGGATGCGGCCGATGAACTGGTGCGCCCTTTGCAGGACCGCCCGGTTCAGGTGGACCGCGAGACGCTGACGCTGGGCTATGCGGGGGTCTATTCCAGTTTCCTGCGCCATGCCGAAAAGGCCGCGAAGGATTACGGCGTTGATACGCGCAGCATCCTGGCCGAAGTGGGCCGTCGCAAGATGGTGGGCGGGCAAGAAGATATGATCGTCGATATTGCGCTCGATCTGGCGGGGGCGAAGTAAACAAGGGGGCTGGCCTTTCCCATGAAAGGCCAGCCGTTTTCATTTAGCGGTTCAGGAAATTCAGCACCATTTCGTTGAACGTATCGGCATGTTCCCATTGGGCCCAATGGCCACAGCGGGCAAAGACATGAAGCTGGGAATTGGCGATGCCCGCCAGCAGGCGCAAGCCGACATCCATCGGAACAAAGCGATCATCCCGGCCCCAAATAATCAGCGTAGGCGCGGCAATTTCATGCAGGCGCGCGTTTTGATCGGGGAACTGGCGCGGGTTGGCCGCCAGACTTTTGACGAAATTTTCCAGATGGTCGAGCCGCGAGCGCATATTGGCGAGCCGCATCTGCATCTGCTCTTCGGTCAGCGCGCTGGCGTCGTAAACGAAGACATTCATCATCGCTTTCAGCTTTTCAATGGTGGGGTCGCGGTAAAGACCCTGCAACAGCTTGATGCCTTCGGTGGGCATGGGCGCATAAAGGCTGGGACCGCCGGTGCCACCGCCCATCAGCACCAATTTGCCAACGCGCGCAGGATTGGCCAGAGCAAAGGCTACCGCGCTGTGCCCTCCCATCGAATTGCCGATCAGATCGACTTTCTCAAGGTCGAGTGCATCCAGCACGCCTTTGACCGCGCCCGCATTCAGGTCTGATCGCGATCCGGTGCAGATCACCGGGTCGCTTTGCCCCCAACCGGGGCAATTGATCAGCAGGACGCGATACCCGGCCGCGACGAACGGATCGATGTTGCGGTTGAAATTGGCCCAGCCGGTTGCGCCTGGCCCCGACCCGTGCAGCATCACCACGGCCCGCCCGCCCGTGCTGATGTCATTGTAATGAATGCGATAGGGTGCCTCATTTACCGTCACATCGACAAATCGGCTGGTGGATGTTTCACTATAGGGGGCGGTCATGTTCGGATGTTCCTTTGCAAAAAGGCATCCCATGATCCTTCCGTGCTGGTTCTCTCATCCCTCACGGCTGTCCTCAAGGGATGGCCTGTGTGTGCTGGCATCCGTCAAAGGTCATGGCGGTTCCAATACGAATTTCCGCTCAATTCAGACGTAATGCCTATAGGTCGTCTGCGGGTAATTCGCGCAGACGCCGGACAAGAGCCGCAACCTCCGCTTTGGCATTGTCGCGCCGCCATGCCGCCATCAGTTCGGCCTTGACCGTCGGCCCGGTCAGCGGGCGGGTGACGATATTGCGAAAGCTGAGTTGGGCGACATAATCGGGCATGATGCTGAAACCCACGCCAAGGCTGACCAGCGTGAGCAGGGTCAGCACATTCTCAACGTCCTGCACGGCATTAAGCGCGACGCCTTCCCGTTTGGCCAGATCGTCGATCACCTGCCCCAGATTGCCCGCATGGCGACTGGCGATGCGAAGAAAGGGCGTTTCGGCAATCGCGCTCAGGGAAACCTCGCTGCTCCAGCAGGCGGGGTGATCGGCGGGCAGCAGGACGACGAGTGATTCGCGCAGGATCACCATGCTGTCGATATGGGGGTCATCGACCGGAGGCCGCAGAAATCCGATGTCGATGGCCCCTGATGACAATGCCTCATGTTGTTCAAAAGTGGTGAGCGATTGCAGCACGAAGCGCGTTGCGGGAAATTGTGCGCGCAAAACCGTAAGCGCTTGAGGAAAGATTTTGATCTCGGCGGCAGGGACAAAGCCGATGGTAAAAGTCTGTCCCGTATCCTCGCCCGCGCGGCGTGCCAGAAGTTTGGCCCGCTCGGCCTGGGCCAGCACCAGCTTGGCTTCGTCCAGAAACACCTTGCCCGCCGGGGTCAGCGACACATTGCGTTTGTCGCGATTGAGCAGCGGCGTGCCGATTTCATATTCAAGATCACGTATTTGCTGGCTCAACGAAGGTTGGGCGGTGCGCAGCGTCTGGGCCGCGCGGGTAAAGCTGAGCGCCTCGGCAACGGCGACGAAATAGCGGAGGTGACGCAGTTCCATATTTCGAACTTATCGTTTTTACCTATGGGTTGGCAAGAAATAAGTATTTCAGCCTCACGACTGCCTTGGCTAATCCATCAGCCAAGAGAGCCGGCCTGCCCGGCCCCTTACAGGGGAGAGTTTGAGCATGGACAACGATCAGATCCGATCGCTTGTGGATTCCCGCAATGGCACCGTAAAGCCCGCCATCTACAGTGATGCCGAATTATATGAACTGGAACTGGAGCGCGTGTTTGGCCGCACCTGGCTGTTCCTTGCGCATGAAAGCCAGATCCCCAATCCGGGCGACTTCTTCAACACTTTCATGGGCGAAGACCCCGTTCTGGTGGTGCGTCAAAAGGATGGCTCGGTTCAGGTGATGATGAACCAGTGCCGCCATCGCGGCATGAAACTGTGCCATGCCGACAGCGGCAACACCAAGGCTTTCACCTGCCCCTATCATGGCTGGGCCTATCAGATGGACGGCGCGTTGCAATCGGTGCCGCTGGAAAAGGAAGCCTATCGCGGCAAGCTGGACAAATCGAAATGGGGCCTCGTCAAGGCGCCTCGCGTCGAGAATTACAAGGGCCTGATCTTTGCCAATTGGGACGAAACCGCGCCCGATCTGACCACCTATCTTGGCGATATGGCGTGGTATCTTGACGGTTTCCTCGACCGGCGCGAGGGCGGGACCGAGGTTGTGGGCGGCGTCCACAAATGGATGATCGACTGCAACTGGAAATTCGCCGCCGAGCAATTCTGCTCGGACCAGTATCACGCCCCTTATACTCATGCCTCGGCCATTCAGGTGCTGGCGCCAACGCCCCAGAACAAGCCTGACGGCAGCCCGCTGGGCGATGGACAAACCGAACGCCCGGCATGGGCCAACGGCCTTGGCGGCGTCCAATTTGCCGGCAAGGGCCATGGCAGCGCTTTCTTCTTCACCGAAAACGCCGATGCCAATGTCTGGGTGGGCGGCGAGGTTTCGGCCTATTTCCGCGAAACCTATGCCGAGGCCGAGGCCCGTTTGGGTAAGGTCCGCGCGCTGCGACTGGCCGGGCACAACACGATGTTTCCCACGCTTTCCTGGCTGAACGGCACCCAGACGTTGCGTGTATGGCATCCGCGCGGGCCGGGACGGATCGAGGTCTGGGTCTTCTGCATCGCCGACAAGGCCGCGCCGCCAGAGGTGAAGGAAGCGCTGAAAAAGAGCCACGCGCGTGCGTTTGGTCCTGCGGGCTTCCTAGAACAGGACGATTCGGAAAACTGGATCGAGGTGCAAAAGGTGCTGCGCGGCCACAAGGCCCGCCAGACCGATTTCTGCATGCAGATGGGCCTGGGTTTTGAAGAGCGCCGCGAGGACGGCATTCCGGGCATCACCAACGGCACTTTTGCCGAAACCGCCGCGCGCGGCTTTTATCAGCGCTGGGTCGATCTGATGACCGGCAAAAGCTGGACCGACATTGAAGCGGCAGGCGCCGCATGGGAGCAGGAGGTGATCGATGCTTGAAGAACTGATCCGCCCTTTGCGCGTTTCGGCCGATCTTCAACATGAGATCGAGCAATTCCTCTATCTGGAGGCTGCTCTGCTTGACGAAAGGCGGCTGCGCGAATGGCTCGACCTTCTGGCCGAGGATATCGAATATACGCTCGACACCAATTCACTGGCACAGTTCCGTGATCGTCGCCGGGGCTGGGCGCCGCCCACGACCTATATCTTCCACGAGGACAAATATCAGCTTGAGCGCCGGGTCGCCCGTGTGGAAACCGGACAGGCATGGGCCGAAGAACCGGCCAGCCGCACCCGCCATTTCGTCACCAATGTGCGCGTTCTGGCCCAATCCGATGACGAGCTGGTGGTGGGCTGCAACTATTTGGTCCATCGCGCATCCAAGGCGCACGATCATCACAGCTTCATCGGCACCCGGCGCGACACTTTGCGCCGCGTCCCCACCCCCGATGGCGGCGAAACCTTCCTGATTGCCCGCCGCCGCCTCGAACTCGACGAGTTCACGCTGATGTCGGCGAACGTGTCGATCATCCTCTGATTATCCGAGCCTCAACATGACCAAATTCCACGTTTGCGCCGCCGCCGACCTTCCCTCCGGCGAGGCAAAGCGCATTGAGAGCGAGCCTGCCGTTTCGGTGTTTCACGTTAGCGGCGAATATTTCGCGCTGGCTGATCTTTGCACGCATGGTGATGCCTCGATGGCCGATGGATATATCGAGGACGATTGCACGGTTGAATGTCCGCTGCATGCCGCGCGCTTCTGTTTGCGCACCGGCAAGGCATTGAGCCAGCCGGCCTATATCGATCTGGCCACCTATCCGGTCAGTGTCGAGGACGGTGAAATCTACGTCACGGTGGAGAGCGCGACATGAGCCGCCTTGCCGGACAGGTCGTGCTGATCACCGGGGGCGGATCGGGGCTGGGGCTGGCCGTTTTGCGCCGCTTTGTGTCCGAGGGTGCATGCGTGGGCGTTCTGGAACGCGATGCGGGGCGCGTGGCGATGCTCAACGCGCAATATCCCGATACGGTCTTGGCCGTGGAGGGCGATGTGCGCTCCTTTGCCGACAATGCCCGCGCGGTCGAGCAGGTGCTGGCCCGTTTCGGGCGGCTGGACTGCTTTATTGGCAATGCGGCCATCTGGGACCATGGCGCAACTCTGATCGGGCGCGGCGGCGAGGAACTGGAGCGGGGCTTTGACGAGCTCTTTGCCATCAATGTGAAAGGCTATCTGCTGGGCGCCAAGGCGGCGGCGCAGGCCCTGATCGAAAGCGAGGGGTCGATCATTTTCACCCTGTCCAATTCGGCCTTCTACCCCGGAGGCGGCGGCCCGCTCTACACCGCGTCCAAACATGCGGGCGTGGGCCTTGTGCGCCAATTGGCCTATGAATTGGCGCCCAAGGTACGCGTCAATGCCGTCGCCCCCAGCGGCATGGCCAGCGACCTGCGCGGCGCGGCGTCCTTGGGCCAGCAGGATCAACGCATCATGGATTCGCGATCCCCCGAAGCCATCAGCGCGATCCTGCCGCTGCAATTCTTTCCCGATCCCGATGATTTCGTCGGCCCCTATGTCATGCTGGCCAGCCGGGCCGACAATCGTACGTTGAGCGGGGTTTTCATCAACGCCGATTGCGGGCTGGGCATCCGCGGAATCCGCCACGTCGCCGGAGGGATGGATCTGTGAGCAACGTTCGCCTGATATGTGCCTCGCACACGCCGATGATGGAATTCATCCATCCCGCGCCCGATGTCGAGGCAGGCGCCCGCGCCGCCTTTGCCGATCTGGCGCGCGAGGTGGAAGCCTTCGATCCGCAATTAATTGTGATGTTCGCGCCGGATCATTTCAATGGCTTTTTCTATGATCTGATGCCCTCCTTCTGCCTTGGGGTACGGGCCACGGGCGCGGGGGACTGGGACTACTGGTCGGGCGATCTGCCTGTGCCCCAGGCGTTGGCGCTTGATCTGGTCCGTCATGTTCAAAATGAGGGCGTTGATGTCGCCTATTCCTATCGGATGCAGGCCGATCATGGCTTTACCCAACCACTGGCGCTGCTGACCGGGGATGTGACACGCTATCCGGTTCTGCCTATTTTCATCAACGGTGCGGCCCATCCTTTGCCGCCCGCACATCGCGCCTTGGCGCTGGGGGCCAGTGTGGGGCGGTTCCTTGCCGGGCGGCCTGAACGGGTGCTGATCATCGGCTCGGGCGGGCTGAGCCATGATCCGCCAACCCCGCAAATGGGCCATGTTTCGCCCGATGTTGAGGAGTTCCTGATCGCCGGGCGCAATCCCACGCCCGACGCGCGCGCGCGCCGTCAGGCAAATGTTCTGGCCAAAGGCGAGGCGCTGGCCCGCAGCGAGGCCAAGGGCGAGACGTTACCGCTCGACCGTGAATGGGACGAAGGGCTGATCGCCGATTTCGCCGCAGGACGGCTTGATCGCTTTGAGACTATGAGCGATGCGGAAATTTCGGAAAAAGGCGGGCGCGGCGGGCATGAGATCCGGGCATGGATCGCCGCCTTTGCCGCGATGCAGGCCATTGGCCCCTATCAGGCCACCCGCCATTATTACCATCCGATCGATGAATGGATCGCGGGCATGGGCATCGTTTCGGCTCGGACCGCGTTGGAGTTGGCATGATGACGCAGTGTTTCGTCATCTTGGGCGCGGGGCATGCCGGGACAGCCGCCGCCGCCGCCATGCGCGGGGCCGGTTTCGCGGGACGGATCGTGATGATCGGCGATGATCCGCACCTGCCCTATGAACGTCCGCCTTTGTCCAAACAGGCGCTGAAAGGGAGCGATGCCGGTGCGCCCGCGATCTATCCTGAGGCCTTTTATGTGGACCGGGGTATCGAATTGCGGCTGGGGCAACCCGCCACGGCAATCGATCCGGCAACGCAAGTTGTCAGGCTGGCCGATGGTGAAGTCATCCACTTTGACAAACTGCTGATGGCCACGGGCGCGCGGGCGCGGCGTTATCCGTTGCTCGATACGCTGGGGGATCGCGCCCATGTGCTGCGCACCGCCGATGATGCGCGCCGATTGAGCGCTGAACTGGTGCCCGGCCGACGGTTGCTGGTGGTGGGCGGCGGCGTGATCGGGTTGGAGGTTGCGGCCACGGCCTGTTCACTTGGCCTGTCGGTCGACGTTATCGAGCGGGCGCCCCGGCTGCTGTCACGCGGTACGCCCGAACCGCTGGCCGAATGGCTGGCGCAGGCGCACCGCGAGCATGGCGTTCGCGTGCATTGCGGGGTCGAACTGGTCAACGCCACCATGCAAGATGAACAGGTCTGCCTGACATGCGGACAAGGTCGGGACTTTGTCGGGGACATGGTGGTCTATGGCATTGGCGTGACGATCAATGATGCACTGGCCGCAGATGCGGGGCTGGCGTTGGACGATGGCATTCTGGTCGATGATTCAGGCCGCACCAGTCATCCCGCGATCTATGCCGCAGGCGATATCGCGCGTCAGCATCATGGCTTTATCGGCGGCATGGTGAGGCAGGAAACATGGGCCAATGCGCTGCATCAGGGCGCACAGGCGGCCCGCGCAATGGTGACAGGCGCGGCCGGAACGCCCGAAGTGCCGTGGTTTTGGACCGATCAGTTTGGGGTCAATTATCAGGTTGCCGGGCGAGCGATGGCGCAAGAATGGATCACCCGTCCCGGTCCGGATGGCCAGGCCCGAATGATTTTCGGGCTTGAGCAAGGCGATCTGACCGGGGTGGTGGGCATTGACGCAGGCGCCGAAATGCGTGTTGCGCGTAAGTTGATCGGGCAGGGCGCGCGGCCGGATCCCATTGCATTGGCCGACCCCGATGTCCCGCTCCGCGCGGTGGGCATCCTTGTTCATTCTGACTGAAAAAATCAAACTGATGGGGAGGTAGAAAGTAAAATAAACAGGGAGATAAGCCGCTGCGAGACACTTTCCGCAGGCCAGATCCGATTGGCCCGGACGGACGGTGACGGCGGCATACGTTGGTTTGCGGCGCCAACCAAGCGCGCAACCGCATCATTTCGAACGTCACGCGAATAGCAGCCGACGCCAAGGAAGCGCCGGGACGGCGGCCTGTGGCTGCTGGATGATCTGTGGGCATTGAGGGGAGAGTATTCATGAAATCGCAATTGATGAAATCGACAGCCGGGTTTGCGTTGGCCGTGATGGCCCATTGCGCGCCGGCTATGGCGCAAGGTGCCGAGCCAAAGGTTGAAGCTGCCGATATTGTCGTTACCGCGCAGCGGCGCAAGGAAACGGCCCAATCCATCCCGGCCGCGCTGACCGCTTTGGG
Organism: Novosphingobium sp. Sphag1I; assembly: GCF_056279125.1. NCBI lineage: Bacteria > Pseudomonadati > Pseudomonadota > Alphaproteobacteria > Sphingomonadales > Sphingomonadaceae > Novosphingobium > Novosphingobium sp. Sphag1I. Next base: position 28,934 of record NZ_JBWBQS010000002.1, on the reverse strand, counting down.
CAGCGATCAGATCGCCAGGACGGGTATCGCCAACCTTGGCAATATTGCCTCGCAAATTCCCAATTTCTATTTCGGCAGCTTTGGCGCTGTGCGGCCCCAGCTCTATATTCGCGGCATCGGCACACGCTCATTTGATCCGGGGTCGGAAAGCTCGGTGGGCGTGTTTGCCGATGATGTTTATTATGGGCGCTCGTCGGGTTCATTCGGCGCGATGAAGGATGTCGAGCGCATCGAAGTGCTGCGCGGGCCGCAGGGCACCCTTTATGGCCGAAACACCATTGGCGGCGCGATCAATGTTATCACCAAGGCGCCTACGGACCATCTGACCGGTGATTTTGAAGCGGGCGTGTCGAATTATAACGGATGGAACCTGTTTGGCGCGGTTGGCGGCCCGATCGCGGGTGAAAAGGTGATGGCGCGCGTGGCGCTGTGGACCACCCAGCGCGACGGCTATTCGACCAACCTGACCACGGGCAACCGTTTTCAAGGGGTCGACAACACGGGCGGACGCATTCGTGTGGCGCTAAAGCCGGTGGACGGGCTGAAAATCGACCTTGGCGCCGATTTCATGGTTGATGGCAACAAGGCCGCCTTTGCCGGGTTCAATCAGGGAACCTCGACCAATCCGAATGCGGTGTTTTTTGCCGGGGCTGGCTTTACCGCCAAGCCGCCCAAATCTCTCTATGAAGGCTATCTGGTCCATGACCCGGTGCTCAGCCGACATGCACAGACATATTCGGCCAAGATCGACTATGCGCTGGATGATCTTTCGATCACCTCGATTACGGCATTGCGCCATCTCGACAGCTATGACGGGCGCGAACTGGAAGGCTCCTCGCTCGACGTTCTTCAGCAATTGACCAACGAGCGTTCAAACCAGTTCACGCAGGAATTGCGTCTGACCTCGGCGCCGGGGGGCGGCCTGTCCTTTGGCGGCACAGTGGACTGGATCCTGGGCGCCTATTACTATCATGACGGATCCAGCCGTATCGATACATTCCCGATGGGCAAGAACTGGGCCTTTTACACGGTCACCACCAGCGCGGTGAACGTTTCGGCCTCGACCTATGGCGCCAATGCATGGGCCGTGTTCGGCCAGGCAGCGGTGCATATCAATGACCGGCTGACGGTGACGCTGGGCGGGCGCTATTCGAATGACGCGAAATGGGCCAACCAGTCGGGCACCAACACAAATCCCGGCCTGCCGCTGATTGCGGTGCCCTTTGCCACCACCAACCATCTCTCATCTTCCAGCGCAGACCCGCGCGTGGTGGTCGATTACAAGCTGAGCCGCGACGCCAAGGTCTATGCCAGCTATTCGACCGGATATAAGGGGGGCGGGTTTCAGTATATCCCGTTTACACTGGCCGTCGCCAATTCGACATTTCAGCCTGAATATCTGACCGCCTATGAGGCTGGCTTCAAGACGGACTGGCTGAACCGAGCGCTGCGCGTCAATGGCGCGTTCTTCTGGTACGATTACAAGAACCTTCAGGTGGCGCGCATCATCGGGTCGGTAAGTTCAGCAACGCCTTTGATCGCCAATGCGGCCAGTTCGACCATCAAGGGGCTAGAACTGGAAGTCACCGCGCATCCGATGCGTGGCACAACACTTGGCCTGTCCTATGGCTATCTGGACGCCAAATATGACAAGTTCATCTATAATGCGACAACTGATTTTTCGAACACCGCCATGGTGCGTGCGCCAAAGCATTCGTTCAGCGTGAATGCGGAGCAGCGCTTTACACTGGGCGGCAACAAAGAGCTGACCCTGCGCGCGGAATACAGCTATATGAGCCGCCTTTTCCACGAACCGGGCCAGGCAAACATCGCCTATGGCGCGGGGATGCCGTTGACCGAAGAACCGGCCTATGGATTGCTCAATCTTCGCGCCGGGCTGGACATTGGTGCGTTGCGCGTATCGGCCTATGTCACAAATTTGACGGACAAGGCCTATCGCCGCACGATCCTCTATCTGCCGAATGGTTCGTCGGTTGGTTTTTCGGGTGAGCCGCGCCTTTATGGTATTTCGGCGGGGTATCATTTCTGATTTCCCAATACGCATGACCCGACTTTCGTGATCCATCCCACTTTGCACAAAATGGGATGGATCACGGATCGGGTTGAACATCGCTGTCACATGCGGCGTCGCGCCCGCCGGACAGACGGGAGGATAGGGCAAGCATTGTTCGCCCTATCCTCCTTGTTCGGTATGCTTAAAATTCCGGTTGCGGTTTACCAGCCCACCATTACGGATTTGGTTTCGGTAAAGGCTTCGACGCCCAGGCGACCATGTTCACGGCCAATGCCGGATTGACGGAACCCCCCAAAGGGCAGGGCAAACTCCATCCCCGAACCATTGATCTTGACCGAACCCGATCGCAATTTTTTCGCCAAAGCATGGGCATGGCCAAGATGGGTGGTCCAGACATAGGCCGACAGGCCATAGATGCTGTCATTGGCCCGCGCGGCCAGATCATCGAGATCGTTGTCAGAGAATTTCATCACGCACAGAACCGGGCCGAAAATTTCCTCACGCACGATGGTCATAGACGGGTTGGTGTCGACAAAAATCGTGGGGTTGACGAAATAGCCAGCGCCCGACGGCGTGTCGCCGCCGGTGACAAGAGTGGCACCCTCGGCCTTGCCCGCCTCAATATAGGCCATCACCCTGTCCCGCTGGGGCGCCGAGATCAGCGGGCCGAGCGCGACGCCATCCTGTGTCCCCGGGCCAACGCGAAGGTTTTGCGTAAAGGTGACCAGCCCATCGATGAAGCGGTCAAAAATCGCTTCATGCAGAAACAGGCGTGATCCAGCGGCGCAGACCTGCCCGCTATTGCCGAAAATGCCCATCGCCACCGCAGGGATCGCGCGGGCCAGATCGGCGTCGGCAAAGACGATACTGGCCGACTTGCCACCCAGTTCCAGACTGACGCGACGCAGATCGCCAATGCTCTGCCGCAGGATCGCCTTGCCGGTGGCGGTCGATCCGGTAAAGCTGATTTTATCGACGCCGGGATGGGCGACCAGCGCCGCGCCTGCCTCGGCGCCATGGCCGGTGACGACATTGACCGTGCCGGCCGGAAAGCCCGCTTGGGCAACCAGTTCGGCCAAGCGCAGGCCCGACATGGGCGCCAGTTCGGCCGGTTTGAGCACAACAGTGCAGCCTGCTGCAAGCGCGGCGGAAACCTTGGTGCAGGTGATGGCAAAAGGCGCGTTCCACGGCACGATCAGCGCCGCCACACCCAGCGGATCATGCGTTGTATAACCGTGCCAGTTGCCAGGCACCGACATGGGCACCGTTTCCCCGGTCAGTCGGCGCGGCCAGCCTGCGTGATAGCGGATGGCGCTGATCGCGCTGCCCACAGCCGCCATCCGCGAGACGCCATAGGGCATGCCATTGTCGAGCGTTTCGATTGCGGCCAGTTCTTCCTGTTCGGCCTCGACCAAGTCAGCCAGGCGCAGAAGCAGCCGTTCGCGCTGTGCGGCGGGCATGGCGGACCATGACGGCGCGTCAAAGGCGCGGCGGGCGGCGGCTACGGCCTGATCAACCTCATCGGCGCCGCCTGCGGCAATTGCACCGATGGGTTCCTCGCTGGCCGGGTTCAGGACGGGAATCGTGGCGCCGGTGCCATTCTGCCATGCGCCGTCGATGAAATGGCCCGAAAGAGCCGCGATGCGCGCGCCTGCGGTTTCGAAAAATCTGTTCATGCAATTTGCTCCTGACGCGCCGATTGGAGAATGAGGTCACTGGCTTTCTCGCCGATCATCACGGCGGCGGCGTTGGTGTTGGCGCCCACCAGAAGCGGCATGACCGAAGCATCCGCCACCCGCAGCCCGGCGATGCCATGCACGCGCAACCGAGGATCAACCACCGCGTCCGGACCCAATCCCATCGCACAGGTGCCCACCGGATGGTGCACCACGCCCGACAATTGCGCCTTCATCGCGTCCAGCGCTTCGTCGCCGATGACATGGGCGCCGGGCATAGTTTCCTCGACCACATAATCGGCAATCGGCCCGCCGGCGAATATCCGCCGCGAAATCGCCAGTCCCTTTTTCAAAACCGCCCAATCACGTTCGTCGCTCAACAGGTTTAGTTGGATACGCGGGGGCGCGCGGAAATCCGCTTCGCGCAAACTCACGCTGCCGCGGCTTTTGGGACGCAGCAGACAGATGGAATTGTAGAAGCAATCACGTTTGGGGCGGGCAAAACCGGGGAACCAGATGTTGGCATCGACCCGCACCGGACTGGACATGATCTGAAGATCGGGGCGGTCCAGCCCTTCTTCGGACCGGGCCAGAATGCAGGCCGCGGCGATCTGGCTGGAAAAGGGGCCTGAGCGCAGGAAATACCAGCGCAGAAAGGCCATTGCCGCCCGGTCAAAGCGCAATTGCTGGGCAAAGCTGTGCGGCGGGGCAGCATCATATTGATGGGCCAGGCGAACATGTTCTTGCAGATTTTGCCCGACGCCGGGCAAATCATGGGCCACATCAATGCCATGTGCGGCCAAATCCGGCGCACGGCCAATTCCTGACAGCATCAGCAATTGCGGCGAACCATAGGCCCCGCCGCATAGAACGATCTCGCGTCGGGCGGTGGCGGTTTGGGCCACGCCATTGCGTTCAAAGGCAACGCCGGTGGCACGCTTGCCGGACAACAGGATACGGCTGACCTGAGCATGGGTCAGGATGCGCAGGTTCGATCGGCGGCGGATCGGTTCGAGATAGGCTTTTGCCCCACCGCAACGCTCGCCATTCCTCAACGCGACCTGCACATCGGCGCAGCCCTCATGCTCGATCCCATCATAATCGGGATTATAGGCATAACCTTCGAGCAACGCCGAGCTTCGCAATTCCTCCGCCATCAAACGCGAGACATTGACCGGTTGCACCCCGATCGGCCCGCCTTTGCCGCGCCATGGATTGCCGCCGGTCCAATGATCTTCGCTGCGGCGGAAATAGGGCAGGACGCCTTGGTAATCCCAACCGTCACAGCCCAGTTTCGCCCAATCGTCGAAATCGAGCGGATGGCCGCGAAAATGCACCGTGCCATTGATAGAGGATGATCCGCCCAATACCCGCCCACGCGGCAAGGGAAAGACTTTGCCATCCAGATGGGGTTCCGGTTCGGAGGCGAATTGCCACGTTAGCGCCGGATTTCGCAACGCCTGAAGAAAGCCCAGCGGCATGCGGATATACGGATGGTCGGCCTTGCCGCCCGCTTCGAGCAACAGGACGCGATTGTTTGGATCGGCACTCAGCCGGTTGGCCAGAACGCTGCCGGACGAACCGGCGCCGATAATGATATAATCGAACTCAAGCTTGGGCACGTTGAAATCCCTTGGATTGGCCGCGCATCAGGCAAGCCAGAGAAAGGCGCTGGCCTGCGAGGCGCATCGGCGCTGGCAGGCGTCATGCAGCAGGGTAAGCAGCGGCTCGGCCGCTTCATCACGCGTGAGCGGCAAGGCCAGCACCCCGCGAACAGAGCGACCGACGTTGCGGAGCATATCGCGGGCCAACACAAAATCGGTATAGGTGGACAGGCCGATGATCGTACCGGCGCGGGTCAGAACAGGGCCTTGCGGGCCGAGCAGCAGGCGGATGATTTCGCCCTGCGGATCGGCGATAGGATGGCCTGATGCGCGCGCCCTTTCGATCAACGGCGGGCCTTCGGGCAGGCGCGCGTCGATGATAAAGCTGGCCCGATCATAGGGGGCGGCCCATGCGCGCGGCGCCGCCGCCAGCCCCAGCAGCGTGGTTGCCGCGCCCAGCACTTGACGGCGAGATGCGTTGAGCCCCCTCATTTTCGCCCCTTTCGCGCCAGCCAGTCGGCGATCTGGGCCAATTCCGGGTCGGACAGTTCGACGCGGGTGAAGGTGGGCATGTTGACCAGACCGTTCCGCACCACCGCTTTTACATAATCGGCCGTCAGATCGCGGCGGCTGGGCAATTCTGCCTGATCTTTGGGCAGGCGGCGGGCCAGCATGAATTTGCCGGTGCTGGGGCCGATATGGCAAAAGGCGCATTTTTGACCGAACAGGCGTTCGCCCGGATTGGCCGATTTTGCGCCATAAAAGATCGCGCCAAGCGCCGTCGTGGCAATAGGAGTGCCATTTGCGCTTTTGGGTGGAGACGTTTGTGCCGCAACCGCCATCGGCAGCGCACCCAGCGCAAGGGCAACAGCAAGAATGCGGATCATGGCCTTCCTCCATAGGTGCGGCCATCGATGCCATTGCGGCCCGGCGCGAGGATGTTGTTGGGGTCGAGTGCGGCCTTCACGCGGTTGTTCAGCCGCGCCAGCGCACCATCGGCAAAGTCATAGGTGGCGGCCACCTCGTCCATATAGGAGATATGGCCGCGATATTCGCCAAAACCGCTGGCGGCGGCTTCTTTCAGCAGATGACGATAGAGCTTGTCCACGCGCGCGATGGCTTCGGGTTCGTCGCGGTTATACAGGATCAGGCTGACATTGTTGATATGGCGGCGCCCGATGGTAAAGCTGGCGTAATAGTCTTGGCCTACTTCTTCGTAATAGGCCTTGATCTTCTTGGCATAGGCCAGCGCCATTTCGCCATCCTGCGGCAGGACCGGGGCAAAGCTGAGATGCCCGCCGCGCCCGCCATACCAGTTGACCGATTGCAGCCCCATTGTGGTGGGAATGCCGGTGGCCGATTTTTCCAGCGGATCGCCGCGTTTCCAAATCTCAAATTGCAAGGCGCCGCCCAGGCGCGGCTCGAACAGGCGGCGGATCAGCGCCACCTGCGCCATCACGCTGCCCTCATCGCCAAACAGGCTGATCTTGGCGTTCCACCAGCCAAGGCCCAGTTTTGCCATCATCTTTTCCGAAACACTGTCGGGCAGGGCGCCGGGGCCGGTGTACCAATCGGCCCGCTGCGACATGGTGGATGCCGCGCGCACGGGCGAACCGAACACGATGTTGTGCTGGATGATGTCGCGCCGGCGCAGATCGCATAGAATATCCAGCGCCCATCCCGCATCGTCGAAATGGGGCAGGGCCAGCGTGATCTTGGCCGTCATTTCCGGTTCCGGCTGCAGCCACAGGCCCGCCTTGACCACCACGCCAAGGTTCGATTGCATGAACATCTGGTCCCATCCGGGGCCATAGCCGTATTTATAGCTCTGCCAGCCCTTGGCCCCGGCCATCGCCCCCATGCCGGTGCGCAGGAGCGCGCCGTCGGGCATCACCACTTCCAGCCCGCACAGCGTTTCGCAATGGTCGCCATAGGGGGTATAGCCGATGCCGCGATCCAGCGCATTGCCGATCACGCTGCCCCATGAATTGCCCGGCACGCTCATCCACAGCGGCAGGTTGCGTTCGCGCAAATGGCGGAAAAGGTCGAAATAGCCCACGCCCGGTTCGATCAGGCAGGAGGCCTGTTTCTCGTTCACATCCAGAATGCGGTTCATCCGTGAAAGGTCGAGGATGATGTCGCCCTTTTCCTTGGGTGATGCCGCGCCATAGCCCAGATTCTTGCCCCGGCTGACCGGCCAGAGCGGGGTTTTGTGCTGGTTGGCGATGCGGATAATGGCCTGCACTTCCTCCGCGCTCGAAGGGGCGAGGATCGCGCTGCAATCATGGTCCAGCCCGTCGCCCATCGCATAGGGGTCGATATAGGTTTGGCGATCCTCCTCGGCGGACAAGACAGCGCCATCGCCCAGTGCGCGGCGGAAATCGCCCAGCGCCTTGTCAAAACCGGCGGCATTTATGCCGTGGGGCAGCAAAACGGACATATCCTCTCCTGTTGCCCCTGTTGCGGGACAATCATATCGTTGAATATAAATGTTTTTGGCTATTTATGGCATTGTTTGAGCCATGCGTCAGGCGCCCGTCGCGGACCGTTGACCGGCCCAGTAACGCGGCCGGAATTGCCAGCCAATCGCCGCGGCAATGAAGGCAACGCCCGCGACAAGGATGAAGGGAATGGTAAAGCCGCCGGTCTTGTCGACGCCGATGCCAATGGCCACGATGCCCGCCGCCGCGCCCAAATGGAACGCCGCCGTCAGCAGCGATATCACCTGTGGCAGCGCCCGCACGCCGTAGAGATGGCGTGCCAACACCGGCGCCTGAACGATGACCCCGCCATGCGACACGCCGCGCAGGATGGTGAAGGCAAGGAAGGTTGCATAACCGGCCAGCGGGAAAGTGGCCAAGGCCGCCACCCCGCACAGCGCCCAGCAAAGCGCCACGCCCCTGGTCGAGAGTCGATCAAAAACCCAGCCGAAGATGATCTTGCCCAGCCCGGAAATCACGATGACGATGGTAAAGCCCAGCGCCGCGACTGTCGCACCAAGCGTTGTATGCTTTTCGATGAACAGCGGGATATATTCGTTAATGCCGTTGCTGATCACGCCTGAAAGTGCGGTGGCCAAGATCAGCATCCAGAATTGCGGCGTCTTGCGGAACGAGGCAAAATCTTCGCCAAGGTCAAGCGCGCCACCGGTCGGGCGGGCCTTGCCGGGGTCCAATTCATCGGCGGTATAGCCATAGGCCTCGGGCGTTTCATGCACCAGCAGCGAGATCGACAGACCCACCAGCACCAGCACAATCAGGCCCGCAGCACCCGCCGTGGCATGCCAGCCAAAATGGTTGACGCCCATTCGCGTGCCCATCGGTACAACAAACCCGGCCAGCGCCCCGCCCAGCATGGCAAAGCCGGTCATACGCCCAAGGCTGGCCGAATACCAGCGGGCCAGCGTCACCTGAACGGCGATCACGCTCCACACCGAACAGACCCCCGATACCGCCGCCAGCGCATAGTAGAAGGGCAATGTCTGGGCAAAATAAAGCAGGCTGGTGGCAATGCCGATCACGAAAATCGAGGGCACCAGCACTCTTTTGGCGCCCAATCGCACCAGCAATGGCCCAGCCACCAGACCGCCCAGCGCCGATGCCGCAGACTTGATCGCCATAAAGCGGGTGGTTTCGCCAATGGTCCAATGCATGGCGGTGATGATGGAATTATACATAACGGGCATCATCATCGACACGCCAGCCAGGGCGATGCCCCACACGAGGAATCCGGCAATGATATTCATACGCGCCAGACGATGCGCCTGGGCAACGGAGATACGCTCTCCACTCATGGTCTTTCTCCTCGTGGGGTGAAGCGCGCCTGCGGCAAACCCCTTATGTCTTTATAAATTAGTGCTATTCTGAAAGGCGGCAGGATTACGGCGCCCCGCGTTGGCCGGTTGCCCAGATGCCATGGTTGCCCGGGGCCAACAGGCCCGCGGGGTCCAGCGCATCTTTGAGTTTGGTATAAAAGCGGCGCATGGCGTTCTGGCCAAAGGCGAATTTGTCCTGAACATCATCAACCAGAGCGACATGGGCGCGATAGGGTGCGCAGCCCCATTTCGCGACTTCATCGCACAAATGGCGCACCGCCACGCGGGCGGTATCGACGCGGGCCTGATCGGCGGCATCAAACATCACCAGACTGGCGCTGACCATGCTGCGCGGGAAGCAGAGCAGGCCGAAGGCGCCGATCAACCCATGGCGCGCCATGGTTTCACCCAGCAGGGTTTCCGCGCGGCGGGCATAATGGGCATCAATGGGCAGAACCGGCGAAAAATCCATATGGCCGAAACTATCGCCAAAAACGCCTTGCAGGCGGTCGAGCAACACCTGATTGGGGATGCCCGCGGCGATCAGATCGCGCGGTTCGATATCTTCGGGTCCGGCATCGCCCGCATATTGGCGCAGTTCCATCACCGCGCCGGGGATGGCGGCCACTTCACGTTCCAGCAGATCGCGGCGGGCGCGAACCATCGCCTCATGGCCATAAAGGCCGAAGCGCAAATTCCAGCGGCCGGGCCGCAGCACCTGACGCAGGTTTTCGGCGGTAAAGCGCCCTTTGCCCGATCCTGTGGCCATGGGCGGCGAGGAAACCAGCATCGGCACGCCCTGAAGCACGCCCGATTGCAGCAGGCGGCGCACCATGGCGATCAGGGGCACGATGTCCTCTTCGGCCTCGCAGCGGATCGTGCCGGTGGCGATGACTTCGGGCCGGGGCATCAGATGCAGCCCTGCCTTGGTCACGATGCCCAGATTGGATTGTTTGAACAGATCATCGACCGCCGGGCCAAATCCGCGCCTGTGCCTGTGCCACAACGGGCTGTCGGGCAGGGCGCCCTGACCCGTGCGCAGCAAAGAGCCATCGGGCAGCACCACCTCCATCCCGCACAGCGCCGAGGCATGGTCGCCCATCACGTTATAGCCGATGCCATGCTCCAGCGCGTTGCCGATTATGCTGCCCCATCCCAGATCGGGGACGGACATCATCAGCGGCACATTATCCCGGCGCAACGCGGCATAGAGGTCGGCAAAGCTGACACCCGGTTCGATCACGGCGGTGCCATGGGTGGCGTCAATGTCCAAAATCCGGTTCATCCGCGACAGGTTGATGACAACCGCGCCGTCCGCCACCGGCGCCGAACCGCCATAGCCGTAATTGCGCCCCTTGGACGAGGTCCAGACATGAAGCTGCAATTCGGCGGCAACGCGCAAAGCGGCCTGTACCTGTGCAGCATCGGCGGGTTGCACCACCAGCGCGGGTTGATGGCCATGCGGCCGGGGGCCTTCAAAGGGATCGTGAAAGGCGCGCAGGCCGCGTTCACTGTCCAGCACGGCTTCGGTGCCCAGCAGGGCCATAAAGCGATCACGCGCCGACGACAGCGCGGCGGGGCCGGGGGCAGCAGGCGCAAGGGCGGCTGACATCAAACGCTTCTCCCAACTTTGCGCCTTTCTGCAAGGGGCGCTTAAAATAGAACGTTATTCTATGAGCGGCTCATCGCGCCGTCAATGCCCAAAGTTCCACTTGACAGAATGACGTTTCATTGAGCATTTGACGATTCGTGAATACACTTGTTTCCACGTCTTGGGAGAAGATGCAATGGCTGCTCGCACTGGGGCCGAATATAAGGCCGGATTGAAAGATGACCGGGTTGTCTATCTGGGCGATGGCAAGGTTGATGTGGCGAAAGATCCGCGCCTTGCCGGGTCGGTCGATGGCATGGCCGGCTATTTCGACTGGCAACACACCTATGCCGATGACTGCCTGATTGCCGACCCGGAACGACCTGGCGAAAAGATGAGCGTCAGCCTGATGCTGCCCAAAAGCGCAGAAGATCTGGCGATCCGCCATCGCGGGCTGGAACGTCTGGCGCGCTATTCCAACGGTATGTTGGGCCGCACGCCAGACTATGTGAACGTCGTGCTGTCGGGGCATACCGCCCGCGCCGACATTTGGGCTCGGGGCAAGCCGGAAGGCTATGAACGCCTCAAGAAATTTCACCGCGAGGTGATCGAGGGCGACCTTTCGATGACCCACACCATCGTCCATGCCAATATCGACAAGAGCGTGGGCGATCTGGCGGGGATGAACACCGATCTGACGCTGCGCGTGGTGGGCCGTAATGAAAACGGCATCATCGTGCGCGGGGGCAAGGTATTGGCCACGCTGGGGCCGCTTGCCGATGAACTCTATGTCTATTCCTCGGCGCCGATCCCGTCGGGCGGCGAAGATTATGCGCTGATCTTCTCAATCCCGGTCAAGACCAAGGGCGTGATCCAGATCTGCCGTGACCATTACGGCACCAATGCCAGCGTTCAGGACGCGCCTTTCTCCTCACGCTTTGACGAACAGGACGCCTTTGTCATCTTTGACGATGTCGAAGTGCCCTATGAACGCGTGTTCTGCGACGGCGATCTCAACGTCTATAACAACCTTAACCAAGGCGTTTCGCCGGGCAACACGCTGCAACAGACCGCGATCCGCGCGATGGTAAAGCTGGAGTTTGCCTATGACCTTTGCTCCAGCATCCTGAAGGTCTCGAACAGTATCGCCCGTCCCGATGCGGCCGAAATGCTGGGTGAAATCCACGCCTATCTGTCGCTGACCCGTTCGGCCATTGTGGCGGCCGAGGCGCGGGCGCATGACTGGGGCGCGGGGGCCTTCTTTCCGCATCGCGACCTTTCGGTGCTGCGCTGCGTGATGCCGGGATGGATGACGCGGGTGAACCAGATCATCCGGGCCATCGGTTCGCACAATCTGCTCTGCACGCCGTCGTTGGCCTTGTTTGAAAATCCGGAAATCGGCGACATGCTGCGCAAATACCTGCCGGGTGCTGCGGGCATGAGCGCCGAGCAGCGCGCCAGCATCATGCGCACGGCATGGGATTTTGCGGGCTCCGCGCTGGGCAGCCGCATTGAACTCTATGAAATGTTCTATCTGACCAGCCAGGGGCGCGCGCGCATTGGCGACCATATGTATGCCCAGCGCGATGGCGAATGGGGTCAGGTGCGCGAATTTCTGGCCAAGTCGGGCGCGATGCCCAATGTGGACTGGAAATGAGCGGGTCGGCCATAAGCGGCGAGGTGACCGCGGCGCTGGAAGGAGACTTCCGCGCCGCCATGCGCCTGTTGGCCAGCGGGGTTGCGCTGGTCACCACGCTGGACGGCGCGGGTGTGCCTTGCGGCATTGCGATGACGGCTTTCATGTCGCTCAGCATGGATCCGCCTTCGCTGTTGTTGGCCATCAACCGGACGGCCTCGTTGCTGGCGCCGCTCGAAGGCAATGGGCGCTTTGCGGTCAATATTCTGGCCGCAGATCAGGCCGCCGCCTGCCAGACCTTCGTCTCCACCTTGCCGGGGCAACGTTTCGCCACGCTGGACTGGTGGCTGGAGGATGGGCTGCCGCTTGTGGAATCCTGCGTTGCCACTATCCTGTGCCGCGTTGAACAAACTGCGGATTTCGGGAGCCATAGGGTCGTGACAGGTGTGGTGGAAAGAGTGATCGTGGGCGGCGGCGAGCCGCTGGTCTATGTCGATGGGCGCTATGGCCGGGTCAGCGTGGATGGCTGAAGCGCCCGAAGGCACCAGCCGCGATCGCTTTCTGATCGCGGCTGACGATCAGTTTATCGAGAGCGGCTATGACCGCTGTACCATCCGCGCCATTGCCGCGCGGGCGGGCACCAGCCTTGCTTCGCTCAGTCGCAACTGGAGCGGCAAGCAGGAATTGTTCACCGAGGTTTTTCGCCGCCATTTTGACCCGATCCATGCCGCCCAAAACGCCGGTTTCGATGCGTTGGAGGCCTCGGGCGAACTTTCGGCCCGCGCGGTGATCGCCGCCTTCTTCGGCTCGGCCATGCTGGGCGAGGGGGCCGATGTGCAAAAAAGCCATCGTATCTACAGCCTGGCTCTGGTCGATCCTTCCGACGAGGCGCGCCTCATCACCCGCCAACTGGCCGAGCCGGTTCGGCGGCGATTGATCGACCTGTTGCGTCGCTGTCTGCCTGATCTGAACGAGGCGCGCTTCTTCCTGGCCATGAATGTGGTGCTCGGCGTCTATATCTACCCCCTCGCGCGCGGTGAGCGTCTGGCCGGGGTGATGGGCTTCGATCTGGCCTCGCTCGATTGGAATGAGGCGGTGGGGATGCTGGCCGATATGGTTTGTCGGGGGATCGAGGGGTAAAAGATTGCCTCCGGCGGGCAAAGGGACTTGTCCCTTTGCAATCCCATTACTGTCTATACTGCGTCAGGGTGGCAGCCGAAATTGATGCCCCAGTCTCAGCAATTTTAAAGCCTGCGGCGCAGACAATGATAAGTTTGCCGCGCCGCAGGCTTTAATTGTTTCACGCATAGCTTTCAGCCAAGCATGACTCCATTAACGGGATTGCAAAGGGCCGCCGCCCTTTGCCCGCCGGAGGCATCCTTGCCCAAGAAAAAGAGCGAGAGCCAAAGCCCCCGCTCCTCCATAATTCACGCCTCTTCCAAAGCCCTGACCGCGCTGGCCTCGGCCCAATTGCCATGCAGGCCGAAGCGCAGACGCACCGGGATGGCAATGGTGGCGATCGGCCCGGCGGCGATGTCGGTGGCCTCAAAGATCAGCAGGTCGCTGCTGTGGTTTTCCAGACGGTTGCAGACCATGACGATCCAACCGTCGCCTTCGCGGTCCGAACCGGGGCGGGGGACGAAACAGGGTTCCTGGATTGAGGAGACCGGGCCGCACCACCACTTCTGCTCAGTGCCGTTTTCCAGATCGACAAAGCCCAGCGTGTTCATCACCCATCCGCCCGCGCTGCCGCCTTTCAATTCGACCGGCTGCGAAGGATCGATCACGACCATCCAGCCATAGCGGTTCTTTTGCCCGGTAAAGCGATCATCGATGCGGGGAAATTCGCCGATCATGTCCGACAGGCGCTCGGATCGGTATTCCTCCTCATTCTGCGCCAGATCAACGGTCCAGCGCGTCAGATAGGTCGCGCCCGCCACCGGATCAAAGGGCGCATCGTTGATGTCCGGGAAGAAGGGCATCATGTTATTCGCCGCCACGGGCAGGTCGAGGTGCAGCTTTGTGCCGTCCTGATGCGCGTTCATCACATGCGCGGTAAAGCAATTGCCGCCCTTGAACCAGCGGATGTCCTGCGCGGTGGTACCTGCTTTACGCGGCATCACGGCCAGATAGGTGGGCTGCGAGGTATCAAAGCCGAAATGGGGCTTTCCCGCCTTCAACCGCTCCCAACTGCTGGTCATCGGCATCACCGAAAACAGCGCATAATCGGGTGTGATCGCGAAATCATGCATCATGCAGTAATAGGGCACCTCGAACCACACGTCATAGAGCAGCTCGCCCTGGGGGCTGATCTCGTAATAGGTCATGTCGCGGGTCAGCAGGCCCTTGGAGGCATAGCCAAAGCCGCACATATTGCCCGTGGCCGGATCGGTCTTGGGGTGGGCGGTGAAAGTCTCGCCCTTCATCCGCCCGTCAAAATCGGTGTAGCCCTGCGTTTCCAGACTGACCGGGTCCATCACCAGCGCGGGGCTGTCCTCCTTCAAGGCATAGAGCCGACCGCCATGGATATAGGCGTTGGTGTTGGCGGTGCCCCGGATCTTGCCCTTGACGCTTTCATCGTCGGTCAACGGATTGCGATAGGCGCCGAACAGCGCGCGGCCTGCCGCATTCTCCAGCTTCCACTTGTCGGTCTTGGCCCAGCGCTGGGTGAAATCGACCCGGCCATCCTTGAAGCGGAACATCGAGATCATGCCATCGCCGTTAAACGCGATGTCATTGCCCAGCAGGGGTGGAAACTGATGCTCGGGCTGAACGCGATAGAAGCAGCCGTCCATTTCGGGCGGGATCGTGCCGCGCACGTCAAGGTCTTGGACGTTGGCCTCTACCCGCGATGGGGTGTTGAAGCCGGTGAAGGCCGGAACGTCGGGGAAAGTTGTCATGTCATCGTCTCCCAAAGGCGCGTTGGGGGAGTCGCGCTGAAAATAGAATGCTGTTCTATCGTGATTGAGGCAAGCTGTCTAGATTGCTATGGAAATCGTCTAAACGACTTATAAGGCGTCATAAATTGACGAATACATCTGTAATCAACTTTGATTGACACAAGCTGAATCGCATTTTATAAGAACATCATTCCGTCAGTAAGAACGCGCCGCAAGCCGCTCCTGCCGACGAAGGCCAAGTGTGATAATTGTGAAAAGATTGGGGAGGATTGAGATGAAACGTTGCGATCGCGCGGCGATGTTCCTGTTGGGTGTTGCCGCCAGCGCCCTGTTGCCTGCGGTGGCCTGCGCCGCCGAAGCTCCGCCCACGCCCACCAACGACGAAATCGTTGTGACGGCCCAGTTCCGTAAGGAAAGTGCGCAAAAGACCGCCGTTTCCATCGACGTGCTGTCCGCCGAAACGCTGACCCGCGCCGGTGTGGCCCAGGCCACCGATCTGGCCCGCCTTTCGCCCGGCGTCCAGATTGCGCAGGGGGGCAGCGCGATCCAGGTCTATATTCGCGGCGCGGGTGACTTCTCGACCACCGGCTATTCCAACCCCGCCGTGGCGCAGGCCTATGATGGTGTGTTTGCCGCACGCAGCCAGTTCGTGGCCGCGACCTTCTATGACCTCGAACGCGTCGAAGTGCTCAAAGGCCCGCAGGGCACACTCTATGGCCGCAATGCCACGGGCGGCGCGCTCAACATCATCCCGGTCCAGCCCAAACTGGGTCAGTTCGAGGGATATGTCAGCGCCGGTTTTCAAAATTACAGCGGCTATAATGCCGAAGGCGCGCTTAACATCCCTCTGGGGGAAAAGTTGGCGGTGCGCGCATCGTTCCAGGGTGTGTCGCGCGATGGCTATATCAGTGACGGCACCGATGATGATAAACATCACTCGCTCCGGCTTCAGGTCAAAGCGCAACCCACGGAGACGCTGACCTTGCGTCTTGGCGTCAATTATCAGCATCTGGGCGGTCGCGGGCCGGGCAAGGTGGTCTATGCACCGACCGCTCCCAGCGCCCCCGGCCTCACAAACCCCAAGCCGATCATTCCCGCCAATCGCTGGACTTCGATCAACCAGTCGCTCAACACCCTGATCGGCAGCGTGACGGCACCTCCGGGGATCTATCCGCTTGATACCGGCAAGGTCTATCAGAACGTCGACGTGTTGGGCATCAACGGCCATATCGACTGGAACCTTGGCCCGGCCGTGCTGACCGTGATCCCGGCCTATCAGCGCGTGACGCAGGACTCGCTGGTCATGCCCGCGCTTTATTTCAGCACGAACAACTACTTCAACGGCGCGCCGTCCGTCTCGGAAGGCCAGACGCTGGAAGTACGCCTTGGCCATGCGGACAATCGCGTCAAATGGGTGATCGGCGGATATTATTTCAACGAGGATCAGGACAGCTATAATGCCGTCCGCCTTGGCCGCGCGTCTGACACGGCCTTTATCGCCAAGTTGAACACCCGGGCCTATGCCGCCTTCGGTGAAGCGACCTATTCGTTGACCAGCCGTTTGCGCGCCACGGCGGGCCTGCGCTATACCGATGAAACCAAATCGGTTGACGGCCACCGCTATGCCATCGCGGGCAGCCTGGCCTGTCCGTCGGGCGGTACGGCCATTGGCGGCTCCTGTGAAATCCTCACCTCGTCGGGTACGTGGGTGAAGGGCACCTATTCGGCCAAGCGGCTGAATTACAAGGCGGGCGTCGAATTCGACGTGGCGCCCCAGAACATGCTCTATGCCAGCGTCGTTACCGGCTTCAAATCGGGTGGTCAGTCCAACGCCGACATCGACCCGTATAAGCCGGAGGACGTGACGGCCTATACGATCGGCTCAAAGAACCGCTTCTTTGGCCGCCTGCTGCTGATCAACGCCGAATTGTTCTATATGGATTACAAGAACCGGCAGGAGAACTTCTCGCAGCTGGATCGCGGCGGCGCGCAGGTTTCCTCGCTGTTCAACGCGGGCAAGGCTGTGGCCAAGGGCATCACGCTGGAGGCCACGCTTCGCCCGACGATGAACGACTCCTTCCATGTCGGAGTCGAATATACCGAGAGCAAATACAAGGACTTCTCCTATCAGGTCTATCGCGCGGCCAGTCCCGATCCGACGACCACCTGCGGCGTGACCCCGATCACCGGGGGCAATGCGCGGATCGGTTTCTGGACCGTCAATTGCAACGGCTTCCAATTGCCGCGCACGCCTAAATTTTCGGGCAATGTCAATTATACCCACACGTTTGACCTGAAGGACGGCGCGCGGGTGGAATTCACGCCCGACATGAGCTTTGCCTCCTCGCGCTGGCTTTCGGCCGAATTTGTCGAGAATGCGCGGGCCGATGCCTATGCCCTGTTTAACGCCAGCCTGACCTATTACGCGCCGGGTGATCGCTTCTCGGTTCAGGCCTTTGTCCGCAATATCGGCAATACCGCCGTCTATACCGGCACGCAGCAATACCCCTTCATCGCCAATTACAATGGCCATGACCTTGCGCCGCCGCGCACATGGGGCGCCCGCCTGCGCGCCAAATTCTGAAATCTGACGCCCGATGATGGGGTGATGTGAAGGGGCGCGCGATGCTGTCGCGCGCCCTTTTCCTTGGCGATGCGCGTCGGTGCGGGTGACAGAAATCACCATTTCGGCATCGTGAATACAGTTGATTTCATCGCCGACTCGTTTATAAAAAGAACATCGTTCTTTTCAATAGAACAGGAATTAGCAATGCGTCTCGCAAGATTTGATGGTGGCCGGATCGGGGTCTGTGTTGGCAATGAAATCGCCGATGTGACGCAGGTTTGCGGCGTGGATCCCACGCAATGGCCGCCGGTCGGCCCGCTGGTGCTGATCCGTGATTTCGCCATTCTGCGCCCACGGATCGAGGCCGCCCTGGCCACCGCGCCGCGCAAGAGCCTGTCCGATGTGCGCCTCGAAACCCCGGTGCCATGGCCCAACAAAGTCATCGCCTATCCGGTGAATTATCATGCCCATGGCCGCGAAATGCAGGCGGGCTATCGCGCCACCAATCAGGGGTTTTTCCTCAAACCCTCCTCGTCGGTTTCGGGTCCGAATGATCCTGTCATCCTGCCCCATGTGCCGGGGCGCGAGGTTCATCATGAGGCCGAGCTGGGC
This sequence comes from Novosphingobium sp. Sphag1I, assembly GCF_056279125.1. NCBI lineage: Bacteria > Pseudomonadati > Pseudomonadota > Alphaproteobacteria > Sphingomonadales > Sphingomonadaceae > Novosphingobium > Novosphingobium sp. Sphag1I. Next base: position 10,500 of record NZ_JBWBQS010000002.1, on the reverse strand, counting down.
ATCGTCATTGGCAAGACCTGCCGTTCGGTCCCGCGTGAAAACTGGCGCGAGGCGGTGTTCGGCTATGCCTGCCTGATGGACATGGTGGTGCGCGGCCGCGAAGAGCGCGTTTTCCGCAAGGCTTATGACACGTTCTGCCCAGTTGGTCCGTGGATCACCACGGCCGATGAAGTGCCCGATCCCGACCAGCTGGAGATGAACCTGTGGGTCAATGACGAGCTGCGCCAGCATGCCAATACGCGCGATCTGGTGCTCGATATTCCCGGCATGATCGAGACCGCCTCGGCGGTGATGACGTTGCAACCGGGCGACATTATCGCCACCGGCACGCCGCAGGGCGTGGCCCCCATCGTCGATGGTGACAAGGTGCGCATCTCGATCACCCGCCTTGGCGAAATGACCGTGGACGTGGTGCAGGGCCGCGAAGGGGCCAGCGAGGTTTTCGCCGCGCCCTATGTCCCGCCCATCATCAAGCAGGATTGAACGCGCCATGGCCGACATTGCCACGCTCGATGACCTTTACGCTGCCTTCACCGCGCTCAACATGGAAGGGGGCTGGCACCGCCGCTTTCCCGCGCTTTGGCCGCAGCCGCGCGCCAATTTCCTGCCGCACCAATGGCGCTATGCGGATGTCAAGCCGATCCTTGCCCGCGCTGGCGAGCTGATCGGCACCGACAAGGCCGAGCGTCGTAATCTGACCATGTTCAATCCGGTCGAGGGCAATGTCTATTCGACGCTGCGCTCAATGGTGGCGGCCTATCAGATGATCCGCCCCGGCGAGACGGCCCGCGCCCATCGCCATACGCCTAACGCCCTGCGCCTGATCCTTGAAGGGCGGGGCACCTATACCGTGGTTGACGGCCATCGGGTGGAGATGCGTCCGGGCGATGTGCTGCTGACCCCGGCATGGGCGTGGCATTCGCATGACAATGTCGGGCCGGATGATTGCTACTGGATGGATTTTCTCGACGTTCCGCTGGTCCATCTGCTGGAACCGATGTTCTATGAGCCGCATCCCGAAGGGGTCGAAGCCGATCCGGCGCCGGTCGACAGTTCGCCGCTGGCGTTCCGGCGCGAGGATACGCTGGCGCGGCTCGATGTGGCGGCGGCGTCCGATGATGCGCATGCCAGCGTGCAATTGGGCGATCCGGCGCTGAAAACCATCCGGCTGGATATGCAAAGGTTGATCGCCGGGCGGGAAACCGCGCGATGCCGGACCACGGCCAACATCATCTACGCCGTGGTCGAAGGCCATGGCCAGACCGACATCGACGGCCAGACCTTCAACTGGAGCTTTGGCGACACGATCGCGATCCCGGCATGGCGGCCCTATCGCCACCGCGCCGACAGCGATGCGCTGTTGCTCAAGGTTTCCGACGCGCCGGTCATGGCGGCTTTCGATTGGCTGCGCAGCGCGGTGGACTGACCCAGCGCCTACCATTTCAAAAAAATTCACGAGTTTGGGGAGCGATATATGACAAAATCTCTCAAGGTTCTGATTGCGGGCGGTGGTATCGGGGGCATGGCGGCGGCCCTGTCGTTGCTGCGCCGAGGCTATGATGTCGAGGTCTATGAACAGGCCCCCGAACTGGGCGAAGTGGGCGCGGGGGTTCAGATCAGCCCCAATGGTTCGCGCGCGCTCGATGCGCTGGGCGTGTTTGAAACGCTTAAAGCGGCCTCCTGCGCGCCGCGCCGCAAGGAATTCCGCCTGTGGAACACGGGCCGCGCATGGCCGATGTTCGACCTTGGCCCGGAGGCGATTGAGAAATACGGCTATCCCTATCTGACGGTCTATCGTCCCGATCTGCTCGCCACGCTGATCGATGCGGTCCGCGCGATCAAGCCCGATGCGGTCCATCTGGCCAAAGCGGTCAACAACATTGACGTGCGCGAGGATGGCGTGACCCTGTATTTCGCCGATGGCACCCATGCGCAGGGCGACCTGCTGGTGGGCGCGGACGGGGTGAAATCCACCGTGCGCCGCTGCCTCTTCGGCGATGATGAGGCGCAGTTCACCGGCATGATCGCCTGGCGAGGGGTCATTCCCATGGATCGCCTGCCCGAAAGGCTGCGCGACATGCTGGGCTGGACGTGGATCGGCCCAGGCGGGCATCTGGTCAACTATCCCCTGCGCGGGGGCAAATTAATGAACATGATCGGCACGATCGAGCGCGACGACTGGCAGGTGGAAAGCTGGTACACGCAAGGTTCGAACGAGGAATGCGCCCGCGATTTCGCCGGATGGCACGAGGATGTCCAGACGCTGATCCGCGCCGCGCCCTCGGTGATGAAATGGGCCTTTATGGAGCGCGCGCCGCGCCAGACGTGGAGCGTGGGCCGGGCCACTTTGCTGGGCGATGCCTGCCACGCCACGCTTCCCTTCCTGGCGCAGGGCGCGGTCATGTCGATCGAGGACGGGGTGGTGCTGGGCCGCTGCCTCGACAAATATGCCGATCCGGTCGAGGCGCTGCACCGCTATGAACAGGCGCGCGTCGAACGTACCAGCGCGATGGTGCGAGGGGCCAAGGAAAACACCGCCCGTTTCCATGAATCCGCACTGGCCACCGAGGAAGGTGCCGTCGCCTATATGGAGGCCGAATGGAGCCGCGATCCGATCCGCGACCGCTATGACTGGCTCTATCGCTATGATGTGAACACGGCGGAGATCTGACACGTGACGGATCATGCGCAGCGGCCCCCCGCCGACCTGCTTTCGGGCATTCGGGTTCTCGATCTGACGAATATCCTTTCCGGCCCCTATGCCACCTATCAGATGGCATTGTTGGGGGCGCAGGTCATCAAGGTGGAGAACCCGAAGGACGGCGATCTGGCGCGCAAGCTGGGCGCGTCGCCCGCGCTCAACGCGCAACTGATGGGCACCAGCTTCCTCGCGCAGAACGCGGGGAAGCTGTCGGTGACGGTCGATCTGAAACACCCCGAGGGCAAGGCGCTGTTCCGCGATCTGGTGGCGAGCGCCGATGTTCTGGTGGAAAATTTCCGTCCCGGTGTGATGGAGCGCCTTGGCTTTGGCCATGACGCGTTGCGCAGCGCCAATCCGGGGCTGATCTATTGCGCGATCTCCGGCTTTGGCCAGAAGGGTCCGTTGGCGGGCAACCCGGCCTATGACCAGATCGTGCAGGGCATGTCGGGCGTGATGAGCATCACCGGGGACGCCGATACCGCGCCCCTGCGCGTGGGCTATCCGCTGTGCGATACGTTGGGCGGGATGGCGGCTGCCTTTGCGGTGGTCAGCGCGCTGGTCAAACGCGGACGGACGGGCGAGGGGGCCTTCATCGACCTCTCGATGCTGGACGCCACGCTCTCGGCCATGGGGTGGGCGGTGTCCAATTACCTGATCGCCGGGGTCGAGGCGCGCCCCATCGGCAATCAGAACATGACCGCCGCGCCATCGGGCGCCTTTCGCTGCGCCGATGGGCCTATCAACATTGCCGCCAACAAGCAGGAGCAGTTCGAGAAGCTGTGTGAGCTGATCGGGCGCCCCGACCTTGCCATCGACCCCCGCTTTGCCGAGCGCGAGACGCGAAAGGCCAACCGCGCCGCGATCAATGCAGAACTAGAACAGGCGCTGGCCGCCAAAAGCGCGCAGGAGTGGGAAGGCCTGCTTAACGCCCATGGCATTCCGGCGGGGCGGATCCTGACCGTACCCGAAATCCTTGCCCATCCTCAGATCGCCGCACGCGATCTTTTGCAGGATCTAGCGATGCCTGATGCCGACTTCGGTGGGGTCCGGGTGGTGCGTGCCGGTTTCGACCTTGCCGACAGCCAGCCTGCCGCACGTTGCCCCCCGCCATGGCTGGGGCAACACAATGCCGACATTTACGCCAGTCTTGGGCGCGACGATGCTGCTCTGGCCCGGCTTAAGGCCAGTGGGGCGATCTAGGCGATGGGGGATTTATTCCGCCGTCAACGCGACAGGTTGCAAGGGAGGGAGCAGACCCGGTCTTGCGCCCAACCGCAGCGAGAGGGCGATCGCGGCCTCCACCGCCACGGGCGCCAGGCGGGCGACATATTCCTCGGTAAAGCGCAGGCTGGGGCCGGACAGGGTAATTGCGCCCTGCAAGCCGCCATCGGCGCCAAACACCGGCACACCAATCGCCGCCATGTCCAGATTGACGTTACCCACCGATACCAGCACCATCGCATCGCGCGACAAGGGCGCCCGCAATCCGCCATCGAATTGCAACAGGGTCGCGCTGGCCGCACTCTTGTTCAAAGTGCGGCGCGATCCAGGGCGCACACTGTAATCGCGCACGACATTGCTGCCATCGGCGCGGAACAGACAGACCTGATCGTCGCCATCGCGGATATAGAAAGTCGCGCTTTCCGACGTATCGATCACCAGTTGGTCCAGCACCGGCTCGACAAAATGGCGCAGGTCGAAGGAATCCTGAAACACTGCGGCAAAAGACAGCAGGCTGGCCCCCAATTGATAGGTGCCGTCCGCACGTTGCCAGACAAAGCCATAGCGCTCCAGACTGCCCAGCAGGCGCAGGATCGTGCTTTTGTAAAGCCCGGTGATCCGCGCGATTTCGGCGAGCGTCAGCACAGGTTTGCCGGCGCGAAAGGCTTCGAGAATATCCAGCGCGCGATCAACCGCTGCGACCCCAGGCTTTGAATTCATGTTCACGCTTTGCCTTGCACCTAATTGCCTCGATGTTCTGTATAGCAGAACAGAGACGCGAAATGTCAATGGCTCATGCCCGGTTTGCTGCATTTTCGTTTCGGGAGAAGAAAAATGACCAACCTGCCCGCCCGCGTTTTTATCAAGGAAGAAGGCCCGCGTGAAGGATTCCAGATCGAGCGCGCGCCGATCCCCACGAGTGACAAGATCCGATTGATCGATGCGCTGTCCGATACCGGGGTGGGCCTTATTCAGGTGACCTCTTTCGTACATCCCGGCAAAGTGCCCGGCATGGCCGATGCCGAAGCGGTTGTGGCGGGCATGACCATGCGCGAGGGCGTGCGCTATGCTGGCCTTTGGCTCAACCAACGCGGGCTGGAGCGGGCAATCGCCACCGGGCGGCTCGACCTTGAAGGCAAGCTGACGCTTTATGCCTCGGACATGTTCCTGAAACGCAATCAGAACCGCACAGCCCAGCAGCAGCGCGCGGCCCAGCCTGAACTGATCGCCATGTATCAGGCCCATGGCATTCCGGTCCGGACCGGCTTTGTCACCGCCGCCTTTGGGTGCAATTTCGAAGGCGACGTCGATCCTGCGCGCGTGGTCAGCCTCGTGGGCGACATGCTCGCGATCGCGCAGGATTGCGGCGAAAAACTGAATCTGATGGGACTGGGCGATACGATGGCATGGGCCACGCCCGAACGCATCCGGCGCGTGGTCGGGGCCGTGCGCGAAAAATGGCCGGATCTCGACCTCTCGCTGCATCTGCATGACACGCGCGGGTTGGGCATCGTCAATGCGATGGCCGGGCTTGAGATGGGGGTATGTCATTATGACGCGGCCGTGGGGGGGCTGGGCGGTTGCCCCTTTGCCGCGCATGGCGGGGCGGCGGGCAATATTGCCACCGAGGATTTTGTGTTCCTGTGCGAGGAATTGGGCATCGAAACCGGCATCGACCTTGAAAAACTGGCCGAATGCGCGCGTCTGGCCGAAAGCATCGTGGGCCATCCGTTGCCGGGCAAGATCAAGACCGGGGGCAGCCTGCGCGCGCTAAGGGCGCGGATCGCGGCGGCGGATTGAACCCATGCTTTCGCGCCTGAACAAACAGGACCGCTCGGCGCTTTCCGCCCTGCCGCGTTCGCTGACGATCCTGCTGGAAAATATTCTGGCCCATGAAGCCGATCCCGTGCCCTATATCGCCCATTTCCGCCAATGGCTCGATGGTGGCACGGTGGAGGCGGAAATCCCTTTCCGCCCTTCGCGCATCCTGATGCAGGACACAGCGGGCGTGGCGGCTCTGGCCGATCTGGCGGCGCTGCGCGACTATGCCGCGGCGCATGGGTACAGGCCCGAAACGGTCGATGCGGCGATTCCTATCGATCTGGTCATCGACCATTCGGTGCATGTCGATCACAGCGGCTCGCCCGATGCCGCTGCGCGCAATCTGGCGCTGGAATATGTCCGCAACGCCGAACGTTACCGTTTCTTCAAATGGGCCGAACGCGCCTTTGACCGTCTGAACATCGTGCCGCCCGGACAGGGCATCTGTCACCAGATCAATCTGGAACGCCTGACCAGCGGATGCATCCGCCACGACGGACAATGGATCGCCGAAACCGTGATCGGTACGGACAGCCACACCACAATGGTCAATGCGCTGGGCGTGCTGGGCTGGGGCGTGGGCGGGATAGAGGCGGAACTTGCGGCGCTGGGCGCGCCGGTGCCGATCGCCTTGCCCCGCGTGGTCGAGGTGCGGCTGGAAGGCGCCCTGTTCGAGGGGGTGATGGCGACCGATGCGGCCCTGTTCATCACGGCCCAATTGCGCCGCGCCAATGTGGTGGATGAGATTGTCGAATTTTGCGGCCCGGCGCTCGACCATCTCACGCTGACCGACCGGGCAACCATTGCCAATATGTGCCCCGAATATGGCGCGACGGCTGCGTTGTTTCCGGTGGATCGGGCGACGCTGGACTATATGGCGGCGATGGGGCGCCCGGTGGCGGATTACGAAGCCTATGCGCGCAAAACCGGATTATGGCGCGACGCCGGTCCGCCAAGGCTCTATTCGCGCCGTGTGACCATCGATCTGGGTAAGGTCGAACCGTTGATGGCAGGGCCAAGTCGCCCGCAACAGATCCTTGGGCTCTCGGCGGTGCCCGACAGCCTGCGCGAAAATTTTGCGCAGGATGATGATGCCCTCATTGCCATTGCGGCCATTACCAGTTGCACCAATACCGCCAATCCCGCATTGATGGTGGCCGCCGGTTTGTTGGCGCAAAAAGCGGTGGCGCACGGACTTTCGGTGCCGCCATGGGTCAAGACATCTCTGGCCCCCGGATCTCCGCGTATGGCCGACATGCTCAAACGCGCGGGGCTTCAGGATGCTCTTGATGCGCTGGGCTTTCATGTGGTGGGGTATGGCTGCACCACATGCGTCGGCAATTCGGGCGAATTGAAACCAGAGGCGTTGCGTCAAGGCGCTTTGCTGACGGCGGTGCTGTCTGGCAATCGCAATTTTGAAAACCGTATCCATCCGGCCATTCGCGCCAATTATCTGGCATCGCCGCCTTTGGTGGTGGCGGCCGCACTGGCGGGGCGCCTGACGGTCAATCTGGCCGATGATCCGCTGGGGGTTGGGCGCGATGGAGCGCCGGTGCGGCTGTCCGATCTCTGGCCCGGCACAGCGGAGGTGACGGCGGTTTTGCGGGCGGTGGAGAATGACGGATGCCCATGTCCGCAGATGGATCAATGGCACGCGCTGGCCGCCCCCGATGGGCCGCAATTCGCATGGGATGCGTCATCGACCATGGTGCTGCCACCGCCATTTTTCGCCCGAACGAAACAGGGTTTGACCGGCAATCTATGCGATGCGCGGGCGCTGCTGGTGCTGGGTGACAATGTGACGACCGATCATATTTCGCCCATCGGACGGATCGGCGCGTCATCGCCGGCGGCGGCATGGCTGCGCACGGCAGGCGTGACAAGTTTGGGCAGTTATGGCGAGCGGCGGGCCAATGACCGCGTGATGCTGCGCGGGACATTCGACAATGCCCGCCTTGTCAATCTGTTGGCCAGCACTGCGGGCAATCTTGCGCTGGGACCGGATGGAGAGGAAAAATCGGTGTTTGAGGCCGCCCAGCAATTTGCCGCCAAGGGCACGCCGATGGTGGTTTTTGCAGGCAGGCAATATGGCACCGGTTCGGCACGCGACTGGGCGGCCAAAGGCACAGCCTTGCTGGGCGTTCGGGCGATAATCGCGCGCAGTTTTGAGCGTATCCATCGCGCCAATCTGGTGGCGATGGGCGTATTGCCGGTGTTGTGGGATCAGGACGCAAGCAAACTTGTCCGTGCAGACAGCCGTATCGCTATTTTGGGGATCGAGCGGTTGAATGCGGACCAACGCGATCTGACCATCGAGATCGACACGCCGGGCGAGGAGGCAAGGCGCTTTCCTGCGCGGGCTGATGTCGGTTCGGACGCACAGATCGCCTTGCTGCGCGATGGCGGGCTGTTTGCGCGCTTTGCCCGGCAATTTGGGTGATGGCATTGCCGCCGGGGATCTTTTCCCGGCGGCAATGCAGCCTATGCCGCGTGTCTCTTATCCTTCATGAATAGTTTTGGTGACAAGGCAGGCCTGCAAACCTTCCGGGCCGTCCTCTGCCCCGTGGCCCGACCATTTGACCCCGCCAAAGGGCGCATCGGCCCCGCCGATCGTGGTGGTGTTGATGGCCAGCATGCCCGTCTCTAGTTCGGCGGAAAGCCGGCGGTGGCGCTGATAGTCCTGTGTCCATGCATAGGCGGCCAGACCATAGGGCAGGCGGTTTGCCTCCGCGATCATCGCTTCCTCGTCCGCATAGCGGTTGATCAGTGCGACCGGACCGAATGGCTCCTCGTTCATGATTTCGGCATCAAGCGGCGTGTCGGCCAAGACAGTGGGGGCGAAGAAATAACCCTGATTGCCGATACGTTCACCGCCCGTCATCAGGCGCGCGCCGCGTGCCACTGCATCCGTTACCAGTTTTTCCATCGCTTCAGGACGGCGGGCATTGGCCATTGGCCCCATTTGCACGCCTTCCTGCCAACCCGGTCCGACTTTCAAAGCCTTGGCCCTTGCGGAAAAGCCGTTAACAAAACGGTCGTAAATGGCGTCTTCGACGATAAAACGCGTGGGGGCCACACAGACTTGTCCTGCATTGCGGAATTTGTGCGGCACCACCGTGTCCAGTACGCGATCAAGATCCACATCGCCAAACACCAGCACCGGACCATGTCCGCCAAGTTCCATCGTGGTGCGTTTCAGATCGTCGGCGGCCTGTTTGATGAGCAATTTGCCCACGGTGGTCGATCCGGTAAAACTCACCTTGCGGATCACGGGCGAGCGCAAAAGATGGCTTGAAACCTGTGCCGGATCGCCAAACACCGCCTGCGCCACATCGCGCGGCAATCCGGCGTCATAAAGGCATTGCAGCACCCCCAGCGCAGAGGCGGGTGTCTCTTCCGCCGCCTTGAGGATCACCGAGCAGCCCGCCGCAATCGGCGCGCCCAGCTTGCGCCCCGGATTGCCAAGGGGGAAATTCCATGGCGCAAAGGCCGCAACCGGCCCCACCGGTTCATGGACCACCGTGGAACGCAGGCCGACAGGGCGTACCAACTGGCGACCATAGATGCGATGCACCTCTCCAGCGTAAAAGCGGAAAAGCCCGACATTCATCATCACTTCGGCGCGCGCTTCGGCCAGTGTCTTGCCCTGTTCCTGCGTCGCTATCCATGCCAGTTCCTCGCGGCGCTCCAGCATCAGGCGCGCGGCGCCTTCCAACACCTCGGCGCGTTGCTGGGCCGAGGTTTGGCGCCAGTGGCGGAAACCGCGCTGCGCTGCCTCAAGCGCGCGATCCAGATCCTCCGCATCGGTCAACGGCAATTGGGCCAGCGCTTCGCCCGTGGCCGGGTTACGAACGGTAAAGCTGTCGCGATGGCCGACAGACAGGGTTTCGCCAGCGATTTGCAGGCTGAGCGGGGGATAGGGCTGCATGGAATCCTCTTATGTTTTCTTGACGTATTAAATGGGGGGCAGGGGTTAGAGCGTCTTGGCCCTTTACAACGCATCAGATGGGGAAATGCCCGTTCTGTGTTTCCACCGTGATCCAGCGTGTTTCGGTGAAGCTGTCGATGCCCTGACGCCCGCCGAAGCGGCCATAGCCCGATGCGCCGACGCCGCCGAAGGGCATCTGGGCCTCGTCATGGACGGTCGGGCCGTTGACGTGGCAAATGCCCGACTTGATCTGCTTGGCAAGGGTCAGGCCCTTGGCGATGTCACGCGTGAACACGGCGGCGGACAGGCCATATTCGGTGTCATTGGCCAGTTCGATGGCGTGGGCCTCGTCGCGCGCGCGGATGATGCCGACGACGGGGCCAAAGCTTTCGTCGCGGAACAGCTTCATGTCCGGCGTCACTTTGTCCACCAGATGCGCGGGCATCACGACGTTGAGCGTGGTTTCCCCGCCCGTCAGCAGCACTGCACCCTTGGCCACGGCATCATCGACGAGGCTGAGGCAATGCGCCACCGTCTTGGCATCAACCACCCCGCCCAGCGGCGTGTTGCCCAGACGCGGATCACCTGCGGTCAAGGTCTTGACCTTGGCGGCGAATTTCTCGGCAAAGGCATCGGCCACGGCGTCCACCACGATGATCCGCTCGGTCGACATGCAGATCTGGCCCTGGTTCATATAGGCGCCGAAAGCCGCCGCCTTTACCGCCTCGTCGAGATCCGCATCGGCGCAGATCACCAAAGGCGCCTTGCCGCCCAGTTCAAGCAGGCAGGGCTTCAATTGCTGCGCAGCACGCGTGGCGATGATGCGGCC